>CAZCMU010000021.1:0-22500 GCA_964499725.1 uncultured Opitutales bacterium
GGTCATGTTGCAGACCATGATCGGGCACGGTCCGACGCTGGTCGCCGACGGCACCACCGCCATCAGTATGCTCAAGCCGGAGCGTTGGCTGTGGCTGGCGCTGCTTTATGGCTGCGCTCTGGCCGCGCCCAATTCGCAAACCATCTGTGCCCGCTTTCAGCCGGTACTGGGCCTGGACGAAAAAACGCCGCCCGCGGGGTGGATTGGACAGAAATTGCGTTGGAGACCGACGCCGACCTGGGCGGTGGGCATCACGGTTATTTTGGTGGCCTGCCTGCTTTCGCTTTCCACGATCAGTGAATTTCTCTATTATCAATTTTGATTCCTTCGCGCACCATGACTCCCCCCGACTTCGCCGCGGAATTCCAGGCGCGCCGCTACGTGCTGATGGTCGTCGCCATCGCCGGTGGCGTCATGACGCTGCTGGCCGCGCTTAATTTCTGGGTGGACCCCAACGCCTATTTTGGCCGCAACACGCTAGGCTTTTATAATGTTACTGCGGAACGCCAGTTTAAATTGCTCGGCCTGCAACGCCATGCCAACGATGCGGTGCTGCTCGGCAACAGTAAAGCGGCCATGGCCAATACCACGCTGGTTACGCAACCTTTGCATTTTTTCAATGCCGGCGTGGGCGGTTCGATGATTGAAAATGATTTGGAAATGCTGCAACACGTCCCTGCCGCCTCGCCGCTCGTGGTGGTCGAGTTGGACTACCTCCAGTTTAGCAACAGTTGTGCTCTGGGTGAGCATCTCCCTCTGCCCGACACGCTGCACAACAAACTGGATAATTTGTTAAGTTTACAAGCGGTGGGCGGCTCATTCAAAACACTTGCGAGCGCATGGTTTCATCAGCCCCCCAACTATTTGGCAGATGGCACGTTTGTCCCAACCGGCTGGTTTGACCATTACGACCATGGCGATTCCATTGTTCACGCCCAAATGCTAGACAACTACGAAACCCTGCTCCGCGGCTATAAGTTTGTGCCAGAACGGCTGGCCATGCTGGAACCGTTGCGGGCCGCCCTCGAAAAACGCGGCCAACCGTTTCTCGTTTACATGATTCCAGTCGATACGGAAGAAATGGTGCGGATACGCCGGGTCGGCCTGGGGCCTGCCTTCACGGCCTGGCAGGCCCGCGTCCACCAGGTTTTTCCCGAGGTGGTGGATTTGACGGACAGCACTTATGCCGACCCCAGGAATTTCTACCGTCAGGACGTGGTCCACCCCTATCCCGACATCGGCGGCGAGATAATTCAAAAAGAAGTGCTGCCCAAACTGGGCAAAAAGGATTGACCGTCGGTAGCCGGCAAATATTTTTGAACAACCGTGCTGGCACTGGGCGCTTCCAACCGATGATTAATTTGAATGAGATTGACGTGATTATTCAAGGGGCGGTTTCGCGAAAAAAAGTCGGGCGGACCGGGATGGGGGAAACTGAAGCCGTGATCGCCAGTCTGCGCGAGCATTTGCCGGGCGCCGCGCTGATATTATCAACCTGGAAGGGCACCGACGTCAGCGGCCTGAATGTTGACCAGGTCGTGCTTTCGGACGACCCCGGTTCTTTTCCTTATGGGAATGATGAGACCTTCCGCAATAACGTGAACCGGCAAATTGTTTCGACGCGGAACGGTTTGCAAGCCGGCACCCGGAAATACGCGCTCAAACTCCGCTCGGACACCCGCCTAGACCATGCGGGGTTTTTGTCGTGGTTTGATCGGTTTCCCGCCCGCAATCCAGCATGCAAGATACTGGAACAGCGCGTAATCATTAAGTCCATTGGCACGCTGCACCCCCGCAAGTGCCCCTCCGTGGCCAACCCGCGGCGCTTTTTGTTTTATCCCTGCGATTTCATGTATTTCGGCTTGCGGTTAGATGTGCTGAACATCTGGGACATTCCGCTTATGACGGCGCAAGACGCGAATTGGTTCAACCAGGGCTCGCCCCGCTGGTGCGTCCGAGGCATGAAAAACCGCCTCCATTCCGAAAGCCATATCTGGGTTTCCTTTCTGCTCAATAACGGCTGGACCAAAGTGATCCAGAACTGGGCGGAATTTGACCAGGAACTTTTGCGTTCCTCCGAACTCAGCATAGTGAACAACCTGATTCTGCTGGATCAGAATCAGTTTGGTTATCATTGCTTCAAATACCCCTCGTCGGAAGGCCCCTGCTGGGGCCTCCAATACCTGCAAAACTTCACCAATTGGGACTGGCAGGTCCTATACCGTGAATATTGCGACCCCAATTTCAAGCCGCCATTATTTGATCCCCTGCAGTGGCACATCCTGAAGAAAGACAAAGGCCTCTCACTCTTAAAGTATCTCAGCCGGTGGCCGGAGCACGCTTTTCGCTGGCTGCGCGACCGTTTGCTCGGGAAGAAGCCCTGGCCGTGGAATTATTGAAGAAACGTTTTGCCGGCCAACCGATTCGGACGGAAACGTGACCGGCGAACCGAGGGAAAATACTGTTGATTTTGCGCCTACCCACCCCACTATGACCCCCGCTTTACCTCTGGAAACATGATTTACGACGGCTTTACTTTTTTCAACGAGCTCGAACTGCTCGAGTTGCGGCTAAACGAACTGGCGGACGTGGTGGACAAATTTGTGCTGGTGGAGGCGACCCAAACCCACACCGGTCTGCCCAAGCCGCTGCACTTCCAGAATAATCGGGCCCGCTTCAGCCAGTTTCAGGATAAAATCATCCACATCATAGTGGATGACCTGCCCAGGGCGAAAAACCCGTGGGTGCTGGAACGCTTTCAGCGCAACGCCATCGCCCGCGGGTTGACCCAATGCCAGCCAGACGACGTGATCCTGATTTCCGATCTCGACGAAATTCCCCGGGCTACCACTGTCACCTCCGCCAGCCGGGCCCTGCCCAAGGTGGACACTTGGTCGAGCGGCCTGGCCCACGCGGCCTTGAACTCCTGGCTGGTCAAGGGCCTCACCTACCCGAAAGACCTGCGGAAGCATCTGCGCCGCAACCATCCCTACATCTACAAATTCAAGCAGGCGCCCTATAATTACTTCCTGAACTGCCGATTTTTGGAACCGCCTTTTACCTTCGGCACACGGATGCTGCATTACCGGGATTTTTCCACGGCGGATGAAGCTCGCTACAGTGGCTACAAAATTGTGGAAGATGGCGGCTGGCATTTTAGCTTCATGGGCGGCGCCGACCGCGTGCGCGAAAAGTTGCTCGCCTATGCCCATCAGGAATTCAACCAGCCCGAGTTTACCGACGCCAAAGTCATTGAGACCGCCATCAACCGTGGTGAAACATTGCCGGGCCAAAATTGGAAACTGCAATTCGTACCGTTGGACGACACCTTTCCGCGTTATCTCCTGGCTCAACGCGAAAAATTCTCGGCCTGGATCAAACCGGTTTAAAAATACCCGCCAGGTTACAACTGGAAGTTCACGGGGTGAGACGGACAATGTCGTCAGCCAGCGTATAATTCGGGTAGCGCGGCTTCATAAGCTTCTGCACCTTGGCCAGGCTCGGGTAACCCTTTCCGTGGTCGAACATCAACGCATCGTCAATTAGGATAATGTGGCCGGAAACCGGATGGTTTAGAACGGCTTGGAGTTCCGCGAGAATGGGGCTTTCGACTTCACCTTTGCCGCTGTCCACACCGTTGGAATGTCCATCCAACCAGAACAGGCAGGGTTCGTTAATGGTGGCCAGCAACCGGGGCAAAATAACGGTGCTGTCGCCTTCGTGGCAGGTAATTTTGGGATAATTGCGAAAACGTTCTCGGGCCGCTTTGGCAAACGGCGGGTAAAGTTCAATGGTGTGGAGCGACTCAAAATACTCCATCATGGCCCACGGTGTGTCGCCCTGGTAGGTGCCGGTTTCGATAAACACGCGCGGATGATAACGCTGGGCATATTCCCGCAAGACGGCCCGTTTGAATTCCCCCGGGGGCGTCGTGGGGCGGCGGCGGCGGCGGATCTGCTTCAGTTCTGCGCCGGAAACGCCGCGCGCCAGTGCGCGCAGATGCTCGGGATCCAGGGTTTCCTGCAGATTGAGGAGCTTGCGTCGCAAATATCGCATATTTACCCCGTAGAATAGGCCGCAGACCGGCCTGAGAGAAGCCCAAATATGTCGCAACAGCCGAGGTTTTTTTATTACAATACTAACGTAAAATAACGCTGGTAAGACTAACGTGACTAGATTATTCTCTATCTTCATACGAATGTTTGATTCACTCGCACAAAATCACCCTAATGATCTTCGCCGCCCAACCTTACCATTCCCCGGAAAACTCCGTTGCACCACTGGCCACCCGGGAAATTTTTATCGGGGGAGCACCCCGCTCCGGCACAACCTTGCTGCTCTCCTTGCTGGACAGCCATCCCGAACTCCTGGTCTTCCCCAAGGAGATTTACCTGTTCGACCAGAGCATTAAAAAAGTTGGGGTTCATGATGCCATGCGTCTCGCTCGCTATCTACTTGAGCATACGGAGATAGCGGAACTGAACCCGGAGCGGTTCGCGCCAGGTGGTTCCAGTTCATGGGTGTCCAGGGTCCGCCTGGAGGGTTTTCCTTTCGTGGCCTTCAAAAGGAATTTTTTATATCGCGCCAAACAACGCCCCACCGGCGGCCCCCGGCATGTCCTGCATTGCCTCTTTCGGGCTTTTGCCGAGACGTGGCCGACCGCCCATGAATGTCCGCACATTTTCGTCGAAAAAACCCCGGGTAATGACTATTTTTCCGATCATTTATTCAAGCATTTCCCGGAAGCCAAACTCATTCAAATCGTGCGTGACCCGCGGGCGGTGTTTGCCTCGCGCCAGGAAGTTCTGCGCCGGCAGCGCGGCCGCCACACCAAATCCTTCCGCCTGGTTAATGAATGGAACCGCAGTGTGTGGCAACGCCAGCGCCTGCGCGACCAGCCGGAGCAATTCCTTTCTATTCGGTATGAAGATTTGCTCGCGGATTCCCGGGCTGTCCTTGCGCAAGTGTGCGAATTTATCGGCGTCAGCGACCAACGATTGACTCTCGCCCCAAGCAAGGCCGGCGTGGCCTGGCGGGGTAATTCAAGTTACGGGAACATTTTTTCAGGAATCAGCCAGATTCCACTCGACCGGTGGAAGGACGAGTTGGGCGCGGATGAAGTGGCGTGGATTGAATACCATTGCCAGCAAGGCATGCGCGAGTGCGGCTATCCCCTCCTGACGGATCTATCATCCCGGTCTCGCAATGCGCAGCAATGGTTGCGGCCGCTGCCATGGGAATCCTGGCTGGGTTACCTCAAGGCGCGGCGGGCGTCGCTTTGCTGGAAATTTTTTCCGACCCACATGATGCGCGCGCGTTAAGTGGAATTAGCCGCCGGCACACTCACGGCGGCGGTAAATGCGCGCATTAGTTCTCCCGGGTTAACGACCACGAGGCCTGCGGAGTTTTTGGTGAGGATAACTGCAAAATGCCCCGGTCCCGTGGGTTGCCAGGCCACCCGGCCAGGGTAATCTCGCCACCACGAGAGGGTCGGCGTTCCCATCATCAATGCCACATGGAGGGCGCCAGAATCCCCTCCCAAATGCAAACGTGCCCGACGGATTACCTCGGCCAGTTCCACCAGGTTTAAATCACCCGAAAAAATCCGCCAGGGCTCAAACCGGAGCAAGGGTCGCAATGCGGCCAGCTTGTTTTGTTCCCGAAGATTGGGCGCCGTGGACAGCACAATAGCCAAATCGGGCCGGGCGGCGTGGGCGTTATTGAGGAATTCAGCCAGTACCGACACCGCTAGTTCCTTTTCGTCCATCGTGGTGAAGGGACTGACATGAACATACGGCGGGGCGTTGCCCAGCCGGGCCTCGATGCGGCGGCGGGTGTCGTCGGGAATGGTGACGGGAAAGCCCGGATTGCACGCCGGGTCAGGAAAACCGGCGGCGGCCAACGTCTCGAGATGTTGCAGATAGACCGGCTTCGCGTCATCGGACGCCGGGGCCACATGGGTAAAACACCAAGGCCAGAAGGCGGGTGCTTTGGGACGCACGTGCCCCAGACGCAACGGCGCGCCAGAAAGCCGTGTGAGGATGCTCGCGCGGTCAGTGCTGTTCAAGTTGATGACCGCGTCATATTTTTCCGCCCGCAACGCCCGCACCCGTCCGAAATCCTCATACCAGCGCGGACCTTTGGGAAAACGGGGATAGCCACGCACGCCGTCCAGCCACGGGCAAACGGCCAGGATGGACTTGATATGTTCAGCCACCATCACCTCCAACCATGCGTTGGGCAGCGCCTGGCGAATGGCGGCCAGGGCGGGAATCAAATGAATCGTGTCGCCGAGAAACCCCAGATCGAGCACCAGGATGCGCTTGCGGTGGGAAATCTTCGAAAAAAATTCTGCGGCGGGATGCGGCATGACCGTGGGTCTGGGCTTGGAATCAGGCGGCAGACTCACCATATTGGCCAACGGTGTCGAAAACAAAAATTTTGGCCATCAAGTTTAAATATCTGGGCGACGTTGTCGTGGCGGTGCCGGCATTGCGCGCCCTGCGCGACCAGTGGCCGGAGGCTGAATTGCACGTCGTGGTGGCGGAAGACGCCGCGCCGATGCTGCGGCACCTGCCCTGGCTGGATAAAGTCTGGGCCCTGCCGCGAACTCGCGGCAAAGCCCAATTCAACGCGAGTTGGCCCATCATCCGCACTTTGCGCGACCAACATTTTGACCGCAGCGTAGACTTCGTGGGCAACGACCGCGGCGCCATCCTGAGCCGCCTGATTGGGGCTCGCGAGCGGCTGGGCGTCATGCCGGCGGATGGTCATTTTGTCCGGCGGATGGCCTACACGCGCTGTATCGAGGAGGCCGACCACACCCGCCATGAAATCGTGCGCGACCTGCACGTGCTCAGCGCCTGGGGTGTGCCTTTCCCGGCTGAACCCAAGTTGGAAATTCGTGCCGACCCTGCCTTGGCGAAGGAAGCCGAACAAATTTTGCCGGGCCATCCGGTAATTTTTCATCTTTCCACCAGCCAGCCAAAAAAGGAATGGCCGGCATCTAATTGGGTGGAGTTGTACAATCGCGCGCACGACAGCGGAGTCAAAATAGCCTTGTCCTCCGGTCCAAGCGCCCGGGAGCAGGCGCTCCTGGCGGAAGTCTGGGGCGCACTGCCCAAGGCGCCTACGATTCCGCCGGGCTTGCCCCTCGACACGTTTTTGGCCGCCATCGCCCGCGCCCGGTTGTTTGTTTCGCCGGATACCGCGCCCCTGCATTTGGCGGCCGGCTTGAATATCCCGACCATTGGCTTGTTTGGGCCCACGGCCGCATCGCGCTGGGCTCCCTTGGGTGCGCAACATCAGGTGGTGCAGGGTGGTTTGTGCCCGTGCAGCGGGCATTGGCATGTCTGCCATGCCGCCTGCCCCTGCATGGCCGCCATAACGCCGGGTGCGGTTTGGTCCTGTATTCAGAAGGCGTTGGCTGTCCCCATCCCGGTGCAAACATGAACGCCCCCGTCGAAAAACTTCCGCTCAGCCTGGTGCTGATTGCGCACAATGAGGCCGCCAACCTGCCGCGCTGCCTCGCTAGCGCCGCTGGATGGTGCAGCGAAATTGTGGTCGTGGTCAACGACTGCACCGACGATACCGTGGCCATCGCCCGGCGTTACGGGGCGCGGGTTTACGAACACGCCTGGCTGGGCCACCGCGACCAAAAAAACCTTGCCTTGGGTTATGCGACCCAGCCGTGGGTTCTGTGCATTGATGCCGACGAGGAAGTCACTCCCGCCCTCGCGGCCAGCATTCGTAAATTTATCAAACGCGACGACCCGCAGTGGGCGGGCGCGTACTTTGCGCGGCAGGTATTTTTCCTCGGGCGCTGGATTCGCCACGGCGACTGGTACCCCGACTGGTCGTTGCGACTCCTGCGTCAGGGCCGGGGCAAGTGGGGCGGCAGCCCGGAGCATGACAAGATGGTACTCGACGGCCCGTCCGCCAAGCTGGCTGGCGATTTGAACCACTACAGTTACCGCGATCTAAACCACCATTTGCTGAAATTGCCCTATTATGCCGATATTTACCTCACCCGCTTGCGCGCCAACAACGCCCGCTGGTCGTCGGCTGGAACCATTTTTCGCGCTTGGTGGCGGTTTTTTCGCTGTTATTTTTTACGGATGGGATTTCTCGACGGCTATCCCGGATTCTACATCGCGTATTTCCAAAGCTTCTCCGCCCTGTTCCGGCACACGAAGCTGTACGAAGATAATTTAAGAAGGGAAAATGAAAACGGATAAATTAAAACCCAGACCTGATCTTTCCATTGCACCTTTTGATTTTTTGTGCGCCTGACCGTCGTCATCAACACTTATGAAAACCCCGCAGCACTGGACGCGGTGCTAGCCCGGTTGTGTCAGCCCAAGCATCGTGCCGATGAATTAATCGTGGCCGACGACGGCTCCGGCCCAGCCACACGCAAGGTAGTGGAAACATGGGCTAAACAGGCCCCCATGCCCGTGAAGCACGCCTGGCAGGAACACCAGGGCTTTCGCCGGGCCCGCATCCTGAACGACGCCATCGCGAAGGCGGAGGGCGACTACCTGGTATTTCTCGATGGAGATTGCCTGCCAAGCTGCCGGTTTGTTTCCGACCACCGCGCGATGGCCGAAACCGGCTATTTCGTGCAATGTCGCCGCTGTTTTATTGATGAAGCGGCGGTGCCTGATGCGCTGGCCGGTCGCCGCTCCCTGCTGCAATTGGGATTGTGCGGGCAGATTTCCGGCCTCTTTAAATCCGTGCGCCTTCCTTGGCCCACCATCCGCCGCGACCAGGATTTGCATGGCATCCTTGGCTGCAATCTGGGGATTTGGAAAAAAAACCTCGTCGAGATAAACGGCTACGACGAAAGCTACGAAGGCTGGGGCAAGGAAGACAGCGACTTGGCCGCGCGGCTTTACCACGCCGGAGTGCGGCGCAAATTTATCCATGGCCGGGCGATTGTGTACCACCTCAATCATCCGCCAGCTTCACGCGCGCAATTGCCGGAGGCCCAGCGCAGGCTTGAAGAAACCATCGCTTCGGGCCGTATCAAGGCCATGAAGGGACTCGACCAGCATCCGGCGTTGCCATGAGCCTGGCCGGAATAGATTTCGCGCGGGTACAGATGGTGACCTTCGACGTGGGGGGCACCTTGCTGGAGCCCTATCCCGGAGTTGGTCATGTTTACGCGGAAATTCTGTTGCAGTCTGGTGTCCTGCTTTCGCCATTTATCATTGATAAACGCTTCCAGGAAATTTTTAAAAAGCTTCGCGCCAACCCCGCGCGGCGAGAAATTAGCGAGCAAACTGCGCAGGCCTTTTGGCGCGAAATCGTGCGGCACTGCATCCAGCCTGAATGCCCGGCAGCCCAGGTCCAAGACGTTTTTCAGGAACTTTGGTTCGAGTTTTCGCAGGCCCGGCGCTGGCGGGCCTTGCCGGGGGCCGGGGAACTGTTAGCCGCGCTGGCGGGCAGCCGGCGAAAAGTCGCCGTATTGTCGAATTGGGATGCCCGCTTGCGCAAAGTGCTCGAGGAGCTGGACTGGGAGCGGAAACTCGACGGAATTTTCATTTCCAGTGAATTAGGCGCGGAAAAACCCGATGCGCGGGTGTTTCGCGCGGTCGAAGAGGCGCTGCAACTGCCCGCCTCCGCGTGCTTGCATGTGGGCGACAGTTATGCGCAAGATTACGACGCAGCCCGGGCCGCCGGCTGGCAGGCGGCATTGTATTCAATCCAAGCGCCCGCCGGTGAGCCAGCCATTCCCTCATTCAACTCTCTGAACGACCTCATCCCCTACCTGGCTTAAAGCGCATGGAATATCCCCGCCAGACGAATAACCTCATCGCCACGCTGCGCGGCCTGCCCGAAGACCACAGCGTGGCCAGGCTGCGCCCGGCCTATGAGCTCGGCAACCTGATTGAAGTGCTGGAAGAAAAATACAAATTTGGCCAGGTGAAGGTGGAAGACCTCATTGCCCAGAATTGGAAACAAATTGTGGGTGAGGAAAACGCCCACCGCTGCAGTCCGCAAAAAGTGGTCGGCGGCGCCATTCTGCGCGTGCAAGTGGCCAACCCGACGTTGCGTTGCGAGCTGGAATTCAATAAGCAAAAAATTCTGGATCAAATTCATCGGCTGCCCGGCGCGGGCATCATCAAGGCCGTGAATTTCAGCCATGGGTAATGCGCCTGTGGGCCACGATTCTTGCTTTTCATTTTTCCATGACTACCCCGGTCCGCCAACCCCTCCGCCTCGGCCTGACCGGTGGCATGGGCTGCGGCAAGAGCACCGCGGCCGGGATGTTTCGCGAATTGGGTTTCAGCGTAGTCGAGTCGGATGTCATCGTCCGGGAACTGTGGGAGAACGACGCCAAAGTTAAGGCGGCGGCCTTGGACCGCTGGGGAAACCGGGTGGCGGCTGCGGAGGCCAACCGCATTGACCGCCGCAAGGTCGCGGAAATTGTTTTCGCTGATCCGCAGGAACTGGACTGGCTGGAAGGGTTGCTGCATCCCATCGTTAGGAAGCGCTGGCAGGCCTTGGTCTCGGCCAACCCGCGGCAAGACTGGGTGGTTGAGATTCCCCTGCTCTTTGAAAAAAACCTTGCCTCCGAGTTCAATTTCACGCTTTGTATGGCCTCGAGTCCCTTGCTACAGGCTGCCCGGCTGGCCGCAAGGGGTCTGACTCCGCTCGAAGTTACCGCTCGGCAAAGCCGCCAGTGGCCTTTGTCGCAAAAGATCGAACGGGCCGATTGGGTGGTGCTGAATGATGGCTCCCTTGATTTTCTCCGCCGGGAAATCGTCCATTTCGCCACACAACTCATCAATCTTCCGTCATAACACCGCACCCACATTTAACCGACCTGGTCGGAAATTTAGCGCTTTTTGGATTCGCTGCTTAATTTGGCGTTTAATCCATGACTGGCCCTGGTTCAGGGACCTAGTTGCCCCGTTCCCGCCCGCTGTTTCGACACCTTTTTCCCCATTTTTATTCCATGAGTAATTCCGACGATAAATCTTCCGACGAAGCTGTGAAGCGGCGTGGTCGGCGGCCCAAACCCGCCAGCCTGACCAAGTCCGCGCCCGCGGCCTCCGATGAATCCGGCTCCAATGCTGAACCGGGCGGCAAGCCCGTCAAACGTGGCCGACGGGGGAAATCATCCTCCGTGGAAACAGCTTCAAGCCCCGCCCCGGAAACTTTTGCCCAGTCCCGCGCGGAGCCCGAATCGGCACCGCAATCTTTTAGCTCCGACAGAGAGGATGCTCGTGAACCGCCGCCTCGCCAGGAGGAGGCGCGCAGCGAAACCACGGAGGCCAGCCCACCGGCGCCAAATCAAGGCCCGGGCGAAAACCGTCCCAGCCAGCAAAACGAAGGCGATGGCGGCCAGCGCCACTATGATCCCCGGCCGCCTCAGGGTGGCTTTCGTGGAGATCGTGGCTACGGTGGCGGCGGTGGTTATGGCGGTGGACGTCAGTGGGAAAAGCCCTGGAAGCAACAGGGCAAATTCAACCGCGATTTTAAAAAGCCGAAGTTTGGCAAACCCTACCCACCCCAGGGTGGCGGCGGTTACAACCCCGGCCCAAAACCGCCACTTCCTTATAACAAGCCCAAGACCTATGGCGCGCCCAAACGCGGCGTTGAGCAGGACGTGGGCAGTTTGCAATTGGGTGAACTGCCGGTTTGGGAAACCCTTAAGCAAATCGAGGAAATTGACCGAATGGCCAATGAAGCCACGGGCCAGGGCGGCAAGCCGGTGGACTTCAACGAACTTTATTCACTGACGCTCATCGAACTGGAAGAGGTGGCGAAAAAGGCGGAACTGACCATCCCGGCGGTGCCCCTGCGCCGGCAACTCATTCGTGATTTGCTTAAGGATGCCCGGGCCAAGGAAAAGCCCATCAAGATTGTCGGCATCCTTGATTTGCTTGACGAAGAACACGGCCTGCTCGCCTATTCGCCCGACAACTACCGTCTGCGGGCTTTGAGCTGTTTCATGCCGCAACGGTTGATTGACCGCTGGGGTTTGCGCCGCGGACATGAAGTCGAAGTCTGGGCGCACCCGCCGCGCGATGGGGAAAGCTGCCCGTTTGCGCTCAAAATTATCAGCGTCAATGGCAAGCCGCCGGAAGACGTCGCCCACATCACTCCCTTCACCGAGCTGGTGCCTTATTACCCCACGGATCGCTTTTTAATGGAAACCACGCCCGAGGCCAAGTGGGATAACCATTCCATGCGCATTGTGGACCTGCTCACTCCGGTGGGCCTGGGCCAGCGCGGCTTGATTGTCGCCGCCCCCCGCACGGGCAAGACCGTCCTCATGCAGGGCATGGCGAATGCCATCCGCGAAAACCGCCCCGACGTGTATATGATTATCCTGCTCGTGGACGAACGACCCGAGGAAGTCACCGACTTTCGCCGGACCGTCCAGGGCGCGGAAGTGATTTCCTCGACCTTTGATGAAGCGGCGGAAAGCCACGTTCACGCCGCCGAAATGGTCATCGAGAAGGCCCGGCGGATGGTGGAATACGGCCACCATGTCGTCATCCTGCTCGATTCCATCACCCGGTTGGCGCGCGCGTACAACACCATGATGCCCAGCAGCGGCAAGATTCTCTCCGGCGGCGTGGAGGCCAGCGCGCTGCAAAAACCCAAGCGGTTTTTTGGCTCGGCCCGCAACATCGAGGGCGGCGGCAGCCTGACCATCCTCGGCACTGCGCTCGTGGAAACCGGCAGCAAGATGGACGAAGTCATCTTCGAGGAATTCAAGGGCACCGGCAACATGGAGTTGCACCTCGACCGGACCTTGTCCGACAAGCGCATCTTCCCCGCCCTCAATTTCGAAAAGAGCGGCACGCGCAAGGAAGAACTGCTCTACCACAAAGATGAACTGCAAAAAATTTATTCATTGCGTCGAGCAATGAAAGGTATACCTTCAACCGAAGCGATGGAGATGCTGATCACCCGCGTGAAGAAAACCAAATCCAATGCGGAATTCCTGGTTGGCCTCAATCGCTAGAACCCCCCTCATTTAACCCCAAAAGTCCCTCGCGGCGTTACCGGCGTGACCTCAGCTGACGATTTCGTACTCCAATTGCTCCAAGACAAAGGCCTGGTGGATGCCGAGGCTGTGGCCTCGGCCCGCCATCAAGTCAAACCCGAGACCCCTGCCGATCAAGTGGATGCCTCCACCATCGAGGTGCTGATTGAGAGCCACAACATCCGGCAGGAGCAGATCTACCAGGCCCTCGCCGCCGAATTCAACATGGAGGTGGCCAATCTGGTTGATGTACGCCCCTCTGAAGACACCCTGAAGCTGGTCACCCGGGAATTGACGGACCGCTACAAGGTGTTTCCCATGCAGTTGGACGCCAACCAACTCGACCTGGCCATTAGCGACCCGTTCAACGTTGATGCCGTGGACAGCCTCAGCAAGTTGCTGAACGTGTCCATCACCACCTATTTGTGCAGCCCACAGGAAATTCAAGAAGCCATCAACCAGAATTACGAAGTGGCGGCCGGCGGGGAATACGGAGATTTATTCAAGGCCGAGAACGAAAAGAACGCCAAGACCGCGGCCGCTGGTAAAGGAGTTAAAGATGATGACGGCCCCATCATCAAGTATGTGCACATGCTCATCAGCGAGGCCGTCAAGCGCCGCGCGTCGGATATTCACATGGAGCCGCTGGAAAAACGCTTCCGCGTCCGCTACCGCATTGACGGTGTGCTGATTGAAGTGGAAAATCCGCCCAAGCGCCTCCAGCCGACGATTACTTCCCGCCTGAAACTGATGGCCAATGTCAGCCTCGCCGAAAAACGCATCCCGCAAGACGGGCGCATTCAAGTCTCCGTTAATGCCAAGGACATTGACTTGCGCGTATCGGTGCTGCCGACCGTTTACGGTGAAAGCATTGTCATGCGAATTCTCGACAAGGAGGGCCTGAACCTCGGCTTGCCGCAACTCGGGTTTTTCTCCGACGACCAGGTGATCTTCGAGAAAATCGTGGCTATGGCCGACGGCATTTTCCTCGTCACCGGCCCGACTGGCTCCGGTAAATCCACCACCCTTTATTCCGCGCTGAATTACATCAACCAGCCGGACAAAAAGATCATCACCGTGGAGGACCCGGTCGAATACCAAATGGCCGGCATCAACCAGGTGCAAGTCCGCCGCGAGGTGGAAATGACCTTTGCCCGCGCCCTGCGCGCCATGCTTCGCCAGGCCCCGAACATCATCATGATCGGTGAAATTCGCGACTTTGAAACCGCCGAAATCGCCATCAACGCCTCGCTGACGGGCCACATGGTGTTTTCCACCCTGCACACCAATGATGCGCCCAGCGCCGTCACCCGCCTGGTGGACATCGGGGTCAAGCCCTTCCTCGTCTCCGCCTCCCTGCGCGCGGTGCTGGCCCAGCGCCTGGTCCGCAAAATTTGCACGCAATGCAAAAAGCCTTTCCAGCCCGAAGAGAAGGATTTGATGAGCATCGGCCTCAATGAAGTGCAGGCCGCCCAGGCCACCTTTATGAAGGGCGAAGGCTGCCAGCGCTGCATGGGCCTGGGTTACCGTGGCCGCATGGGCTTGTTCGAACTCTTCCTGATTAACGAAGAAGTGCAGCAGATGATTTACGAGTATCGTTCGCTGGTCGAATTGCGCCAGAAGGCCCGCGAAATCGGCATGCGTACCATGCGCGAAGATGGCGTGCGCAAAATCACCAGTGGTTTGACTTCCATTGACGAAGTGGTCTCGGCCACGATGGTCTAAACTGGCGCCCCTGCCCGCTCCGCGCCCCGTACGTCATGAGCTACGAAATGAACGATTTGCTTAACCTGATGGTGGACGAGGGTGCCTCGGACCTTCACCTTCAGGTTGGGCAGGCCCCCACCCTGCGGGTTGCGGGCGGCATGGCCCCGGTGGACGGCCCCAAGCTGACCCCGGAAGACACCGAACAACTCATGCGCTCGATCGCCTCCGATCACCACCAGCAAAAAGCCAAGCAGATTGGCGCGGCGGACTTCGCATTCGCGTTTATGGACAAGGCGCGCTTTCGCGTCTCCGTGCTCAAAGCCAAAGGTAATTACGGCCTGGTTCTGCGCCAGATTCCCTACAAAATGTTTTCCATGCGCGATTTGGGCCTGCCCGACCGCATCAAGGATTTGCTGTTACGGCCGCGCGGACTCATCCTGGTTACAGGGCCGACCGGCTCGGGAAAATCCACCACCCTCGCGTCCATGATCAACTGGATCAACGAGAACGTCGAAGGCCACATTATCACGGCCGAGGATCCGATTGAGTATTTTCACCAGCACAAGAAATGCATCGTCACCCAGCGCGAAATCGGCGTGGACGTGCCCAGCTTTTCCGATGCCATCCGCGGTGCGCTGCGCCAGGACCCCGACATCATTCTGGTGGGCGAAATGCGCGACCTCGCCACCATCGAAGCCGCTGTCAGCGCAGCGGAAACCGGGCATCTGGTCTTTGGCACTCTGCACACCACCGGCGCCGCCCGCACCGTGGACCGCATCGTGGACGCCTTCCCGGCCAGCACCAAGGACCAGATCCGCACCCAACTGGCCTCCTCGATTGTCGCGGTCATTTCCCAGGCGCTTTGCCGAAAAATTGGCGGCGGCCGCATTGCCAGCTACGAAATTATGATCATGACGGATTCCATTGCCGCCCTGATTCGCGACAACAAGACCTATCGCATCACCTCAGACATTCAAACTGGTGGCGCGATGGGCATGATTACGCTGGATGCCCATCTGATGAACCTTTACGCACGTGGTTTGATAACGGGAGAAACCGCCGTTGAAAAAGCCCAGTTTCCCGAGGAAATGAAAAAGAGAGTGCGTGAAACCACCCCCGCCAAAGCCTGAATCCCCATCCCAGTTTATTTTAACCCCTTTAGCCTTCACCCCCCTCTGTCATGTTCGAAGACCATAATAATTCCGTTGTCGAGATCCTTCAAAAGAGCGGCCAATTCGCTCCCGACCAAGTTGAGGAACTCCAACAAGCCTCCCAGAACACGGGCAAGAGCCTCGCCGACACGGTGCTGGACACCGGCCTCGTGGACCGCCCGACCCTTTTGAAAATGGTCGCGGACTACCTCCAATTTGAATTCCTGGCCTCCGTACCGACCAAACTTGACGATGAGGCCACCAAGGCGGTCAAGCCGGCCGTCGCCCGGATGTACGCCGCCATTCCCTACAAGCTGGAAGATGGCTCCCTCTACCTCATGGTCAAAGACCCGTTTAACCACAGCATCGTTGACGACCTGACCTTTTCCCTGAACAAAGACATCAAAATCACCGTTATTGATCCCGATGTCATTGACGGCCTCCTGACTGCCACCTATGGCGAGGAGGACTCTTCGCTCGACAATTTGCTGGCCGAAATCAAGGGCAGCAATGTCGGCGCCAACGTGAGCGAGGACATGAAAGCGGCGGATTTGGAAAACCTGGCCAACGAGACGCCCATCATCCGTTTCGTGAACCTGGTCTTGCAGCAAGCTATTCGCGACAAAGCCTCTGACGTCCACTTCGAGCCGTTTGAAACCCAGTTCCGCATCCGCTACCGCATTGACGGAGCGCTTTACGAAATGGCACCGCCGCCCAAGAGCCTGTCCGTGCCGGTCATCTCGCGTATCAAGGTGCTCTCGAACATGAACATCGCCGAACGGCGCATCCCGCAGGACGGCCGCATCAAGATGACCATCGCCGGCCGCCCGGTGGACTTGCGGGTTTCAACCCTCCCGACGCAATTTGGCGAAAGCGTCGTGCTGCGAATCCTCGACAAATCCGTCGTCAATCTCGACCTGGCCAATCTTTCCATGCCGGCGGACATCATGGCCAACATTCGCCATCTGGTAAATCTGCCCAACGGCATCTTCATCGTGACCGGCCCCACCGGCTCCGGCAAGACCACCACCCTCTACAGCGCCCTGCGCGAGGTCAATACCGTGGACCTCAAAATCCTGACCGCGGAAGACCCGGTGGAATATGAAATTGACGGCATCATGCAAGTGGCGGTCAATCACCAGGTGGGCCTCGACTTTGCCAAGTGCCTGCGTTCCTTCCTGCGCCAGGACCCGGACAAGATCATGGTCGGGGAAATCCGCGACCTGGAAACGGCCCAGATTGCCGTGCAATCCTCGCTGACCGGCCACGTGGTGCTGGCGACGCTGCACACCAACGATGCCCCCGGCGCCGTCACCCGCCTGATTGACATGGGCTTGGAGCCATTCCTTATCTCCGCTTCGTTAGAAGGCATTTTGGGCCAGCGGTTGGTCCGCCGCATCTGCAAGACCTGCAAGACGGCCTATGAGCCCGGTCATGACATTATCGAAATGCTGGCGGCGGACGCCCTCGAAATCGCCGACAAGCAGTTCTTCTTCGGGAAAGGCTGCCCCGAGTGCAGCCAGACCGGCTACCGCGGCCGCCAGGGCCTTTTCGAGCTGTTGATGGTGACCGACGCCATCCGCGAACTCGTCACCAAAAAGGCCCCGACCCTGGTCCTCAAACAAAAGGCCATGGAGCAGGGCATGCGGACGCTGCGTGATGACGGACTGCGGGCGATTTTCGACGGCCTCACGACCATAGACGAAGTTTTGAAATATACGTGATAGGAGTCTGTGGCCCGGCCACCTCCCGCGCGTGTGCAAAATTTGCTCGCCATGCGCGGTTCCGCCGCCACCATTATCCCACCCTAGACAGTTTTCGCCCACCCCATGCCTAAATATCGCTATAACGCCATTGACTCCTCCGGCGATCAAAAGACCGGCAAGATTGAAGCTTCCTCGCCCGACGAGGCCAATGCCAAGCTCTCCCAGATGGGCTTGATGGTCGTCAACATGACGGCCGAAGGCGGTAAGGGAGGCAAAGACAAAGGCGCCGGGGCCGCCGGGATCAAGAAAAAGGCGGGGACGGGCGGGTTTGGCCGGGTCATTTCGATGGAAGCGCTGGCCATTTTCACGCGCCAGGTGGCCACACTCCTGCAAGCCGGCCTGCCCCTGCTGCGCAGCCTGGAGGTGATGATTCGCCAGGAAAAAAATCCCCGCTTCAAGGCCGTGGTGACGGGCCTGGCGGACAACGTGCGCTCGGGCAACAATTTTTCCGACGGTTTGCAGCAGTATCCCAAGGTGTTCGACCGCCTGTACGTCAACATGGTCAAGGCTGGTGAGGCCGGCGGCGTGCTGGACGTGGTGCTGTCCCGCCTGGCGCGGTTTATGGAAAAGTCGGTCAAGACCAACAAGAAGATTAAGTCCGCGCTGGTGTATCCGTCGGTGGTCGTATGCGTGGCGATTTGCATCGTCGTCTTGCTGCTGGTCTTTGTGGTGCCCAATTTCCAAAAGATTTTCCAGGACATGCTGCATGGCGCCCCGCTGCCCTGGCTGACCCAGCAAATCATCAACATCAGCAACTTCCTCAAGCCCAGTTCGGTGACGCACGGGTTGCTGGAAGTGGGCGGCATCGCCGCGATTATTTTCGGGTGCAAGTTCGCGCTCGGCACCAAGCTGGGTAAAAAAGTCCTCGACAACGTCATCCTGCGGACGCCCAAGGTGGGCGAATTTTCCCGCAAGGCGAACGTCTCGCGCTTCACGCGCACGTTCGGCACGCTGATGTCCTCGGGCGTCCCGATTTTGCAGGCGCTGACGATTACCCGCGACATCATTGAGAACAGCGTCATCGCCGGCGCACTGGACCGGGTGCACGACCGCGTGCGCGACGGCGAACCGCTGGCCGCGCCGCTCGAACAGCAAAAAGTTTTCCCCACCATGGTGACCTCGATGATTGACGTCGGCGAGGAAACCGGCGAGCTGCCCGAGATGCTCAACCGCATCGCCGACAACTACGACGAAGACATTGACAACGCGGTCGCGAGCCTGACTTCCATCATCGAGCCGATCATGATTGTGTTTCTGGCCGTGGTGGTGGGCACCATCGTCATCGCCCTGTTCCTGCCCATCATCGCCATCGTGAAGAACCTGTCCAGCGGGGCGAAGTAAGGCAGCCAGCGCCGCAGCCATACTGGCGGCGAATAAAAGCACCCTTGAAAAACTCAAGGGTGCTTTTTTATGGGGCGAACCGGCGGCGACGGGCATCATCCAGCCAGGTTCGGGAGCAGCGATTATTTCGTGGATTTTGCGCATTTCGTGGTTAGCCTTGCGATTTCAGCTTTTCACCCCACCCCGCTTCTTCCGCCTTTACCCCCATGAAAATTTCTCCATTGTGCCAGGCCCTGATCGTGCCGTTGCTGTTTACCGCGGCCCTTACTGTCGGTCGCGCGGCGACCGATACGCCGCCCGCGCCGGAACAACCAGCGACCGCCGCCGCCCCAGCGCCCGCGCCCGTGGCGCTGCCGCCGCTGCCCGAGCCGATGGACGTGCCGAAGGCCGGCCCCGATACCGGCGCGCCCTATGCCCCGCAGCCCATTGTCGCCGGCGGCGTGGTGGTCACCCTTTTTCCGGCCGGTTCGCCGTACCTGAACATGTCGCGCGTGCACGAGCCCGAGCAATACAGCATGGATCGCGCCGTGCCGGGACGCATCAGCAGCATCGTCAACATCCACAACCCCTCCATCGAGGTGCACACGGTGGACGGCAACACCAACACCGGGGCGGCCGTCATCCTGGCTGCGGGCGGCGGGCACAACACCCTCAATGTCGGCAGCGAGAGCGCGGACTTCGTCCCTTTCTTTTTCAACTACGGCGTGACCACGGTCATCCTGCGCAACCGGCTGCGGACGAGCGGCTATGACCCGAAGACGGACGAGGTGTACGACGCGCTCCAGGCCATCAAGCTGGTGCGGGCCCACGCCAAGGACTGGCGCATTGACCCGGACAAGATTGGCATCATGGGTTTTTCCGCCGGGGCGGAGCTGGCCACGGCGGCGGCGGTCGAGTTTGCGGACTTTGACCGGAAGAACGACACGGCGGACAACCCGCTGGCCAAGATTTCCTCGCGCCCGGATTTTGTGGGGGTGATTTATCCCGGCCCCTCGCCGTACAGCGCGGCCAACCCGCCGCCGATTCCGCGCAATGCGCCGCCATCCTTCATCGCCTGCGCGGGGTCGGGCGACGAGCAGCACGCCATGTGGGCGACGGACTATTTCACCGCCATGCTCAAGGCCCGGGTGCCGAATGTGGAGATTCATATCTACGCGGAGGGGCATCATCCCGGCGACCGGGTGGGCCCGGACGAGCCGCCCTCGACGGGCGGGCTGACGGACCGGGGGTTCATTCCGTATGGCACGTGGCAAAATCGCTTTATCGAATGGTTCCAGAACCTGGGCTTTTTGGGCAAATCCGGCGTGGAGACGAAGGCGGCCAAGGACATTGCCGCCTATATGAGCCAGCCGCCGCCGCGCGGCGGTGGCGGGCGGGGCGGACGCCGGGGCGGCGCGGGAGCGGCGGCGGCAGGTTCCGCTCCGAACGCACCTACGCCGGCCAGTGCTCCGGCCGCGCAAAGTGGCGCGCCGGTGAATCCTTAAACAGGGGTTGAAGGTCGGAGCCGCAAGGAGGCGCGAGGGTTATTTCGAGTTTGGGGTTTCGGGTTTCGAGTTCGTTATTGTGGCGCGGTGCCGTGGTAGTAGAGAGGAAATTTTTTTGATTTATTACGCCTAATGAGTGCGAAAGAGTCGGAAGAGGGGCGATGAATCGTGGTGGTCTGGCGGCTTTAATCCGGGTCGTCGGCGTCGTACATGGAACTGTAGCGCTGGTTTTGGAGATGGAGGCGCTGCTGCTCGTGGTCGGAACGGCGGAGCTGGGCGAGGCCGCGAATGAGAGCGAGGAGTTCCTGGCGGAACTCGGGGTCGCCGGTGGGGGCGACGTCGAGGTGCTCAAGCGTGCGACCAAGGATAACAGCCAGGGGCGCGGAAAGCCAGTCGGAGACGGGGATTTGGCCAACGTCGTCGCGAATGTTTTTGGTGCGGTCGGCCAGAGAGCGGATCCAGGTGCGGGTGGATTGCTCGCGGAGCCAGTCCTGAAAGCCGCCCTGCCGCCATTCGGAGAGGTTTTGCTCGGTGACAGGGTTGCCGGCGAAGTATTTGGCAAGGACGGCCTGGACGTCGTCCTGCTCGTTAAGCCAGGCGACAAGGGATTTGCCGACTTCGCCGTTATCGAGGCGGAGGTTGAGTTCCTCGCGGATGGTGCGAGGTAAACGAGCGATTTTGCCGGTGCGAGTGGGATTCATAACCCCGCAGATTACAGGAAAAATGGAGCAAGCGTGAGGGATAGGTTGGTTATATGGGCTGCGTTTGATGAGTTGGATAAGTTTGATCGGTTGGATACGTTGGAAGCGAAGGGCAAGAAGTGGAGACATGTCCCGCCCTCCGGGCGAGCTATGTCCCCATCTGCGCTCGCCATGCTCGCTACGAGCTGCGTTGGGTAGGTTGGATGGGCTTGATGCGTTGGGGCTATCAGCCTCTTTATTTGCGATGGTAAAAAGGTAAAGCGTGAGCCCCCTCCGGCTGCCTTGATCACAATACACCGTATTTCGAATTTAACTTTTTCCAATAAATTGACATAGAATTGTAAGATGCCCTGTCGACAGATTTAACAAAAGAAAGCCACCCATCGATTGATTCCACAGATGTATACTTCACGTCTCGCGGTCGACCAACAGCAATGGAATGCATGATTGCTCTCATTGATTTCTTTTTCTTATTCCCTATTCCAAACTTAGGCTCAGAACTATTTTTAACAAGTCCGGTGATTCGACATAAACTACCCTAAGCTGGAATATTTCGCCCCTTCAGGGCGCAAAACAGCGGAAAAATGCACAAGACGCTAGGCGGGTCAGGGATGCCCCGCCCTACCTTAAAGGCACACGACCGCAACCCTTCGACAAGCTCAGGGCAGGCACCAAGACACAAAAAAACGCCCTCGATTTCTCGGGGGCGTTTTTGTTTTTGTTTGGACCTTGTTAGGTCGAAACTAATTCCGGCTTAGTTACCACCGTCAACGGGGGCGGCTGCTTCGGGGGCGTGGTCGCCGCCGCGGTCGGGGGCACGGTCTTGACCGCCTTGGTCGTGACTGTGTTCACGCTGGCCGCCTTCATGGCCATGCTCGCGGTGCTGCGGGGGGCCGTCGTGGCCGCCACGGTCGGGGCGGTCGCCACCGCGGCCGGGGCCACGGGATTCGTAACGGTCGCCACCACGGCTGGGGCCACGATCTCCACCACGGTCGGGTCCACGGTCGCCCCGGAAGCCGCGATCACCGCCGCGGTCGCCACCACGGGGGGGCGGACCGCCACGGTCGCCGCGGTCGCGGCTCATGGGTTTCTCGGAAGGGGTGTAGGCGATGCCTTGCTGCTCCATGATGGCGGCGCGGCGGGAGAGGCGGCACTTGCCCTTGTCGTCAATGCCGATGCACTTGACGAGCATTTCGTCGCCGAGTTTGCAGACGTCTTCGACGCGGTTGACGCGGAAGTCGGCGAGTTCGGAGACGTGGACGAGGCCTTCCTTGCCGGGGAGACATTCGACGAAGGCGCCGAATTCCTTGATGGAGCGGACGATGCCCTTGTAGGTCTTGCCGA
>CAZCMU010000022.1:0-21772 GCA_964499725.1 uncultured Opitutales bacterium
GGGCCTCGATTCTCCACCTTCCCCTCCGTCCAGCCCAGTCGCACCCAGTCCAACCCAGTCCAACCCAGTCGCACCAAAAAAAATATAAAAAATTTTGTGAAGAGGGTCCCGTCATGCCTTGCTGGCTCCATTTTTGTGCCACTTTGCCCCTCTGGTTAACCCCCTCTTTCCCGACCCAATCAACCCCCAAAAAACAATCTCCCTTCAGTTATTTCCCCGGCCCATTCTTATCCTGCCGGTAATGCACCACGTTTACCTTTTCCGTCGTGACCAGACCGCCGTCCATCATGGCATCAAGCGTCGGCAGGAAGGCGTCAATTTTTTCCTGGGCATCCACTATTTCGATGACGATGGGCAGGTCTTCGGAGAGCCGCAGGATTTTGGCCGTATGCAACCGGCTCGTCACGCCGTAACCGAGCGGACTGCGCAAGACGGTCGCGCCCGCCAGGCCGGTCTCGCGGGCTTTGAGCACGATGGCCTCGTAGAGCGGATGGCCCTGATAGCGGTCCATTTCGCCAATGAAAATACGTAACAACACACATTCGCCGGAGAGATTCATAATCAGGAGCCTTTTCTAATGTTTATCGCCATGCCCGCGGCGTAGCCCAGCCAGACGGCCACCAGGCACAGGATGACCGAGCCGAAAATGTTGCCGCCCACCGCCGCCCACTCGCCCCGTTGCGCCAGCGTGAGCGTTTGCAGGCTGAAGGACGAAAAGGTCGTGTAGCCGCCGCAGATGCCAATCATGAAAAATTGCCGGCCCGGCCCGCCCACCACCCAGCGGCCTTCATCGGGCGACGTCAGCGACGCAAAAAATCCAATGACAAAAGAGCCGGTGACATTGATGATGAGCGTGCCCCAGGGAAAGGTTTCCCCGAACCGGTTGGCGACGTAGCCCGACAGGGCGAACCGCGCCACGGTGCCGAGCGCCCCGCCGAGAGCCACATATAAGTAAGTAAGCATGACGACTCCAAGTGGTTAGTTTGGTAGGAGTCATCAGCCCCGGCATTCCCGGGGCGGTTTGTCCCGCGCAGGCGGAACGGGCAGAATCCATTGCCGTGCAAAGAGCGTGAAGAAGACAGAGGTGGTTGCAATCCCAAAAACGCGGCGAAATCAACGTTGGCATTGTTCGATTGTCCGATTGCTCCATGGTTAAAGAAACCGTCATGAGGAGATTTTAGCCATCGAGCCATTGAACAATGGAAGAATGAAGCTGCCGGCCACTGGAAAGCCTGGCTCGGCCGAAAGTTTACCCAAGACGTGTACCAGATTAATTATTGAATCCACTTATCCAATACCTTCGCGCTGGAGATGACACCCGGCAGGCCCGCGCCGGGGTGGGTGCCTGCGCCGACAAAATACAGGCCTTCCACATCCTCGCTCTTGTTATGCGGACGAAACCACGCGCTCTGGGTCAGCACGGGCTCGAATTGAAACGCGCTGCCGAGGTACGCATCCAGTTTGTCCTGAAAATCCAGTGGCGTGAAAATGAGCTTCGACACGAGATGTTTTCGCAAATCGGGCACGAGGTGTTCTTTTTCCAGCGAAGCCAAAATGCGGTCGGCGTAGGCGTCTTTAATTTTTTCCCAATCCTGGCCGCCGCCCAGATGCGGCACGGGGCTCAATACATAAAAGCATTCGCAGCCCGGCGGCGCGAGTGACGGGTCCGTGCGCGTCGGCGCATGGAGGTAGAGCGAGAAATCTTCCGCCACAATTTTTTTATCGAAGATGTCGCCGAGCAGCTCTTCGTAGCGCGGGCCCAATACTATGGAGTGGTGCGGCAAATGTGGGTAAGTTCGATTAGTGCCGAAATAGACGACGAACAGCGACATCGCGTAGCGCATTTTTTCCAGCCGCACATCGGTCCATTTCTGCCGATGTTCCGGGGCAACGAGTTTGCGGTAGGTGTTCGCGACATCTCCGTTGCTGATGACAATGTCCGCTGGAAAAAACCGTCCGTCCGACGTGCGCACCCCGCGCACGCATCCGCTTTCAATGGTGATTTCATTCGCCCGCGCATTGCAGTGCAGCACGCCGCCGCCGTCCTCGAATATTTTCACCAGTCCCCGCACCAACGCGCCCGTGCCCCCCATGGTAAAATGCACGCCCCAGTTTTTTTCGAGGTAATGGATCATCGCGTAGATGGACGACGAGTGCAGCGGATTGCCGCCGATGAGCAGGGGCTCGAAAGTGAAAACCTGCCGCAGCGCGGGGTCTTTGATATATTGCGACACGCGCTTGAAGACGGATTCATCCGCGCGCAGCCGCAGCAAGTCCGGCGCGACCTTCACCATCTCCCAAAAGGTGTCGAACGAATGCGCGGCGAGGTCCGTAAAGGCGCGGTCGAACACTTTCCGCGAATAGGCGAGGAATTTGCGATACCCTTGGACGTCATCGGGATTAAATTTCGCGATCTCCGCCTCCAACGCCGCTTGTTCGCCCCGGTAATTAAAGGTGCGCCCGTCGGGAAAATAAATGCGGTAAAACGGGTCGCAGGGGACGAGGCGCACGTAATCGGCCAGCTTCTTTCCGGCCACGGCGGCCAGTTCGTCCAACACAAACGGCACGGTGACAATCGTCGGCCCGGCGTCGTAGGTGAAGCCCTGGTCGCGATAGACATAGGCCCGGCCACCGGGCGCATCGCGCATTTCCAGTAAAGTGACGGCATAGCCCTTGGCCTGGGTGCGGATGGCGGCGGCCAACCCGCCGAAGCCGCTACCAATAACCACCACCGGGCCCTTTGGCGGGGCTGGGGAAATGTCGGAAGTGGCTGGCACGCGGCGAGTTTGGAGATTTTTCGCCACAAGCGCACGCCTAAAGCAACTCAAATTTAGAATTGACAACTGCCCGCGATAGTCAAAATTGAGAATTGGCGGACGATACTGCTAGCCTTGGTCTAATCACCGGGCCGTTTGCCAAATACATCTTCTCCCATCACTGAACGCCAGACGACCATTTTTGCAAAAAGATGGCAGCATGGCGCGATAAATTTTTCTTTCTCCACGACCCGCCTGTCCCAGGCCCCACCCCCCCCAACCTTTCATGAAAAAATTTGCGATTTTTATCATTAAAGAAAAGAACCCGAATCTAGCCAAGTCGCGCGCGAAACTCGAAGCCATGCAAGCCGGCAGCTTTTGTCTGCACCGCTCGTGGGGTTTTGGTAAAATCCGCGAGTACGACGTGGCCTCGGGCAAGCTGATTATTGAATTCGACGGCGAAAAGTCTTCGCACCCGATGGACCCGGCGTTCTGTGTCGAACGGCTCGAAATCCTGCCGGCGTCCAATATTTTGGTGCGCGCGCGCAACGAGCCGTCCGTCGTGGATGATCTCGTCAAAAAACATCCGGCCGACCTCGTGGTGGAAATCCTTCATCATGCGCCCGACCGGACGATGAGCAGCATTGAGCTGGAGAATCTGCTTACCCGTTTGCTGGGCGAACGCTTCAAAAAGTGGTGGTCCGGCGCCAAGAAGCATCTCGCCAAGGATGCCCGCGTGTCCGTCCCCAATCGCAAGTCCGCGCCCTTTGTTCTGCGGGAAGAGCCGGTCAAGCCCGAGCAGCAAATTCTCGAGGAATATTACGTCACCAAGCAGCCCAAGAAAAAAATCCTCCTCGCCGAAAAGCTTTATTCCATTTCCAACAGCGTCGAGGAAATTGAAAAGGACCTGCCCCGCATTTTTGACGACCTTACTCTTACCATTCGCGACGCCCGCCAGCTCACCACGGCGGATCGCCTGCATGGCGTCTGGGTGCGCAACGACCTGGCCCGCCACCTCCATGCTGAAGTGGACAAGCTCGATCCCACCTCGGAGGCCATCATTCTGGGCTGCCCCGAGTTGTCGCAACTGGCCGAGCAGTTGCCGTCCAATTTCCAGCGCCGTTTCCTCGATGTCGTCACGCGCGTCTATCCGGACAGCTGGCAGGAAGTCGTCATCAATCTGCTGCGCAACAGTTCGGGCAAATTCACGGCCGAATGCATTTCCTTCCTCGTGGACAAAAATTGCGCCGACCAGGTGGCTGACTGTTTCCGCCGCTGGCTCAACGAGCAGACGCTCAAGACTTCCGTCCTGCTCTGGATCATCCGCAACCGGCACTCGCGCAAGTTCGCCAAGCTCGTGGACGGCATGATTTCGCCCCGTCTGCTGGCAGCCATCTTCTACGCCATTGATAACGAAGCCCTGCAAAACACCAGCAACCGCCGCATTGTGCTGGCCGATGCCTTGAGCGACGATCCGGACTTGATTGCCGACCTCCTGGCCGATGCCAACGACGAAACCGCCCGCGACCTCGCTCAAACGCTCCTGCTCAACCAGGGCTTTGAGGATCTGACGAAGAAATCCCTTCTCGCGCGCTTCATCCGCCTCTTTCCGAAAATTCAAACTTTGGTCGCGGGCGATGCCACCACCCGCCAGGCCGAATCACTGTTTGTGTCGCAGGATTCACTTGATGCCCGCAAGAAGGAGTACGAGAACCTGGTGCAGGTGCGTATCCCCGAAAACAAAATCGCCATCCAGACCGCCCGCGAACTGGGCGACTTGCGCGAAAACGCCGAATACAAGATGGCCCGCCAGGAGCAGGACACTTTGCTTGCGCGCAAATCGCTGCTTGAAAGCGAAATGTCCCGCTCCCGCACCACGGACTTTTCCGAGGCCCAGCTCGACAACGTCGGCGTCGGCTCGATTGTCGAATTATTCAACAAAAAGTCGAACCGCTCGCACCGCTACGCCATTCTGGGCGCGTGGGATAGCAACCCCGAAAAGGGCATCCTTTCCTACAAGACTCCGTTGGGCCAGCAACTGCTGGGCAAAAAAGCCGGCGACACGGTCCGTACCGAAATCGAAGGCTCCGTCGAAGAGTGGACTTTGCAAAAGATCGAGCGCTGGGTGGACCAGAAGAAATAGGCGCCGGGTTCCTCCGAGGCCCGATTCCGGGCTTGCGTGGCGGATGAGAAAGGGGCAGTTTCCTCGCTTCACCGCGGGGTTGCTCCACCTGCGGTAAAACTTATCCTCTATCCCCATGCGCAACTACCTCGTGCTCTTTTTCTCGTTGGCGGCGTTGTCGTCGACCTTCGCCGCAGACTCGGCTCCCGTCGCAGCGTCATCCCCCGCTCCGGCTCCGGCGGCTTCTCCGATTGTATTTCCTAATTACGGCTTTCGCATCAATCCGCTCGAGGTGGGCTCGGTTTATCCAGTCACCCCCGCCATCCAGATGTATTTGCCGGCCGTGCCGCTGCCGTCCAATCGCCAGCTGACTTTTTCGCCCAATGTTTTTGTCCAGGTGCAGCCGTTTGTCGGCACCATGAAGGAGTACATTGATCAATCCACCAAGAGCATGCAGGATGCCGGCTACATTATCCGGGGCCAAATTTCGCCCTCGGTGGATGAGTGGTCTTTGGAGTATATCGCCGTGGTCAATGGAATGGCCATGCACTGGTATGCCAAGGCCGTTCATTCCGGTTACCGGATTTATTATGCCGCCGGCGGGGTTCCCGACGAATTGTGGTCCGCGTTTGGCGACCCGCTCAAGGCCTGCGTGAACAGTTTCGACATCACCGGCACCGCGCCGGAAATTAAATTCACCCCGGCCCCGGCCCCGGTGACGGCTCCTCCGGCAGGAGGCCCGGCGACACCGCCAGCCCCGGCCGCGGCTACCGCCCCGGCGGCAAAGAGCGCCGCCAGCACCTCCTCCTCAAAGTAGCCTGAGTCGGCGAGAGAGAGGGCTAGTCGATTTTTGTCATCCTGCCTTCGATGCATTGGCGCAATTTTTTCGCGGGCCTGTTGGCGGTGGGTGGAATATTTTCCGCTCTCGGCTCGGCGGATGCGCCCGGTCCGGCCAAGTCCGAGCCATTACTGTTCAGTTATTTTAAAGGCAACGGCGACGGTCTGCACCTGGCCTACAGTGACGACGGCCTGCGTTGGACGGCGCTTAAGGGAGACCAGCCGTTTCTCCTGCCCCAGGTGGGCAAGGAGAAGCTCATGCGCGACCCGTCCATCCAGCCCGGGCCCGATGGCATTTTCCACGCGGTCTGGACGTGCAGTTGGAACGACCACGGCATCGGCTACGCGGAGTCCAAGGACCTCATTCATTGGTCGGAGGAAAAGTTCATTCCCCTGATGGAGAGCGACCCCGCGACGCGCAATTGCTGGGCGCCGGAACTTTTTTACGACTCCACGAACAAACAATGGCTCATCGTTTGGTCGTCCACGGTTCCAGGAAAATTCCCCGAGACTGACGGGCAGGACGCCAATGCTGCGGCGAACAATCCCGGCTACAACCACCGGCTTTATTACGTCACTACCATGGATTTCAAAACCTTCAGCCCGACGAAACTACTCTACAACCCCGGCTTCAACTGCATTGATGCCGCGATTTTCCAGGACGGCAAAAAATTCGTCCTCGTCTTCAAGGATGAGTCGAACGCGCCGTTCCCGGTGCAAAAAAATCTCAAGCTCGCCTTTGCCGATGCCGCGATTGGCCCCTACGGCGCCACCACCGCGCCCATCAGCCCGCCAGGCACCTGGTCGGAAGGCCCGACGCCGATCAAGATCGGCGACAAATGGTTTGTCTATTTCGACGAATACCGCAATGGACACTACGGCCTCATCGCTTCGAGCGATTTGAAGGACTGGACGGATATGTCGGGGCAATTCACGCTGCCTCCGGGCATCCGCCACGGCACCGTTTTCCATGCGCCCGCAGATATTATTGATGCGTTGAAGAAGGTGGAGTAGGCCTTTTGCAATAAAGGTGTTTTCGGCCGGAACGCTTGACCCCCTTGAAGAATGTTTTCATGGTCAACCCATGACGAACCGTAATATCGGACTTTGTCTCTCAGGTGGTGGTGTTCGGGCGTTGGTCTTTCATCTCGGCGTTCTAAAATGGATGGCCCAGGCCGGATTATGGAACCAGGTACGATTCATTTCCACTGTTTCCGGCGCCAGTTTGGGTACCGCCCTTGTTTTCGAATTCGCTGGGCAGCGTTGGCCAAATTCTGATGAGTTTCTCAGTCAAATTCTACCAAAAATCAACAAACTTCTCGTCAGCTGGGACTTGGAGGCGGCTTACAAGCGGGCCATTTTCCTTCAACCTTGGTTGTTGTTTCGTGGTCGCGCGAATGTCATCGCCCACCTCATTAAGCAGCATTGGGGCATTCACGGCAATGTCCGGCAAATGCCGGTTGAGCCGCGCTGGATAATTAACACCACTTGTTACGAAACCGGAAAAAATTTCCGTTTCATGCAACAACGGATGGGGGATTTCATTACCCAATATGTTCTTCATCCAGATTTTAATCTTGCTGAAGCGGTTGCAGCCTCGGCTGCCGTGCCGGGGTTAATCGGCCCGCTGTCCATTCGCACGAACCGCTACCAATGGGTTAAATTTCCAACAACAGGCATAGCGCAAAGCAACAACACAGCGGTTCAGGCCAAACCCTTGAATTATCGCATTCAACTTTGGGATGGCGGTGTTTACGACAATCTGGGTTCCGAAGCATTGTTTAAGCCTGAGACCGGATTGCGCGAAGGCGTCGACTTTTTGGTGGTAAGCGATGCCTCCAAGCCGCTGGGGATTGAATTGCGGCGCTTTCAACTGGGAATCCCGCCATACATCGCACCCATTCGCCTTGTTGACGCAGCCACCGATCAAGTTCGCAGTTTGCGCACGAGAACCTTGGTCGAATATTTTGAGAAAAACACCAACAGCGGTGTTTACCTCAAGATGGGTGACACGGGAGAGGCAATCTATCAGAAGACTCATAAGCCTCAACCGAATCCACCAACCGGCTCCGCATGGCTTTCGGCGCAAGAAGTTATAACTGCCGCTTCAATGGAAACCACATTGCGGCGGCTTGCTCCCAGTGAATACCAAGCGCTCTTCAATCATGGCTTTGAAGTAATCAACTCCAGCATGAACGCTTACTATGGGCTGCCATTGGTTTGACTTGAGCAATTGTCTCAAAAATTATTCAGGATATCGTTCAGTAAAGCTCGCACGCCTGAGGCTCTGCCTCAATCGCTTCTTCCCGATTTGGTCGCGCGACCAAGCCCGGATAGGGCTCCTGCGGAAATGGCTGCGTGGCCCAATCGCCTGCGGTTAAATACTTGTCGCACACGGCCATCAGCGCGACCAGTCCTTCCGCTCGGCGCATTTCATAGAGAAATTTGCCTTCGGCATCAACCGACTGGCCGACGAAATTCAAAAACTTTTTCAACCGGCTGCCATGGATTTTGTCCGGGATGCCGGGCGTGGCACTGGAAACCGCCAGATCTTCAATATACTCGCGCACGTCGCCGAGTGTGGGCAGGAAAATGGGCCGACCGGCGCTGGCATCGCGAATCTGCCGGAAAATCCACGGGTTGCGAATGGCCGAGCGCCCGATCATCAGGCCCGCGGCACCGGTTTCCGCCAGCACAAAACGCGCCTTGGCGGAGGAGGTCACGTTGCCATTCGCCAGCACCGGGCAATTTGCGCGCCGGACCGCGTGGGCGATAAAATCGTAGTGCACTTCGGCGCGGTACATTTCCTTCACCGTACGCCCGTGGACGCTGAGCAAATCCACCCGGTGCCGGTTCACGCTGTCGAGCAGTTGGTCAAAAAAATCTGTCGAGTCGAACCCAATGCGCATTTTCACCGTGAAGCGTCCCGGGCATTCCGCGCGCAGCATCGCGAGAATTTCATCCACCTTCGCCGGGTCGCGCAGCAAACCGCCGCCGACATTTTTGCGATATACTTTCGGCGCGGGACAGCCGAGATTCAAGTCAATGCCTGCGACGGGGTGCTTCGAGAGCTCCCGCACCGTGCGCGCCAAGTCAGTCAGGCTTTCGCCAATCATCTGCGCGAAGACAGGGCGGCCGGTGTCGTTGGCGGTGATGCTTTCCAGAATATATGGTTCAAGACGCGACGTTTCGTGCACGCGAAAATATTCCGTGAAAAACCAGTCCGGCGCGCCGCGCCGCGCGATGGCCCGCATGAAGGGCAGGGTGGTCACGTCCTGCATCGGGGCCAGGGCCGTCACCGGTTGGCCGGGTTCGACGGTGCCCGGCAGCATGGACAAGAGAGGGTGAGTGGCAGCGGACACGACAGCGAAATTTTTTTCTAATTCTGCTGCTTCAAAATCCGCTCCAGAATTTCCGTCATGTCTTCGACATTGTCCAAAACTTTGCGCGCGGCGAAGATGGGCTTCTTGGCCTGGAGGGCCAGCACCATCGAGTCGCTCGGTCGCGCATCCACCTCGATGACTTTTTTCCCCAGCTCGTTTTGCTGGTGCAAAATGATGCGCGCAAAAAAAGTGCCCGAATCCACGTCGTTGATGACAACCCGCTCGACCGACACCCCGAGCCCGGCAAACATGTGGCCAATCAAGTCATGGGTCAGCGGCCGGTCTTTTTTCACATTATGAATGGTCATCTGGATGGCGTTGCCGATGGACTGGTCCACGTAGATGACAAACGTCTTTTGTTTGGCGCCCAGAAAAATGGCGCAGCCATTGGACGTGGGCATCACGCCTTTGATTGCCACCTCCTCGACATCGTTCTTCATCCCTCCGACTATCGTCAAAAAACCGGCGCACCGCAAGCGCGCAACCAAGCGCGGTTTACGCGCTGGCCGAGACCGCCGGAGCCTCCGAGTGGCGGTTGTGGCGATGCACAAAAGTGGTCAGCGCCAGCAAGCCCTCGCGTTGTTCCGGCCGCAGCGGGGCGGCCAGCAAAACCTGCCGCGCTTCCTGGAAACGCGCGGCGGTTTCGGCTTTCAACCCTTCCACGACTTTTGTGGCGGTTGCGCAATAGTTGAGCCGCGTGCGTACCTCGGCCGTGTCGCCCCGCGCCAGCGCCGCCTGCAACGCGGCGGCCATGGCCGGCGGCAGCGTCTCATGGCAGCGTTTCAGGAAAAGGGTTTTGACACCCGTGCGCAAGTCATCGGCCGACTCGGACAAGCCGATTTCGTGCAGGTCATTTTCGATTTGAAAAGCCAGGCCCAGCGGCCGGGCGTAATCGTGGAGACTCAGCAACACCGGCTCGGGTGCGCCCGCCAGGATCGCCGCCGCCACCAGCGGCGCCTCGAACGTGTAGCGGGTGGTTTTGAGGAAATACGTGTTGAAAATATCCTCTTCCGTCACTGCTTCGAGCGGGCGGCTTAGCAGCGACAGTTCCAGCGCCTCACCCAAGCCCGTGTCCTGAGCCACGGTCGAAAAGTAGCGGAGGGCCGCGGCGGCGCGGGAGGAATCCAGGCCCGGCAGCAAAAAATTTTCCACGGTAAACCCAAACAGAATGTCGCCGAGCACGAGCGCCAGGTTTTCCCCGCAGCGGTCACCCGTTTCCGCAGCCAGTCGCCGGTGCAGGGTGGGTTGGTGGCGGCGGGTGTGCGAGCCGTCAATAATGTCATCATGCGTCAGCGCAAAAGCGTGAAAGAGTTCCATGGCGCAGGCGACGCGGTAAATGACCGGCGTCAGCCCGGCCCGCGCTTCATCCAGCAACTCATAGGCGGATAGAAAAACCAGCGGGCGCAGGCGTTTGCCCTCGGTGCTCAAAAAACCTTCCAGTGCGGCCCAAGCCGGTGCCAGCCCCGGTCGGGCGGCGAACTTGCCGTGCAGTTCGCGCAAGGCATCCTCGTAGTGGGATTGAAAGGCCAGCCGTCGGCGGAAAAACTCGTCCTGCCGGGTCGGATGCGCTCTGGGTTGGGTGGTGGAAGACATCATGGCAAGGGCGACTGGACGGCACCAAACTGTAACACGACGACCAAGCTGTCCACCCGAAAGGCGAACGGGGGCAATGGCCGGGCAGCATTATTGGATGCCCCAGCAAGCAAGTTCCGCGCCGGATGGGGCGCGGGCTTGCGCGCAGCGGGTCGAGCCCTTTAGGCTGCGCGGGTGACTGCGCCAACCGCCACGGCTCCGCCGCCCAATCTATACCTTGCCGGATTTATGGGCACCGGCAAGTCCGCGCTCGGCCGCAAGCTGGCCGAATTGAAAAATATGCGTTTTCTCGATTCGGACGAGGTCATTGCGCGGGGCGCGGGCAAGCCGGTCGCGCAAATTTTTGCCGAGGAGGGCGAAGTGGAATTTCGCCGACGGGAGCGGGAGTTTATCGAGCGCGGCCACCCCCTGCGCGGTTGTGTCGTCGCGCTCGGTGGCGGGTTGGTTGCTCAGCCGGGACTGATTGAAATTCTGCGCGCGCGCGGGGTACTCGTCTGTTTGTTCGCTTCGCCCGAAGTCATTTTGCAGCGCACCCGGGGCAACGCCTCCCGCCCCTTGCTCAATGTCCCAGATCCCGCCGGGCGTATCCGGGAATTGCTGGTTGAGCGGGAACCCTTTTACCGCCGGGCGGGCACCTGTATCATGACGGATGGCCGCACCCTGGGCGACCTCCTGGCCCATCTGGAACGGATTTATCGCCGGGAAGCCCGGCATTATCCATCGAAGTAAATTCGTGGCGTGAACCCCGGGGTTCGGCCCCATGCGCAATTCATTGAATCGTGGAGCTTCCCGCTCCGGTTTGCACGGGACTGCCTGCATTTAGTAAACGGATTAATTTAACACTCCCGCACCCCATTTTATGTTGCAAAGGAAGCGCATTTATCCGAGACTACTCGTTACAGCGCAGATCACGCCCCTTCGCGACCGAACCCCTGCCAATCGGTCGGCGAGATCACGCCCCTTCGCTTCTTTTTACCCTTTCTTAATATGCACCTACGCAGGTTTATCCTTTCAGTATTAACGGCAGCCACACTCCTCGCCGGCAGTGTTCGCGCTCAATCCACGTACGTTTACACGGATATCCCGGCCATGCCTTCGGGGCCCATTCCCACCAACGGCGTTACCGGCAATGTAACCAAGATCGCAACCGATGCTGAGGCCTTGGGCATCAGCCCGACCGGCCATGTCGTCGGTGTTGTTTTGATCTCAGCGAGCAATATCACTTCGACCAATCTGAGGGGCACCACCTCGCTCTATGATCGCGAGATCTCGTATTTTAACGGGGTCACCACCAGTTTCGGCACCTTTGAGCTCGGCAATGAGAGCATTGGCTATGGCATCAATGCGGCCGGCCAGGTAGTGGGAGCCAGCGAATTCCAGACCAGCTTGACTTTCGAGGCCGTGGTTAACACTGCCGGCGCTTTTCGCGCGATTTCTCCGCAGAGCAGTGGCAATAGCAGCTTTGGGCTGGCCATAAACAAGTTTGGCCATGTGGCCGGCTGGTCGGATGAGGCGATTCAGATATCAACCAACCGCTTTCAAATCGTCCCCAAAGCGATACTCTGGGAAGGCGGCCTCAATCCCATTTTCCTCAATGATTTGACCAACAAATCAACCGGGTCCACCGGGACGACTTCGGCGGTCATTAATGAATCTGAAGGCTTGGCCCTCAACGACAGCAACCAAGTCGCGGGTTGGAGTTACACCTTGGATTCCGGCCTCCCAGTCATCCATGCCTGCGTCATGTACAATGCGGTCAAGGCCGCCACTGATTTGGGCACGCTGGCCGGGTCGAACAACCCCGCCGCCACGAGCGAAGCCACCGGCATCAACAACGCGGGGGACGTTTGCGGCTTCAGCACCAGTTCTAACGGTACCTTTGAGCATGCCTTTCTTGCTCAAGTCAGCGTCCCCAATTCCATGCAAGACCTCGGCGTGCTGGCGGGCGAAAGCGGTCGTACTTCCTTTGCGGAAGGCATCAACAACTCCGGTACCGTCGTGGGTTATGCCGACATCAATTCCAATTCCCAATTTGTGGCCATGGTTTGGACCGTCGGCGCTGGAATGCAGGATCTTAACACCCTGGCCACGGGCGCGGGCAATTGGGTCATGGAAGAGGCCACGGCCGTGAATGATTCCGGCCAGATTGTGGGCCTCGCTGTTAACAGCATATCCGGAGTTGAACACGGATTTCTATTGACCCCGGCGAGCGAGGCCACTCCGCCCACGGTTTCGCCGCCGCCTTCCGATGTTAACGCACTGGTTGGCCAGGATGTCAGTATTGCCTCCAATATTACAGGCAGTGACCCGTTGACTTTCCAATGGTTTCAAAATGGGGTGGCCATAACCAATCCCACTTTAGACGACAACACCCATGACTTTTCTGCAATTCAATTGTCTGATTCAGGCAACTATTCTGTAGTGGCCACCAATTTGGTGGGTACAGTTACCACCAGATTCAACATATCGGTTGTGCAGCCGGCGACGATTACCACCCAGCCCGCCAACGCCGGTGCCGTGGCCGGTCGCACAGCAACGATTTCGATTGGCGCCGTCGGCACGGGCACCCTCACGTACCAGTGGCAATCCTCTTCTGATAATATCACCTGGACGAACGTGACCAATGCCCCGCCCTTCAGCGGTGCCAATGGTCCCACGCTGACCATTTCTCCCACGACGCTCGCGATGAACCAGTTGGACTTCCGCAGTATTGTCAACAATATCGCCGGCATTGCCAACACCAGCAATGTCTCCGTCCTGGCCGTCGGTGTTCCGCCGGTTATCACGATTCCACCCGGCAACCTGACCATTAACCAGGGCTTCAATGGAAACCTTACTGTAAATGCCACCGCCACCCCGCCCTTCACCGTTCAATGGAGCCATGCCGGCACCCCGGTTACCGGGGCCAACACCACCGCGACCGGAAATAATTCGATCATGGCGGTGACGTCCGTGTTGCCCTTGACTAACGCGCAGACCGCCACGGGCGGCGGCTATTCAGTCGTGGTGACAAATCCCCTGGGCTCGACCGTCGCCAATGCCAATGTGGTCGTCATTCTCCTGCCCAACATCACCAAGCAACCGGCAAATGTGGGCATCACAGTGGGCAAAAACGCCACCTTTGCCATCACGGCCACCGGCACGACGCCCCTGACTTATCAGTGGCAGAGTTCGATTGACGGCGGCAACACGTGGTCGCCCATTGTCAACGACACCACCTTCACCGGGGCCACCACCCCCTCCCTCGCGCTCGCCAACGCCACTTTGACGATGAACGCGGAAGAGTTCCGCTGCGTGGTCAACAATCCTTCCAATATTGCGGTGCCCAGCAATGCCGCCACGCTCACGGTCGGCGTGCCGCCCACGATTAACACCGGCCCGTTGACCCAGGCCGTCAACCAAGGCAGCACCACCACGACCCTTTCAGTTTTGGCCAGCGGCACCGCGCCGCTTGCCTATCAATGGAAGCTCGCTGGCCAAATCATCCCGGGCGCGACGGCCTCCTCGTTTACCATTGCCGGCAGCGGCGCTGGCATCCAGGCCGTTAACGCCGGCAATTATTCGGTCGTCGTTTCCAACGCCGTCGGCAACGCCACGGCTTCGGCCAATGTTTCCGTCATCATCTTGCCCGTGATTACGAGCCAGCCCGCCAACAGCACGCTGATTGCCGGCAAGGCGACTTCGTTCAAAGTGACGGCGACCGGCTCGCCGACATTGACCTACCAGTGGCAGCAATCCACCAACGGGGGCTCAATTTTCAGCAGTCTGGCCAACGTTGCGCCCTTCTCGGGCGTCAACACGCCCACCCTGGCCATCAGCAATGCCACCCTCGCGATGAATGGCACGCTCTTCCAGGTGGTGGTCAATAATCCGTCGGGTGTCGCCAATACCAGCATCCCGGCGTTGTTGAGCACCGGCCTGGTTCCGACAATCGCCATCCCTGCGACCGATGGCATCGGCAACCACACTATAAACCAGGGCGCGCTCATCACTTTGTCCGTGAACCCCAGCGGCACGGCCCCCTTCACTTATGTTTGGAAGCATGGCACGACCGTCCTCAGCAGCACCACGAATTCCCTCACTATCACAAGCCCCCAGGCAGCGGACGCGGGCGCTTATTCGGTCGTCATCACCAATGCTTACGGCAATGTCACTTCGACGGGTAATTTGACGGTCGTTCTCCTCCCGGCCATTACTGTCCAGCCAGCCCCCAGCACGGTGGTGGCAAACAAGGCGACCTCATTCAAAGTTACGGCCACGGGCACGCCCACGCTTACTTATCAGTGGCAGCAATCAACGAATGGGGGTTCCAGCTTCAGCAATCTGACCAACACTCCGCCCTTCTCGGGAGTGACCACGCCAACGCTGGCCATCAGCAATGCGACTTTGACCATGAACGGCACCGAGTACCAAGTGGTGGTCAATAATGCGGCGAATCCGCCGGCCCCCGCCACCAGCATCCCGGCGTTGTTGAGCACCGGCTTGGTGCCGACGATTGCCACCGCGCCTGATGGCATCGGCAACCACACCATAAACCAGGGCGCGAGTATCACTTTGTTGGTGAACCCCAGCGGCACTGCCCCCTTCACTTATGTTTGGAAGCATGGCACGACCATCCTCAGCAGCACCACGAACTCATTGACCATCGCGAGCCCCCAGGCGGCGGACGCGGGCGCTTATTCGGTCGTCATCACTAATGCTTATGGCAACGTTACTTCGACCGGTAATTTGTCGGTCACCCTCCTGCCGGTGATCACCAGCCAGCCACTCCCGAGCACGGTGATTGCCAACAAGGCAACCTCATTCAAGGTTACGGCCACGGGCACGCCGACGCTGACCTACCAGTGGGAATCTTCGTCCAGCATCAGCGGTCCGTTTGTGCCGGTGATCAACAGCAGCACCATCAGTGGCAACAACACGCCGACGCTGGCCATCAGCAACGCGACCCTCGCCATGAACGGCACGTATTTCGCCGTGGCGGTCAATAATCCTTCCGGCGTGGCCAACACCAGCATTCCTGCGCTCTTGAGCACCGGGATAATTCCCATCATCACCACTGCCCCGGGCAATCAGACGGCTAACCAAGGCACCACGGCTGTCTTCACCGTGGCGGTGTCGGGCAATAGCACGGCTCCCTTGAGTTACCAGTGGAGCCTGGGTACTTCGACCATTGACGGGGCGACGAGTCCGACCTTGTCCATACCTAACGTCCAGTCGGTCAACGCGGGCAAGTATTCGGTGTCGGTGTCTAATCCCTACGGCGCAGCGTTGGCTTCAGCCAATTTGACGGTGATTAACCTGGCTGCCATCGCCACCCAGCCGGTGAATCAGACCATCATCGCCGGCAAAGCGGCTGCATTTAAGGTGACTGCCACCGGCACGCCGACTTTAACCTACCAGTGGCAATCTTCGCCGGATGGCATCTCTTGGTCGAATCTGACCAATGGCGGCGCTTTCGCCGGGGTCACGACGCCCAGCATGTCCATACCCAGCACCACTTTGGCCATGAACGGGACTCAATACCGGGCCATCGTCAATAACGGGGCCAATCCGCCCGCGCCGGCCACCAGCAGTGCCGCGCTGCTCAGCGTGGGCAATCCGCCGGTCATTACCTCGCTCACGCCCGCCAATTTGACCATCAATCAGGGCAACAGCACCACCTTCACCGTTGCGCTCACCGCGAACAGCACCTCGCCCTTGACTTATCAGTGGACGGTGAGCGGGGCGACCTTGGGCAGCGCGACTGGTCCCACGTTAAACATCCCCAGTGCCCAGGCATCCGACTCCGGCAAATACTCCGTGCTGGTCACGAATGCCTGGGGCAATGCCAGCGCCTCCACCAACTTGACTGTTATCCTGCTGCCGGTCGTCAATTCCGGCGGCCAGCCGGCGAGTTTTGCCGCGGCAGTTGGCAAATCCGCCACCTTCACGGTCAGCGCCGCCGGCACCGGACCGTTGGTTTACCAGTGGCAGATTTCCACGGATGGCGGATCCACCTTTGCCAATATTGCAAGCACTGACACCCGCTTTACCGGCGCGGCCACTGCTTCGCTCAAGGTTGGCACCACGACATTTGCCATGAACGGCTGGCAATTCCGCGTCAACATCACCAATTCCTCCGGGGTCATCACCACCTCCAGCAACGCCACGCTGACGGTGGGCAATCCGCCGCTCATTTCTTCTCCGCCCACAAACAAGACGGTGACCGTTGGCACCAATGTCGCCTTTAGCGTTTCTGCCACCGGCGATCCAACTTTGACCTACCAGTGGTCGCTCGGCGCGACCCCCTTGTCCGATGCCGGTAATGTCACGGGCTCGGCCACTTCGACGCTCAATTTGGCCACCGTGCAAACCACCGATGCGGGTAACTACTTCGTGAAGGTCAGCAACGCGTATGGCAATGCCAGCGCCCAGGCGATGCTCACGGTCAATGCGATTACGCCTGGTTTGGTGAGTGGTAGTTCTTCCGGTGGAACAGGGGCAGACACCGGGGCCGGTTCCAACTCCTCGTCAAATAATCTTGCCCCGAGCTTGGCTGAGCCCGCCGGCTTCACCATTACCTCCGGTGATTTGGCCAGCGTCATTATTGTTCCGGGCTCGACGTTGACCCCGGCCGATGTCTCCTCCGAACTGCTTGCCGCGATGAACTTGAACGCGGCTTCGGATGTAACGCTGCTGCCTGCGACCTCCACGGCCACCTCTGCGAATGTCAATTATGCCGTGGTGCAGTTCCGCCAGGCGAAGACCGCAGCCGGCCTGGCCTTGACCGTGCAGTATGGTTATGCCACGGCTGACAGCATGCCGGCCACTTGGTCGGATGTGCCTGCCAGTGGCATCACCCAATTGCCCAATGCCGACGCCAGCACGTCCGTTTACCAGGCTCGCATTCCGGTACCGCAGGGCGAGAGCGTCTACTTCCGGATTTCCACCACCGAATAAGGTTTAATTTACCGGCGGCTTTGGTCTTTGGGCCCGGCAAATTATCTCTTCGATCGTTTAGTGGACGGGCTTAAAGAACCCGCGCATCGTGGCGAGCACGTCCGCCGGTGGCTTGACCGGCTCGCCCTCCTTATTCACGAAGGCGTGCACAGTATGCCCGGTCAGGCACAGCTCGCCGCCGCGGCGCAATTCGTAGTCCACCCGCAGCCGTGCGCTGGGCCGCTCGCGAACCAGGACGAGCAAATCCAGCCGGTCGTCGAAGAATGTTGGCCGCAGAAAATTTGCGTGGGCTTCCAATACCGGCAGGCGATAACCGCGTCGCTCCAGCTCGCGGTAGGGTACGCCCAGTTCGTCCATCATCTGCACGCGCCCGACTTCGAACCAGGTGAAGTAGTTGCCGTGATACGTCAGGCCCATCATGTCCGTTTCCGCATAGCGCACGCGGATGACCGTGCTGGAGGTGATCATACGAAGCACAATAGACGGTTAATGGAAGATGGAAATGGAAAAACCGGGCAAATATTCATTCCCGTGGCCAAATTAGATGTTTTTCCATCTTCCATTTTCCATCTTCCTTTCCTTATTCTCCTTCATGGCCTTGTCCAACTCCCAGCGTTTCGGCGCATACTTTCTCGGTCTGGGCCTCGGTTGCATTATCGTTTCCATCATCCTGCGTGTCCGGGGGATGCCACACCCGCCCGAGGCGCCTCCGCCGGGAGTCATCCGCCGCGAAGTGCCCGGGGCATTTGCCCAGTTGATGCAGAATCACCAGCACATCGAGGGGGATTTCGTGCTATCGCAATCGGACGATTTGCACGCAGCCAGTCATGCCGCCGGGCAGGACATCCGCTGCGCGGTGGTCCCTGGTCTGGATCCGGGCGCCTATATCCGGGTCGAGGAAAAATCCTCCCTGGCCAATCCCGGGCAAGTGCTGGACTGGAAATTTATGTTTGCCGACCGCGTGCGGGTAAAGCTCGCGTCTTTGGCCGACTCCCGTGCTTTGGCGGAGGCGATGCGCCCTCTCGGTTGGCATTTCCTCGCCGGGCAGGGTGCCGACGGCTCGATCAGCATTCAGCTCGACGCCCACGATGTCCGCAGCGTGCCGGCGGCAGTCGCGAAGCTCAAATCCTGGCCGCAATGGGTCATGGACGCGGAGCCGGATTTTTTACCTGCGCCCTCTGGCGGGCATGAGCTGTGAGCACTGACTAAACCGTCTCGGCATTATATCCGATGAGCTGAATCCCCGCTGCCTTGGCTTCGGCGAGCACGGCCTCTTTCTCCAAAATCAGGGTCGCATCCGCCTCCAGCGCCGCCGCGGCGATGCCCGCCTCGCGCATGACGCCCAGCGTTGTACGGCCAAACACCGGCACATCGAAGCAAAAGTTCTGCTTGGGTTTGGCGGTTTTGACAAAGAGCGGCTCCTTCGCTCCAAATTCCCCGGCGCGCCGCAACATTTTGTCCGTGCCCTCAAATGCCTCCACCGCCAGCACCGTGCCACCGCTGACCACGACTCCCTGGCCAATGTCCCATTGCGCGACGGCCCGCGCGGTACGCACGCCGAAGGACAAAGTTTCCGACTCCACGCGCTGGCGTCCGCCTGTCATCACCCCGGTCGTAGCAAGCTCGTGGTCGAGGAAAGCGCGGGCATCGAGCAGATGAATGCCCAGGTGCTCAATCTCTTTTGCAATCGCGCCAAAAATGCTTGCGGCATTACGTTCCTTGAGCGTCGCCAGAATCGCGATGGCCTTGAGATCCGGATGCAAGCCGTCGAAGAGCCGGCGCGGGCGGATTTGCCCGGCCATGATGGCCGCGCCGGCCTCCAGCTTCTTCAGCGCCTTGAGCATGTGGCCCAGTTGGCCGACCTTGATGACTTCGCGCTCATGCTCCGAAAAAGTCTCCACCAACTCCGGGGCGGTTTCGTCGTGAAAAGCAATGAGGCGTGCGGCCACCCCCGCATTGCGCAACGCCTGCACCGTCAACTGGGGATACAAACCTCGCCCTGCAATGACGGCAACCGGCTGGGTCGCGTCGAAGGTCTTGGGTAAAAACCGCGACACTGGCCCTCGGGAGATGCTGGAGTTGGGCGTCTTCACAGGAAGCGCGGGTCATCCGCGGAGATTTGCATCGTATAGTCCACGGGGATGCGCAAGGCCACCTGGAAATGCTGTCGGGTGCCGGTGAAGGTGGTGTAGCTTTCGATGCGGTGCGCCGATGCCATAAAGACGCCAAAATGTTCTTTTGCGTCGGTCGTGATGGTCGCCAGTTTTAGCGGGTACGCATCGTGCAGGGTTTGGCGCGAAATGGTCGCGGTCTGCCCCGCTTGCACGGTGTCGTGCGCTTGGTTTCCCGGCGTGGTGACTTCCGCGACTCCGTCCAGCATGGTGATGGTCACGCTATTGGCGTCAACTTGCACCACTAACGACTTTGCGTGGCAGTTGATTTGCGCCAGTGGCGTGGTCAATGTAAACGTCGAGGTGGGCACCGGATTGCGGCCGGAGATGACCAGCAGGCCTTGGGTGAGATTCAGGCGTAAATTGCTTCGAGACGGTTCGAAGCTGCGATCACGGTCAGTATCAGTAATCGGTTCCTGGGTAAATTCCTCGAGGGTCAACCGGCCCCCGTTCGGCAGATAAAGCGCATTGCCATTTGACAACACCAGTGCCGCCGCCAGACCCGCCGGCGCGTTTAAGACCTGCCCGTCGGCGCCAAAAACCGTCCCCGGGATTAACGCGCTGGTCTGGCCGTTCTTATTGCCAGCGGTGAGGGTCGTGCCATTGCGCGCCGTGTGGACATAGATTGCGCCTGATTCCAAGTCCGCAGCGGTCGCGCCGGCCGCCGAGCCCAGCGCCGTTAGTAGCATTAAAAATAGGGCCGTGCGCTTCATTTCACCACCAGATTAAGGATTTTTCCGGGGACGTAAATTTCTTTTACCACCGTTTTGCCCGCCAGGTGCGCCGCCACGCGCTCTTGTGCTTTCGCTAGCGCCATGACCTCCGCCGTTGTGGCCGTGACCGGTACGTCAATATCCCCGCGCATCTTGCCATTGACCTGGATGATAATCTTGGCCGTTTTGCGCGCGAATTTTGCCGGGTCGAATTGCGGCCACGAATGGTCGGCAACACTCGGTGTGCCACCTAATTTTTCCCACAATTCTTCTGCCAAATGCGGCGCAATTGGCGCGAGCAACTGGGTGTAAATCCGCGCAGTGGCGAGCGTGTACGCTGGTTGGGCGGAGAGGTGATTCAGTAGGATCATCAATTGCGAGACGACCGTGTTGAAGTGCAGCGTTTCGTAGTCGTGGGAAATTTTCTTGATGGATTCGTGCAGCAAGCGCGTCGTCTCGGCGTCATCGGTGCCTTCCCGCGCCAGCTTCGCCGCGGGTTGACCTTCCGTGCTCACGAACTCGCGCCACACCCGTCGCAGGAAACGCACCGAGCCCTCCACGCCCGAGCTATTCCATGGTTTCTCGGATTCCAGTGGCCCGAGGAACATGAGATATATCCGCAAAACATCCGCGCCGTATTGCGCGATAAAATCGTCGGGATTGACTACGTTGCCGCGGCTCTTCGACATTTTCTGGCCGTCCTCGCCCAGCAACATGCCTTGGTGAAATAATTTTGGGAACGGCTCCGGCGCTTTGACCACGCCGATGTCATGCAACACCTGATGCCAGAACCGCGCATAGAGCAGGTGCAGCACCGCGTGTTCCGCGCCGCCGACATAGAGGTCCGGCATGCCCCAGTACGCCTCGCGCGCGGGGTCGAGCAGCATTTTGTCATTCTGCGGGTCGAGGTAGCGCAGGTAATACCAGCACGAGCCCGCCCATTGCGGCATCGTATTCGTCTCGCGCAAGCCCGCCACCCACGCTGGGCCGGATTGTTCGCCGGAAACAATTTCTCCCGTCTCCATATTCACGCGGACATTGAGCCACGCATCAGCTTTCGCCAGCGGACTTTCGCCGGTGCCACTGGGTTGGTAATTTTCAATTTCGGGCAGCTTCAACGGCAGTGCTGCCGAGGGCAGCGGAATCGCCTGCCACGTCTCGCCATCTTTTTTAAATGCGACTGGCGACTTTGGCAGAAATTCCCGCAAAGGGCTGTTTGGAAAATTTTCCAACTTCGCGTAATCTGCTGCGCGCACCC
>CAZCMU010000023.1:0-21770 GCA_964499725.1 uncultured Opitutales bacterium
CCATGAACCGCCTCGGCGGCAAATCCAACACCGGCGAAGGCGGCGAAGACCCGGCCCGCTACACGCTCGAAGCGAATGGCGACAGCAAGAACAGCGCGATTAAACAAGTCGCGAGCGGGCGCTTTGGCGTGACCAGCAACTTCCTTGTCAACGCGCAGGAAATTCAAATCAAGATGGCGCAGGGCGCCAAGCCCGGCGAGGGCGGTGAACTGCCCGGCACCAAAGTTTACCCGCCGATTGCGAAAGTGCGCGGCACCACCCCGGGCGTTGGTCTGATTTCCCCGCCGCCCCACCACGACATTTACTCGATTGAAGATTTGGCGCAGCTCATCCACGACTTGAAGAATTCCAACACCAAAGCGCGCATCAATGTGAAGCTGGTGGCGGAAATCGGCGTGGGCACCATCGCCGCGGGCGTGGCCAAGGGCAAGGCGGACGTCATCCTCATCTCGGGCCACGACGGCGGCACCGGCGCTTCGCCGCTGTCCTCCATCCACCATGCCGGCGCGCCCTGGGAACTTGGCCTGGCGGAAACCAACCAAACACTTCTCTTAAACAACCTGCGCAGCCGCGTGGTCGTTGAAACCGACGGCCAGCTCAAGACCGGGCGCGACGTGGCCATCGCCGCGCTGCTCGGCGCGGAGGAATTTGGCTTTGCGACGGCGCCGCTCGTGACCCTCGGCTGCCTGATGATGCGGGTGTGCCACCTCAACACCTGCCCGGTGGGCATTGCCACTCAGGACCCGCGCCTGCGCGCGAAATACACCGGCGACCCGGAATACGCCGTGCGTTTCATGCGCTTCATCGCGCAGGAAATGCGCGAATACATGGCCGCGCTGGGCTTCCGCACCGTCAACGAAATGGTCGGCCGGGTGGACAAGCTGGCAGTGCACCAGGCGGTCGCCCACTGGAAGGCCAAGGGCCTCGACTTTTCGAAAATCTTTTACCGGCCGAATGTCGGCCCGGAAGTCGGCACCTATTGCCAGATGCCGCAGGACCACGGCCTAGACCAGGCACTCGATAACACGCACCTGCTCAAGCTCTGCGCTCCGGCGCTGGACAAAAAAGAAAAAGTGGTCGTCAGCTTGCCGATCAAGAACACCAACCGCGTGGTGGGAACGATTCTTGGCAGCGAAGTTACGCGCCGCTACGGTCCGGCCGGTTTGCCGGACGACACCATCCAACTGAATTTCCAGGGTTCGGCGGGCCAGTCGCTCGGCGCGTTTATGCCCAAGGGTGTCACCATCCGGGTCGAAGGCGATGCGAACGACTACGTCGGCAAAGGACTCTCCGGCGGCCGCATCATCATCACCCCGCCGGCCGCCTGCACTTTTGAATCGGCCGTCAACATGATCATCGGCAACGTGGCGCTCTATGGGGCGACCGCGGGCGAAGTCTTTATTCAAGGCATGGCGGGCGAGCGTTTTTGCGTGCGCAATTCCGGTGCCACTGCGGTGGTCGAGAGTGTGGGTGACCATGGTTGCGAATACATGACGGGCGGCCATGTGGTCGTCCTCGGTCCGACGGGGCGGAACTTTGCCGCCGGCATGTCGGGTGGTCTGGCCTATGTGCTGGACGAAGACGGCCTGTTCGCCACGCGGCTCAACCGGGAAATGGTCAACCTCTACAAACTCATCGAATGCGAAGACGCGGAAATCGCGGAACTCAAGGCCCTGATCGAAAAGCACGCGCAATTGACCGGTTCGGTGCGGGCGCGGTGCATCCTGGATCAATGGCAGACCTATCTGCCAAAGTTCGTTAAAGTTTACCCCAAGGACTATGAACGCATGGTCAATCAAATCAAAAAGGTCGAACTGCAAGGGTTCACCGGCGAAGAAGCCATGCAGGCGGCATTCGAAGCCAATGCGAAGGATTTGTCGCGCGTGGGGGGGAATTAAAGCCGATAAGGCTTCCCCAAACCGATTCTATCTTCCACCCTACTTCCCATCTTCCTACAACTCATGGGCAAACCCACTGGATTTTTAGATTTCAAACGCGACGCTGGCCCGGACCGCTCCCCGGCTGAACGCATCAAGGATTGGCAGGAATTCCACGTTCATCGCGAGGATCAGGAGCTGCAGACCCAGGGCGCGCGTTGCATGGACTGCGGCACGCCGTTTTGCCACAATGGCCAGCTCCTCAGCGGCATGGCTTCCGGCTGCCCCATCAACAACCTGATCCCGGAGTGGAACGATCTGGTTTATAAAAAACAATGGCGTGAAGCCTTGGAGCGGCTGCACCATACAAATAATTTTCCGGAATTTACCGGCCGCGTCTGCCCGGCTCCATGTGAAGGCTCCTGCGTGCTGGGGGTCATTGAACCGCCCGTGACGATTAAGAGCATTGAAAACGCGATCGCGGACAAAGGCTGGGACGAAGGCTGGATCACCCCGCAACCGCCCGCTCACCGCACGGGCAAGAAAGTTGCCGTAATCGGTTCCGGACCTGCCGGACTGGCCTGCGCCGCGCAGTTGAATTCCGCCGGCCACCTGGTGACAGTCTTCGAACGCGCGGACCGCATCGGCGGCCTGCTCATGTACGGCATCCCCAACATGAAGCTCGACAAACAGGCCGTGGTTCAGCGCCGGGTGGACTTGCTGGCTGCGGAAGGCGTCGTTTTCAAAACCGGCGTGGAAGTCGGTGTGAATTATGCGGCGGAAAAATTGTTGAAAGATTTTGACGCGGTGGTGCTGTGCACCGGCGCAACCAAGCCGCGTGATTTGCCCATCCCAGGTCGCGACCTCAAGGGAGTCCATTTTGCGATGGAGTACCTGCAGTCCAACACCCAATTCCTGCTCGACCACGGCATCACCGACACAAACCGCCCGCCCATTGACGCCCGCGACAAGCATGTGATTGTCATCGGTGGGGGCGACACCGGCACTGACTGCGTGGGCACCTCCATGCGTCTGGGGTGTGCCTCGCTCGCGCAACTCGAAATTTTGGCCCAGCCCCCGCTGCAACGAGCCGCGAACAACCCGTGGCCGGAGTGGCCCAAAGTTTACAAGCTCGACTACGGTCAGGAAGAGGCCGCGGCAAAATTTGGTGGAGACCCGCGCCGGTATCTCGTGACCGCCACAAAATTTATCGGCGATGCCCAGGGCAAGGTCAGTGGATTGGAACTCGTCAACGTCGAATGGAAAAAAAATGCGGCCGGACAATTCGGTCCTCAGGCGGTGACAGGCAGCGAACGCGTGATCCCCGCCCAACTGGTGCTGCTGGCGATGGGCTTTCTCGGGCCGGAACAGCCGTTGCTCGACGCCTTGAAGATTGAACGCGACCCGCGCACCAATGCCAAGGCGGACCATGGCAAGTATTCGACGAACATTCGCGGGGTGTTCGCCGCCGGGGACTGCCGCCGGGGTCAAAGCCTCGTCGTCTGGGCAATCAACGAAGGCCGGGGTGCCGCCCGTGAGGCCGACCGGTTCCTGATGGGTGCGACCGTGCTGCCATAGTTGCCGGGCGCGGACGGGTGTGGTAAGATGCCGACATGGCGATTATTATAAAACGCATTGGTGGCGGCACATGGCTGCTGGGCCCCTTGGCCATCTGCTTTTCCAGTATCTTACTGGTAATTCATGCCACTGCGCGGCCCATCACCGTGGCAGGAGTCGTATTATTTGCCGCCGGGGTAATCGCCGCCTACAGCCTGGACCACTGGACGGATAATCCCGCTCGACGTTCGTTTTTATTACCTGCGGTCGCGAGCATGGCCATGCTGGCCGGTTTGTGGGCGGCCTTCTGGCTGCCGGGTTGGAAAATTGGACTGGCTTTTTTGCTCGGTGTCGCGAGCCTTGGCTACCGGCGGTGGAAAAAATGGCCGCTGGTTAAAACCATCCTGGTCGCGGGCGCGTGGACCATCGCCAGCGTGGCCTTCCCCATCGAGTGGCATGCACACGAATTGCTGTCCGCCCCGTTGAATATTGCGCTGTTTGCCACTTTTGCATCCAACGCCCTGCTGTGCGATCTCAAGGATGGAGCCGCGGACACTCGCGCGGGCGTGCGCAGCGCGGTGGTCTTATGGGGTCAGCCGGCCACCACCACCCTGGCAGCGGGCCTGGCAGTGGCTGGGGTGATGGCTGCGCTGGCCGCCCATCGTCCGGGGTTGGCCGGCGCAGGGGTGGCACTCAGTCTGCTCGCGGCGTTTCCCCGCTGGGTTTCCCGACCAGTGCTGGGCCCGGCGCTGGCGGACGCCGCCTTGACGCTCCCTGCGGTGTTTATCCTCGCCGGGCTGGCCTAAATAAGTTGATTGAGGCAACGCAACGCGTTTTGCGCTTTGTTCCGGGCCCATCTTTTGCAATCATGGACGGGCGGTGAAGAATCGGCATGAAATCCACGTTGTTTTATAAATTTCTGGCAGCAGTGCTGGCGATCCTGCTGGTGCTCGGCGGCATCTATGCGGGCAAGACCATCCATGAAACCCAGCTCGAGGTGGAGCACTTCCGCAACGAGGAGGATACTGTTAAAAGCCAGGTTGACGACCTGACATCGAAATTGAATAAAAATCAGGAGTTTTTACAACGGCTGGAGTCTGATCCGTCTTTTCTGGAGTTAGTTGCTCGCGAGCACCTCAATTATGCCAAACCTGATGAATTCGTTTACCGCTTCGACCCTGACCCGCTGACCAGCGCCCCGGCAGGTAATCTGGACAATGCGCACCAGCCACCCGCACCTGCCCCTTCCCTGGGTATAGGACCACCAGCCGCCAGCCCGCGCCACAATTAACCATTCAATCCACTGACGGCTCCATGAATTCCGCCGCTGCCAACCAACCTGAGACCGCCGCCGTCAGGAGCGCGTATGAGCGCGCCGGCCAAGGGCAGGTTTTTGCCTTTTGGGAACGGTTAACCCCGTCGGAACAAACCGCGCTCTCGGCCCAGGCCGCCCAGATTGACCTCGAGGAAATCACCCAGCTGGTGAAAACCCATTTGGATGGCAGCCACCAGACCGGGATTGATTTTTCGCAATTGCAGCCGGCGCCTTTCATTGCCCGCCCAGAACACGGTGGTAATGCCGCTCAATGGCAGCGCGCCCGAACCTGCGGAGAGGCTGCCCTTCGCGCCGGTCGAGTTGGCTGCTTTACAGTGGCGGGCGGCCAAGGCACGCGCCTGGGCTTCGCCGGGCCCAAGGGCGCATTCTCGGTGACGCCGGTGCGCGGGCATTCGTTGTTCCAGGTTTTTGCGGAAAAAATTCGCGCCGCCGGGGCGCGTTTTGGCCCCACCCCACCCTGGTTCATCCTGACCAGCCAGGCCAATCACGACGCAACCCTGGCATTTTTCGCTGAACATGATTTTTTTGGCCTCGACCCCGCAGGCGTGCATTGTTTTCCACAGGGAATGATGCCGGCGGTGGACTTTGCCGGAAAGATTTTGCTCGAAACGCCGGGCCGCCTGGCGCTGAGTCCGGATGGCCATGGCGGCTCCCTGCGCGCCTTGGTGCGCAGCGGGATGATTGAAGTCATGCGAGCCCGGGGCGTTGACACCCTAAGTTACTTTCAAGTGGACAACCCGCTCGTACGGTGCGTGGACCCGGAGTTCATCGGGTTTCATCTCGAAACCGGCTCCGAAGTGTCCACCAAGATGATTCCCAAGCGCAACGCGGAAGAAAAAATCGGCCACCTGTGCCGCGATGCCCGCGGCCAGACCCTGGTCGTCGAATACAGTGACATGCCACGGGAATTATGTCAGGAGCGCGACCGCGCGGGGGAACTGCGCTTCCGCGCCGGTTCCATCGGCATCCATGTGCTCGACCGCGAATTTGCCGCCCGCGTCGGCACAGGGCACGAAACTGCCTGCCGCCTGCCCTTCCACCGCGCCGACAAAAAAGTGACGACGATTGATGCCCAGGGCCAACCCGTGTCGCCCGCCCAGCCCAATGGCGTAAAGTTTGAGCTGTTCGTTTTCGATGCCCTGCCATTCGCCAAGCGGGCCTGCATTATTGAAACGGAACGAGCCGACGATTTTTCACCGGTGAAAAATGCGACCGGGGTTGATTCCACTGCATCGTGCCGCGCCGACCAGCTGCGACAATTCGCGCGCTGGCTCAAAGCCGCGGGGGTGAGCGTGCCCACGGATGCCAGTGGCGAGCCGCCGTTTGCGCTGGAAATCAGCCCGCTGTTTGGCGACGATGCGGCGAGTGTCGCGGCGCGCTGGGCGCAACTTAACCCCAAACCGAAGCTGGCCGACGGATTAGTTTTAACTTAACCCGCATTCTCATGGTGACGAAACTTTCTCCCGCCGCTCAAACGCGCCTTGATTCGTGGCGCAACGGGGGCTTTTTGCCAGTCTGGGCGCAAACGGCGCTCGACGAGTTGGTGGCCGCACAGGCCTGGGGCGAACTGGAAGACCGTTTTTTCCGCAACTTGAGTTTCGGCACCGGCGGCATGCGCGGGCGAATCATTGGCCGCCAGTCGGCACCCACGGAACTTGGACCCGGCGGGGTGGACGACCCGGCGCACCCGGCCATCGGCGCCAACAATCTGAACGACGTCACCGTCACCCGCGCAACGATGGGCCTTTTCCGCAGCGTCCAAAGCGCGGGCACGAGGGGCGCCCCCCGGCTGGTCATCGCTCACGACGTGCGGCATTTTTCACGTTATTTTGCCGAACTGGCTGCACGAGTATGGGTGATTCAAGGCGGCGAGGCGTGGCTGTTTACCGGTCCGCGCTCGACTCCACAGCTTAGCTTTACCGTGCGCGCGCTGGCCGCCGATGCGGGCATCGTGCTGACCGCCAGCCATAATCCCCCGCACGACAACGGTTACAAAGTTTATGCGGCGCATGGCGGCCAAGTTGTGCCGCCGCTGGCGGATCAAATTGTCACGACGGTGCTGGCGATTGAACTTGCCGAATTGGGCCCCATGCTCAAGCAAACCGCGGTGAACCAGGACGCGGTTTGGAAAACTGTTTCAGCCGAAGTTGAACAACAGTATGTCGACGCGGCCGCGCAGGTTGTGTTGGATGCGCCACTGATTGCCGCGCGCAAACCGCGCGTCGTCTATTCCGCCCTGCATGGCACGGGCGGGGTGGTCATCCCCGGCCTCCTGCGCCGTTTGGGCGCGGAGGTGGTCGAGGTTGCGCCACAGATGAAATTTGACGCGCTTTTCCGAACAGTGCCCTCACCCAATCCCGAGGATCCGCGCGCGCTGGCGATGGTACTGGAACAAGTCCGCGCAACTCAAGCTGCGGTTGGCCTGGCCACCGACCCGGATGATGACCGGCTGGGCACCATGTTTTGCGAAGTTGATGGCACTTACCGCGCACTGACGGGCAATGAACTGGGCGCATTACTGGCTGACTACCGCTACCAGCGGGCCAAGGAGCTTGGCTGGCTGCCCAAGGAAGGTTCGCCGCGGGCGGTAGTGCTAAAAAGTTTTGTCACTACGCCCCTGCTTGACGCCATTGCCCATGGCCACGGCGGTCGCTGCGTGAATACTTTAACCGGCTTTAAATGGATGGGCGCCAAACTACACCGTTACGAAGTAGAACTACTGGCGGCCTTGGCCAGCGCTGGAGACCGGCGCACACCGGCGCAAATTGCCGCACTGCCGCCGCGGGAACGCGCCGCGCTGGGTCTGCGCCATTCGGCGTGGCTGGTGCTGGCCGCTGAAGAAAGTTACGGCTGCCTGGCTGGCGACACCGTGCGCGACAAGGATGGCAACGCCGCCTCCGCGATGGCTGTGGAACTCACCGCGTGGCTGGCCGCGCAAGGGCTGACGGCAACCAGCGCGCTCGACACCCTCTACGCGCGCCATGGTTACCACAAGGAAAGCCTGCGCACGCTCACTTTCGAAGGCGCGGCGGGGGTCGCCCAGATTCAACGCGCGCTGGGCGCACTGCATTTGAGCCCGCCCAAGACGCTCGGCGGCCGCGCCGTTGAACAAGCCCACGACTTTCTCAACGATGAACACCATGACGAGGAAGGTGAATTGGTGCCCCGGGAGGATTTCCTGCTCTACGAACTGGCGGGTGACTGGCGCTGTGCCGTTCGTGGCAGCGGGACCGAACCCAAACTGAAGCTCTATTTCTACGCGAAGGAACCGCTGGCTGAAAGAGCCGACCGCCCAGCCTTGGAAGCAGCGCTCAAACCCAAATTCGAAGCCTGGATGGACGCTGTGGTGGCGGAGGCCCGGGCCCGCGCAGGCTAAATAATCCCCTCCTACTCGGTCGAGGATGGTGCAGCCTTGATGAGGCCATTCTCGATGGCATAGCGGGTCAGCCCGGCAATCCCGTGCAGATTAAGTTTGGTCATCAGGTTCGAGCGGTGCGTCTCCGCCGTCTTGATGCTGATGGACAATTTGACCGCAATCTCCTTGGTGCTGTAACCTTCAGCGACAAATTGCAGGACTTCGCGTTCGCGCTCCGACAAACTTTCGAGGGAGTCGTCCTTGTTGGGTTCCACCATGATTCGGCGCACGATGTCAGCCACGCCGGGCCCCAGGTAGGTGCCGCCGTCAATCACCGCGCGTATGGCCTTTTCCATCTCGGGCAGACCGGCGGTTTTTTCGATGATGCCGTTTGCACCCGCCTTGAGGGCCTGACGGACCATGCTCGTGGAGAAAAACGCGCTGAAAAGCAGGACATGACAATTGGGCAATTCTTCCCGGAGCCGCCGCAAGACTTCCAGTCCGTTGAGCGAAGGAATCTTGATGTCGAGGATGACCATGTCAGGTTTGATTTTTTGCAGTCCCTTCCAACCCTCGATACCATCGCCAAACGTTCCCGCCAGCGTGCAGAGCGGAAAGCTCTTGAGCAGCTCGGCGAGCAGGTCGCGCAGCATGGTTTCGTCTTCGATGATTACAACTCGTTTCATGATAAAAACTTCGGGTCAAATCTCATCCTGTCCATCGGTAATGTAAAATGCCTTTGATTATTTACTCGGCCTGAAGGTACGGCCCTATTCTCCGAAGGCAGGAAAGGGGCGTCGCGGAACACAACAGGGGATTCACCAGGCGACAATTAAAGATACTACCGCATTGACCCAGGAATCAATCGTATTCCTCGTGATAAAGCCCACTACCATAAAATTCAATTATGTCTAGGGTGTTCACCTTGTTTGGTTTTTCTTGCAGTCACTTGCAATGAGGCGGATGTTCTTTGGCTGAGTGCCCGACATTAATTAAGTTGTATTCTGCTGGCCATGGCCGGCGCTTGTTATGAGCTCGACCATGCCTCCGACGGCCTCCTCCACGACCGCCGGGCCCCTTTCGGCGCCCGCCGCACGGGTGTTGATTTTAGAAGATGATGCCGGCTCAACGTTTATCCTGAAAAAAATCCTCGCCCGTGGCCGCTATGAAATTGCCGGCGTGGCACGATCCAGCGAAGAGGCCATTGAATTGGCGCGCACCACCAAGCCGGACTTGCTGCTAATGGACATCCAGGTTCCCGGCAAACAGGACGGGGTGGATGCCGCCAAAAGAATTTTGAGCGAACTGGATGTGCCGTTGATTTACATGACCGCGTATTCCGATGAGGCCACGATCGAACGCGCACGGCGCACGGCCCCCTTTGCCTACCTGCTCAAGCCCTACCGGGAAAAGGAGATGCTGATCACCATCGAAATGGCGCTTTACAAGGCGAGGATTGACCGGCTGGGCAAAGCCTCTGAACAGCGCCTCGCCGCCACTTTGGGCGTCTTGGAGGATTATGTTTTTACCACGGATGCGGCGGGCCGGATGACCTACCTGAATCCAGCCGCCGAACGCATGCTCGGCAAAACGGCCCAGCAATGCCTGGGCCATCCGCTGGGCGAACTGCTGGATTTGCGTGAACGCGAGACGCGCACCCGCCTGCCCGACATCGTTGAGCGCGTGCTGCGGGCGGATTTTCGCACCAATCCAGCGCACCCGCTGGTGCTCATGAAGGAAAAAAACGAAGCCCGGCTGGTGCAAATTCAGACGAATGCCCTTACCGAAACTGATGGGCTGGCCGTGGGTCGCGTCGTCATCCTCCGGGACGTCACCCTTCTCGATGAGCTGGAGGAAAACATCCGCCGGGCGCAAAAGCTCGATGCCGTGGGGCGCCTGGCCGGGGGCATTTCGCATGACTTCAACAATCTGCTCGCCATCATCAATTCCTTTGCGGACCTGCTGCTGCTCAAAGCCCAACCGGGCGACCCGCTGGAAAAATATTACCGCAACATTCGCGCGGCTGGGCAAAGGGGCACCGACCTCGTGTCGCGGCTGATGAACTTCAGCCGGCGCGCCGCCACGCCACCCCAGGCGGTGGCCCCAGCGGAAATCGTGCGGGAAGTGGAAAAAATGATGCGCCCGTTGTTTCGGGAAAACATTGAGTTGGTGATCGACGTGCCATCGGGACTGCCGCAATTACATACTGACCCCGGCCAAATCGAGCAAATTCTGGTCAATCTTTGCCTCAATGCCCGCGACGCCATCGCCGAAGCGGGCCGCATCACCATCAGCCTGGCCAGCCGCAAACATGACGCGCAGACGGCGGCGCAGCACAGTCTCAATGGCCCGGGAATCTATGTCTTGCTCAAGGTCAGCGACACCGGCTGCGGCATTCCGTCGGAAATCCGCGACCGGATTTTTGAGCCGTTTTTCACCACCAAGGAAGTGGGCAAAGGCACCGGCCTGGGGTTGGCCATGGTTTACCACTTTGTGAAACAAAACGGCGGACGGGTCGAGGTGCACAGTGTGCCAGGCGAGGGCACGGACTTTACCATTTTCCTGCCGGCCCTTGAAAGCGATCCGCCGACCGGCTTCGTGAACGAAGACGCACCGATGGAATCCCCCCGCGGCCACGAGCGCGTCCTGCTCGTCGAGGATGATCCTGATTTCGCTGACTGCGTCAAAAGCCTGCTGGAGGTCCACGGTTACACCACCGTGGCGGCCAGAAGTGGCGAAGAGGCCCTGATGCAGTTCAATCAAAATCAGGGTAACTTTGACCTGTTGGTGGCCGACGTGGTGCTGCCCAAGCTTTCAGGCCGGGTGCTGGCCGAACAACTGCGCAAACAAAAACCGACGCTGCGCGTGCTCTTGATGTCAGGGTATGAGAATGTTGGTCTATTTGACAGCTCCGGCCCGGGCCTGGACCAACTGCAAAAGCCTTTTTCCCTCAACACCCTAATGGTGCGGGTGCGCAATCTTCTCGACGAACCCGCACTCAACGGCTTGGTGAATTGATATTGCAGTCGCGTCAGTCTTGGCTGGGTTTGCTAGCCGGACAAACCCGACCGAACCAAGTCGGCGGTGGCATCGGGGTCGCGACCCATGAAATCTCGAAAGAGCTCTTCCGGCGGGGCGCTATTGCCGCGCGCCAGGATATGCTGGCGGAAAGCGCGACCCGTCGCGGAGTTAAGGACGCCTTCCTTTTGAAAACGGGTGAACGCGTCGGCATCGAGCACGAGGGACCATTTGTACGAATAATAGCCCGCGGCGTAGCCCACCGGTTCCGAGAAGATATGGGTGAAACGCGGCGCAAACGACGGCGGGGTGGTGCGGTAGCGCGGCAGGTAGCCGGTCAACTGCGCGCGAAGCCAGGCATCCATATCCGGCAGCGGCTGAGCACCGGTCAACTCGGCCGCGTGCAGGTGCAGATCGAGATCCATTTTGCTGTAAGCGATCAGCCGCATCATGCCCGAGGCGGCGAGAAAATTGCGCGTGGCGCTCAGCTTTTCAAAGAGCTCGTCCGGCAGCGGCGCGCCGGTTTTGTAATGGCGCGAGACCAAGTCGAGCCCCGCCCGCTCCCAGACCCAGTTTTCCATGATTTGCGAAGGCAGCTCGACAAAGTCCCAGGTCACCCGCACGCCATTGAGGGACTTGACCTCCACCTCACCCAGCAAATGATGCAGCAAATGTCCGAATTCGTGGAAAATGACCAGCACTTCATCGTGCGTCAACAACGCGGGCCGGCCTTCCAGGGACGCCGTGAGGTTGCCCGCGATAATGCCCAGATGCGGCGCAAAGCGGCCACCCGGACGCGGACCGCCCGTCTCAAAATAATTCATCCAAGCGCCGCCGCGCTTGCTTTCACGCGGGTGCCAGTCGGCGTAGAATGAGCCCAAGTGGCGGCCGTCGGCGTCGTGCAAATCGTAAAATTTCACCTCGGGATGCCAGACCTCGATGGCGCCCAGCGGGGCTACGCCGCCGCCCGGCGGCAGAAACACCGTCGGCCGCTCGGTCAGCCGCACGCTAAATAGTGTTTCGGCAAGTTTGAACAGACCACCCAACACGCCTTCAATCGGCAGGTAGGGGCGCAATTTTTCTTCGTCAAAATCGAATTTCGCCAGGCGAAATTGCTCGGACCAAAACAGCACTTCCCAAGGTTCCAGCGCGCCGGCCGGCTGGCCCGTGCGGGCGGCCTTGAAAGCCTCCAACTCGCGCTGCTCACGTTCGAATGCACCGACCAAGCGGCCATGCAGTTGTTCGATGAAGGCCAGCGCCCCGGCGCCGCTTTTGGCCATGCGGCGATGGAGCACCAAATCGGCAAATTGCGGGCGGCCTAGCAGACGGGCCTTGGCCTGGCGCAAGGCGAGGATTTTGGGAATCAGCGCCACGTTGTCATAAGGTGCACGCCGACCAACACCCGCCGCCGCCGCCCAGACCTCGCGGCGCAGGGCGTCATCCCGCGCATATTTCATAACCGGCAGGTAGGAAGGCGCGTGCAAAGTGATGCGCCAGCCGGGTTGTTCGCCCGCAGTGGGATTTTTTTGCAGGAAACTTTGGCGAGCGGCAGCGCGGGCGCTGTCGGGCAGGCCGGCCAGTCGCGCCTCATCCGTGATGACCAGTTCCCAGGCGTTGGTGGCGTCGAGAACGTTTTCCGCAAACTTTTGCGTCACCGCGGAAAGTTCGGAGTTGAGGCGCTCCAGTTCTGTTTTGTAAACCGCCGACAATTCGGCTCCGGAGTCGCGAAAATCCTCCAAGGTTTCCTCCAAAAAGCGGAGGCGGGCGCCAGCCAGGGCGCGGGCGTCGGCCGTGTCACGGTAATCTTGCAGGGTTTTCCACAGGCCTTCGTGCAAATATATGCGGGTGTAAAAATCAGTCACCTTCGGCAGCATTGCATTGTAAGCGGCTCGGAGCGCCGGAGTGTTGCACACTGCGTCCAAGTGTTGAACGCGGCTCCACGCGCGGTCGAGGGTGGCGGCGGCTTCGTCAAATGCGCCGAGGACGCTTTCGTAGCAGAACTGCGCGGGGTCTTGCGCGGCGATGGTGTCAAACTTGGCCTGGGCGTCGGCCAGCGCGGCGGTGATGTCGGGTTCGACGCGGTCGGCCGTCAGGCGGCTCCACGCGGGAGTGAATGCAGGGGAAAGAAAAGACATAAAACAGCGAGGTAGCATACAGGCGGCAGGAGCGGAAGGATGCGAGCCGTAAATTTCGCCGGCAGACGGAAATATTTACTTCGATTATCCAGCCTTCATTTGCCAACATTCAGAGCCCCGCCCCATGAAAACCACCCTGCTGGTTGCTTTTTCTGTGCTGGCCATTTTCTGGCCGGGTGCACTGCTCGCGCAAGCAACCGCGCCATTGCCCGCGCTCGTGAACTGCCGGCCAAACAATCAGGCAAAAAGTGTCTGCCCGGATACCCTGCTGACCCTCGTGTTCGACCATGCGCCGACCCTGGGCAACGCCGGCCGGGTGCGGATTTATGACGCGGCCGACAACCGGCTGGTGGACACGATTGACAGTGGCCTGCCCGCCACTTCGCAAAACTACGTCATTGGCGGCGAGAATAACTTCCACCTTTATCCCATCCTCCCCAGCGGCAACACCGCCGTAATCTATCCCCACCATCATGTTTTGGATTACGGCAAAACTTACTCTGTGCAAATGGACGCCGGTGTCCTGCAACTTGATGGAAAACCATTCCAAGGCTTTAGTGGCAATCAGGCGTGGGTCTTCACCACCAAGGCCAACCCGCCGGCCGCGGAGGCGAACCGCGTTGTCGTCGCCGCCGACGGCTCCGGTGATTTTGCCACGGTACAGGGCGCCGTAGATTTCACCCCGGACCAACCGGCGCAACGCGTCACGATATTCATCCGCCAAGGTCTTTATATGGAAGTCGTCTATTTCGACCACAAAGCGAATCTTACTTTTCTCGGCGAAGACCGCGCCGGGACCATCATCGGGTATCCCAATAACGAACGGTTAAACAGCCAGCCCAATACCACCGAACTCCCGACCACCGGCGCCTACCATCGGGCGTCATTTTTCGCCAACCACTCCGCAGGCATTGATTTTGTCAACCTCACGCTGAAAAACTCGACGCCGAAAGGCGGCTCGCAAGCTGAAGCGCTCATTCTGACGGGTGGACAAAATATAATAAGCCGCTGCAATCTTTCCAGCCTGCAAGACACACTGCAAATCAACGATTCCGCCTTTGTCATGGACAGCTTCATCGAAGGCGACGTGGACTTTATGTGGGGGCGCGGGCCGGCATTTTTTGAAAACTGCGAACTCCAGAGCCTTAATCGCGGCTACTATACCCAAATCCGCAACACCGACGCCAACCACGGCTTCGTGTATGACAAGTGCAAGTTCACCACCGCACCGGGTGTCACCGGCATGATTATCTCCCGCATTGACCCCGCCGGACTGCCGCCGACCCGCCGCGGATATCCTTATAGCGAAGTGGTTTTGCTCGACTGTGAATTAGGCCCGCAATTCTCACCGAAAGCCTGGCAGCTCGATGGCGGCGCGACCACCGCGCCCCACGTCCATTTTTGGGAATTCCACAGCACCAACCTCAGCGACGGGCAACTCGTGGACATCAGTCAGCGCCCCGACTTCACCCAACAACTGACCCTGGAACATGACGCTGACACGATTAAAAACTACCGCGACCCGGCCTATGTGCTGGGGTGGACCCCGGAACTGCCGCCCCCAACGCCCGCGAAATGAACAAGTTGCGTAAAAACTTGTCATTTGAGCTTATCAAGCGCGGTTCCGCGCGTTAGATTGCCTGTCTCTCAAGCATGAATCTTTTTGATCTAACCTTGCTGGAACGGGGCGGGCCCATGATGTGGCCCTTGTTCGCGCTGAGCCTGCTCGGGTGCGTATTTTTCCTCGAGCGGGCGCTGTTCCTGCACAAGGGCCAGATTCGCACGGCGGAATTTGTCGAGGGCATCAAAAACCTCGCGCGCAAACGCCGCATCCTGGAGGCCCTGACCGTCTGCGAGGAAACTCCCGGCCCGGTGGCCGCCGTCGTCAAAGCCGCGTTGCGGCATTATCAGGAAGATGAAACGCGCCTGCGCAACGCCATCCAGGCCATGGCGCTGGTCGAAGTTCCCACGCTCGAACGCCGTCTCGGCACCATCGCCGTGATTGCCAAAATTGCCCCGCTGCTGGGTTTGCTCGGCACGGTCTTGAGCCTCTTGAAAGGTTTTCAACGGATGGCGGGCGGCAATTCGTATGCGGACGCCGCGGACTTTTCCGACATTATTGCCCAAGCCCTGGTCACCACGGCAAGCGGCCTGGCCATTGCCGTGCTGGCGTATCTGGCCTACCACTTCCTGCATGGCCGCGTGCGTGCGCTCGTCCACGACATGGAATGGGTCGGCAACGAAATGCTCCAATTCCTGCTGGTTGACTTGCCTGCGACACCTTTGCCGCCGGAAGACCCCGGGCAGCCCATGGGCAAATAGGTGTATTCACCAGCCCGCAAACTTTCCCGGAATTTTTCGCCATCATGTCCCTCACCAGTCCATTGGGTTTGATGCGCCATGTGCGCCGGCCAAATTTGCGGCTGGAGGTTGTGCCGTGGCTCAACGTCCTGCTCGTGGGCTGGTTGATGACCCTGCTGGGTTCCACCTACATTTACGCGCCGGGGCTCGCCGTGGGAGTGACTCCGGATAGGAGTTTGCCGCCCCACCTGGTGCTGCCGGAAAGCGCCGGGCCGCCCGCGCTGATGCATATTGATACGGCACTGACCATCATGTTGCCTTACTTTTACCTCGACGACGGCCGCCACTACCAGGCCGATCTGCTTCCGGCCCTCCGGGATTTTGTGAAGCGCGCCAACCGGCCCCATCTGGTGCTGTTGGTCAAAATGAACAGCGAGGTTAAGGTCCAAATCTACAATGACGTGTGCGCGCTGGCCAAACAGGCCGGCTTCGAAACCGTGCAGCTCGCAGTCATTCCCACCCCCGGGCCAGACACTGGGGCGCCGGCCGGCACCCCCGCCGCTGATTCAAAAAATCCCTAACCTGCCCTTCCCGTGCCTGCTGCCTCCTCCAGCGCTTCGGCGTTGCCTCCGCCGCCCTCCGAGCATCTGCGCAATGGCCGGCCCGCCGGGCCGCCGGTATTTCTTCTCGCGCTGCTTTTCGGCGTCATCGTCCACCTCGGCGTCCTGTTGTTATTCCATTTCACGGTCCTGCCCGCCAGGACCGCTGGCGTCTTGCCGCCCGCGCCTTATATCCACTACAACGATATCGCCAACAGCACCGCCCTGCAAACGTTGGTGGCCGAGGCCCAATTTAGCCCGGAGCAAACTTACCTCTCCACGGAAAAAAGTTTTTCATCCCAGGCGCTGCCGCCCACCGCCGCGCCGCTGCACCCGGTTTTTGCCCCGTTCACCGTCCAGCCCGCGTCCAGCGAAGTTGACTTTCGCCAGCCCATCCCCGCCGCCCAGGTGGCCACGGGACCGGATGATGCGCTCAAACCGACCCAGTGGGATTTGCTCAGCTCCTTCGGCCAGGCCCACCCGCCGGGCAATAAACTGGCGGCGCGCGGAGCCTTTGTGCGCATCACCCGGCTGGAAACGCTGGGCTCGCCCAATATTCCCGCGATCGAACTCGTCTGGCCGCCCAATCTGGCGCCGCCGATAGGCAATACCGCCTGGCAACCGGTGAGTTTTATCCTGCAATTCAACGCCGCCGGCCTGGCCAGCGAGCCGGTGATTGAGCCCGGCTTTGACGCCATGGCGCAGGGCAATTCCCCCAACGACCCGCGCGTGAATGATTTCCTGCGCGATACCCTGCGCGAGTGGTTCACCCAAAACCCGCCCCTGCCGCCGGGCCAGTACGAAGCCGTCGTCGGGCCGTAAATTGGGGAAGATTAATGTAGGGGCGCAGACTTGCTGCGCCCTTGGGGGCTTAACGCCTTTGCGGTAAAAATCCACCTTGCCCTACCCGTTAGGTTCGGAATATAAGGTTTAACCGTCACAATCATTCGGCGGTTGGTAGTTTTTTGTAATGACCACCCCAATCTTTCTACTGGGTATGAAGTTGTCTGCGCGTGGCCCCCATCTGGCCGGTGTGCTCGTCGCGGCGTTGGTGGGATTATTGGTCGCCACCTCGGATGTTGCGGGGCAGCAGGTGAGCATCTGGAATGGCGGCACCAGCACTAACTGGAGCACTGCGGCAAACTGGGGGGGCGTGTTGCCAAACCCCATATCCAACGTCACGATTGACACTAATTCCGGCAACCGGCCGGTGTTGAGCACAGGCACGATAGGAGTTCCAAACATCACAGTGGGCAATACCACTTCCAGTGGCGCAAATACTTTGCTGACCATCGAGGGTGGAGCGCATCTCACAGTAAATACTTTTTTTCTCGTTGGCAATCAAACGGGCTCAAGCGGCTCAGTTCTGGTTAAGGATACGGGCACCGTGCTAACTACTAACGAGAGTACGAATCCACCCCCTTCCGGAAGCGCGATAGTGGGCGACCACGGCACAGGCAACCTTACTATTGCCAACGGTGCCATCGTCAATGGCTTGGGCCTTGTGGGTGATGTGACGGGATCCAACGGGACGGTGCTGGTCACAGACCCTGGCACGGAGTGGTTGCCCGGGATGTTTCTGGGTGCGGGCGTCAACGGTACCTGCAATATCACTGTGGCCAATGGCGCAAATTTAACCACCACCATCGAGGGTTTTATCGGTGATAAGGCAAACAGCAACGGTTCCGTCACCATAACAGATAGCGGCTCTGTCTGGAACGCCACCGGCAACATTGCCGTGGGCAATGGCACGAACAGCAGTGGTAACCTTACCCTGGCCAATGGCGGAGTCATAAATATGACCAGCGGAAACATCTTCCTTGGGGGAGCAGGCAACGGAACCTTAAATTTAAATTCGGGCGCTTTTTTTCAGGACGGCAACGCCAATGGATCCTTGATTTTCCCTTTTAATAACTCTGGCAATGCCACCATCAATTGGAACGGTGGAACCATGCAGGTGACTAAGAACATCGCTTTCACCCCCAACATGACCATGACCGGAAATGGCTGCATTTTTGACACCAATGGTTTCAATTGCACTTTTAGCGGCAACCTCAGCGGGACAGGCAACCTAACCAAAAATGGCAATGGCAATCTAAGCCTTACCTTGTCGGTTAATGGTGCGGGCACTTCATTTTACACGGGCAACACCACCGTCAACGCCGGCACTTTGTCCATTGCACTGAGTTCATTTATTCCCGCCAACCTGTCCACCAATATCACCGACAATGCCACTCTGATTATTGGCCAGCAGAGTAGACAAATCAATTACGTCGGCATCCTTTCCGGAAATGGCACCGTTAGCGTCCAAAGCAATGTAACCATGAACGGAACCAGTACCTTTACCGGCAATCTCCAGATTGGGACTGTGCCCCCTCCTGAATTTACCGAAGGCATCCTTATTCTGAACGGTGATACTTCGCAAATGGGCGGGAATCTTACCCTTGAAGCCGGAACCTTGAATTTCACACAGAATTTCGATGCCAGCTACGCGGGCAATATCACCGTATTTGGAGGTCTTGCCACATTTTTTTATAAATCAGGATCAGGAAATCTCACGCTGTCCGGCCAAATTTTGGCCTTCTCGCCATCCTTTCCGATTCAGGTCTTTTCCGGCAATATGATTCTCACCGGTAATACCGCTCAAATTCAAGGTGTCTACTTTATCAGCGGCACCAATCTCATTTTTAACCAAGCCTTTGATAGCAGCCTGCAAGATCCTGAAGGCTCCGGAAATTTGATTCAAGAAGGAACCGGGACGTTGACCATTTTCAATCCAATTTACACCGGAATCACCACGATAAAAACCGGCACATTAGTGTTCGCCGAATCTGAATTCTTGCTTACTGGAAATATTGCGAACAACTCCGCCTTGGCTTTCTCATCCCTGTATGACGATGCATGCCCCGCCGCCATCTCCGGCACCGGAACAGTTGCAATCAATGCGGGCGGTAATTTGACGCTGACCGGCACCCATACTTACACCGGTGCCACGACCATCAACAGCGGCACCCTTTTGGTAGACGGCCAGTTGGCTGCTGCGAGTAATGTGGCGGTCAAAAGTGGCGCCGCACTGGGCGGCAACGGCACGGTCTTAGGACCCGTCACGGTTAACGCTGGCGGTGGGCTTAATCCGGGTGACAATGGCAGCCTTACTCCTGGTAATTACGGCAACTTAACCTATGTCGGCACCCTTTCGGTTAATTCTCTCTCGCTCGATCCTGCCGCGACCACGACATTTTCTCTCACCAATCCCGGCAATTACTCCAACTTGTCCGTGACCGGCTCGCTGGCGGAAGCGGGCAACATGGTGATAAACCTTAGCAGCGGCTTCCAGCCCGGAACCTACCAACTGATTACCAGCACCGGCGGGCTCTCCAATGATTTCGGCAACGTAACGGTTGCCGGCCTCTATTCCACCGCGTTGACCGACAGCGGCGGCGTGTGGACCGGCAGCACTTCGGGGGTGAATTTTAGTTTCAATGCCATCACGGGGCAACTGGTGACGAACTACACCATCGTGCCGTTGAATCCCAGTGGCACCACAACTTTCTCCATCACTGACTCCGGAAATTTCACCAATTTGCCCGTGGCAGGGACACTAGCAGAAGCCGGCAATGTGGTGCTGAACCTGAGCAGTAATCTGCACGCTGGAACCTACCAACTGATAACCAGCAACGGCGGCACTTCCAACGACTTTGGCAATGTGACCCTGGCCGGTCTCTACACTGGCGCATTGACGGATTGCGGCGGGGTGTGGAGCGGCACAATTTCGGGCGCAACCTTCACCTTCAATGCTGCGACGGGCCAACTGGTGATAAGCACGCCGCTGCCCTCGGGGATTTCCGCGTCCAAGACCACTTGGTTGCAACAGTATTTCACTGTCCCGCAGTTGCTGGACTCCACCATTAGTGGCGACAATGCCAGCCCATCCGGCGATGGCATTTCCAATTACCTCAAATACGCCTTGAACTTGAATCCGTGGGTGGATGGCCATATGGGGTTGCCGCAACCCGCCGTGGCCAATGGCTACCTTGAACTGATCTTCACCGCTTACCAAAGTGATGTGATCTACAACGTTGAAGCGAGCACCGACTTGGCCACTTGGAGTACAGACGGGGTGGTCATAAACCCGAACGATAACTTACAGGACACGGCGATTTATCCCCTCCCCCCCAGCGGCACCGCGTTCCTGCGCCTTGTGGTCACGCCTTCTGATTGAATCGTGGCCGTCGGTCAGCAACGCCTCCACCCCCAGCCTAATCTCCCCCTCTCTCATTTTGAGTTGGCAAAGCAGGGAGGAGGCATGAGAATGGCGGCCCGGACTTCGCGGAACCTGACCGCGGGCCGGCCCCCGGCTCCTAACGGTTTTTCCCAACCGCCGCTTCGCGCATGTCGTCGCCCCTGCCCAACTTTGTCACCCTGGCCCGCAAGGGTTTCCGCCGCCAGCGCCTGATCCTGCTCGACTGCATGCGCGGGCAGGCCGTCGAATTGGCGAAATTCCCCGCGCACCTCGGCCACACCGCCGAGGCCGACTGGAAAACCCTCAGCCTCGCGCCCGGCCAGCCCGGCTGCCTGCTGGAAACCAATGACGAGGGCCGGTTCCGCCTGACGGCGGAGACCCCGCGCGGCGTGCGCGTCAACGGCTCGCTGCTGACGAACACCTGCGAGTTGGAACCCGGCATATCCCTCGTGCAAATCGGGCGGGAATTGATCGCCCTGGCCGTGGGCGAACCGGCCCAGGAGCAAATTGAAAAAGTCCAGACTGACGACTGGCGGCTCTTTCGCATTGCCGACGGCCAGGTCGAAGCCATCACGCGCCTGCGCGAATTGCCGGAACTGGTCCGCCAGCGCGGGTTCGACCCCGTGCTCTACGCCGCCGCGCCGGTGGGGTTGGACAGCGGCTTCCACCTCACGCAAGTCTTTGACGCCCTTGGCGCCAGCGTGCCCGCGCCCACGGACCAAACCGAAACGCCCGTGCTCGACGGTTCGCAAGGTGCGTTCACCTGCCCCGTTTGCTGGCTGAAATTTGACGCCGGAGACGCCATGAACATTGCCGCGCACGACAGCCTGCGCGGCGACCCCATCCTGGGCGAGGACGCGCGCCTGCGTTTTTTCCCGACGCGCTTCAACGACCTTGGGCAGGCGATTGATCCGCTCGGGCTGCCGTCCTCCGACCTCGCCTGCCCGCACTGCCGCCGCCGCCTGCCGCCGGGATTTTTGGATGTGCCGCAATTCATCTTTTCCATCGTGGGCGCGCCCAGCGCCGGCAAAACGTATTACCTGTCCATTTTGCTCAAGGTGCTGCAGCAAACGCTGTTTCGCGAATTTGGACTGGTGTTAAAGGACGGGGACCCGACCGGCAACATGCTGCTCAACCAGATGAAAAACCGGCTGTTCTCCGCGAGCAAACCGGAGGAAGCCATTTTGGCGAAAACCGCCCTGGAAGGCGCGATGTATGAGCGCCTGCCCCGCCACGGCAAATTGGTCGCCCTGCCCCGGCCCTTTGCCTACGCCCTGGGTCGCGCGGAAAAACGCCCCGGCGCCACGATGGATGACTCCGACCACGCCACCGATTGCTCGGTCATTTTC
>CAZCMU010000024.1:0-8361 GCA_964499725.1 uncultured Opitutales bacterium
CGTGGAGAAGAAATACAACATCCGCAAAGATCCCGCGGGCCGGGCCATCATCGGCATTAGTTCCGGGGCCATTTGCGCGTTCAATGTAGCATGGAACCACCCGGATCAATTTGGCAAAGTGCTGAGCGATGTGGGGAGCTTCACCAACATCCGCGGCGGGAACGTGATCCCCGGCCTGGTCAAGGCCGCCGACAAAAAGCCGATCAAGGTTTTCATGTCGGATGGAACGAATGACCAGCGCCGGCCCGAAGACCCGACCCGCGACTGGTATCTGCAAAACAAAATGCTCTACGAGAACCTGCGCGACAAGGGGTACGAGGTGCGCTATGTCCTGGGCGAAAATGTTCACGGCAGCGACTTCGGCGGCCCGATCTTCCCGGACTCCATGCGCTGGCTGTGGAGCGACCAAGTGCCGAAGGCTGATGCCGCCCCGGCGACGAAGTAGTTTGTGGCCCGGCCAAAAACAAAACCCGCGTTACCGCGGGTTTTGGGAAAACTGAATGGCGATTGAACTCTAGGCGATGGCTTCGAGTGCGCCGGTGCTGTCGCCGAATCTTTGGGTGGGAACACCCATCCGGTTGAGCAGGGAGACGTGGAGATTCGCCATATGGTCGCCGTCGAACTGAAGGTGGCGGCCCGGGGTAATGGTGCCGGCGCCGCGCCCGGCAAGGATGGTGGGCAGGTCGTCATGCGAGTGAGCGTTGCCATCACTGATGCCGCCGCCAAAGACAATCATGGAGTTGTCGAGCAGGGTGCCATCGCCTTCCTTGACGGATTTCAGCTTGTCGAGGAAGTAGGCGAACTGCTTGATGTGCCAGTTGTCAATGATGGCCAGGCGGGCGAGGGCATCGGGCTGGTTGCGGTGATGCGAGATGTGGTGGTGGCCTTGGGCGACGCCGATGAAGGGGTACGGGCGGTTGCCGCCATCGTGCGAGACGAGGAAGGTGGAAACCCGGGTTGTGTCGGTTTGAAAGGAAAGCGTCATGAGGTCGAACATCAGCTTCATGTGGCTTTCAAAAGTGTAATCGCCATTCATATCACCCATGGCGCCATCCGGAACTGCGGGCGGGGCCACGCCGTTCATCTGAATGCGGCGTTCGACATCGCGGATGGAGGTAAAGTACTCGTCGAGCTTGCGGCGGTCGGTGGTGCCGAGTTTGGTTTCGAGGCTCTTGGCCTGGTCCTGCACCAAATCCAACACACTCTGGTCGTAGTGATCGCGTTTGGCCTGGGCGGCGAGGGCTTCCGCCGTGGTGCCGCCGCCAAAAAGACGCTGGAAAGCCTGCTTGGGCTCAATCTCCGGGTTCATTGGCTGGGTTTCGGAACGCCACGAAATATTGAACTGATAGGCGCAGCTGTAACCGGAGTCGCACGAGCCGGCTTCCTGGCCGCGATCGCAACTTAATTCGAGCGAAGGCAGGCGGGTCTTGTCGCCAACTTTATTGGCGACAACCTGGTCAACAGAAATGCCGGCGTGAATATCTGAAGCGGATTTTTTAGGGTGGCAGCCGGTGAGGTAGGTGGCGGAAGCGCGGGCATGATCCCCGCCGCCATCGCCCAAGCCGAAAGCGTTCTTATGGGCCAGTCCGGAAAGTACGTTGATGTCGGCCTGGTGTGGCGCGAGGGGCGCCAGGGTGGGCGAAAGTTCGTAGTTGGCGCCAACCTTTTCGGGCGTCCACTTGGACATGTTGATGCCATTCGGCACGTAGATGAAGGCGAGGCGCTTGGGGAAGCCCGCGGCCGTGGTGGCGGCACTGGTGGCGGTGGAACCGAAAAGTTTGCTGCCAGGCAGCATGGCTTCGAGCACGGGCAGGGCCACTACCGTGCCCATGCCGCGGAGAAAAGTCCGACGGGGAATTTGCCAGTTTTTGCTCATGGATCAAACGGGGTTGGAGATATTACTATCGGGTTTAAGTATAATGCGAAAGAGGATGCGGCACAAGGGCCATTTTGGAGCGTCGAAATTTATTGCGAGGCCAGATGTTCGCCTTCCCCGCGCTCTTCCTGGAAGGGCAGGCTGTTAACGACATCGAGAATGAGCGTGGAAAACTTGTACTGATTCTTCGCCATATCCTGAGAAATTTGCTGGATGGTATCGCGGTCGTAGTATTCCGTGCCGCGCCCCAGCGCGTAGGTGAGCATTTTATCGGTGAGGGTGCGGACGAAAAAGTCGCGTTTGGTGGTGGCGAGGATATTTGCCAATTCCGCGGGGCCCTTGAAAGTCTCGCCGCTGACCAGTTTGCCGGAAGGGTCAATGGGGAAGGCTTGGGGTACATCCGACGGCGGAGTCGCCGCGCTCGGGGCATCGGCGGCCTTGGGCGCATTTGCAGCTGCCGAGGCCGCATCAGGCGCTTTGGGTGCCGTGGCCGGAGTTACCGGGTCGCCAACCGCAGCGGCATCGGCCGCAGCTTGGGCCGCGTCGGCCGCAGCCTGGGCCGCGGCATCGGCGGCCGCGGGGTCGGGCTTTTGGACCACTTGCTCGGCATCGCGCCAACGGCCAATGCCATCAAAGTTTTCGAGACCAAAGCCAATCGGGTCCATGCGCGCGTGGCAGGAGGCGCACGTTGGGTCAGCCCGGTGCTGCTCCATTTGCTGGCGCAGAGAACCTCCAACCGGCTGGCCGTCGTTCTTCAGTTCGGGGACGTTGGGCGGCGGCGGGGGCGGCGGGGAGCCCAGAAGTTCCTCCAAGACCCACTTCCCGCGCTTCACCGGGGAGGTGCGGGTGGGATTGGAAGTCAACGTGAGCACACTGGCCTGGGTGAAGACGCCGCGCCGGGGCGTGCCCACCAGTGAAACCTTTTGGAAACTGTCTCCGGTGACATTGGGGATGCCGTATAGTTTGGCGAGCGGCTCGTTGACGAACGTGTAATCGGCGTTGAGGAAGTCAATGACGCTGCGGTCTTCGTGCATGATGTACCCAAAGAAAAGATCCGTTTCCTTGAGCATCGCGCGCCGCAAGTTTTCGTCAAACGCGGGGTAGGTATCCTTGTCGGGCGCGATAAAGTTGAGATTGCGGATTTCGAGCCATTGACCGGCAAAATTTTCCACGAAGGCCTGGGCTTTGGGCGAGGCCATCATGCGTTTGACTTGCTCATTGAGGTGCGCGCGCAACTGGTTATGGGCGGCGAGATTGATTAATTCGTCATCTGGCGTGCTGCTCCACAGGAAATATGAAAGGCGCGAGGCCAGGGCGAATTCGTTGACGGGATGGACCGCCTCGGGATTATCCGGATCGGGTTGATTTTCACCGCGGAAAATAAAATAAGGCGAAACCAGCACGGCTTTGAGGGGCTGCTTGACGCTCGCGTCAAAGGACAGGCCGTCCTTTTGGGCCGCAGTATAGAGGGTCATGAGCTTGTCCACCTCGGGGTCTGCCACCGGGCGGCGCCAGGCCTTTTGGGCAAAATCCGCCACGATATTACGCGCGGTGCTCGTTTGCGGGTCCGGGGTGGAGGCGGCCTGGGCTTTGGCTTTGTCGTAGAGATTTTTAATCGTATCCGGCATCGGCGGCAACATGGCCGGTTCATCCAGGCCAACAACTTCCAAGTGATTAATGATCAGGTTGCGTTTGCGCAAATTCGGGTCGGCATTCGCGGGGTCGGCGAAATCGTTCGTGAAGGCGGCGGAGAACCGTTTGGCACCGGGGGGCAGTTTGATTTTAAATTCATACATGTGCGGCTCTGGGTCGAGCAGCAGGGTGGAAAAAACGCGCTGGCCGTCGGTGGGAATCCGCGTGGCGGGAGCATAAACGTCGAAAGCCTGGACCACTTTGCCGTCAATGCGGAATTCCATTTTGGCAAAATCCGGGCCGGCCTGCTGGGCATAGGCTTCGGCGCGCAAAATATATTCGCCTTCCTTCGGCACGGTAAACTTGGCCGCCACTTCGCCATTATGATCGAGGACGCGTTCTCCGCGTTCGTTAAATTTGCCGTCGCCGACAATTTCGAGATCCTTGGCCGGGTAGCGGAGGGACAAATTGGGCAGCGGGCCCTCGAGTTCCACCCACTTGACCATGATGGTGCCGCGTTGGGCCAAACCGAGGCGACCGTTGGCCATGGTCAGTTCGTAGGAACCACCCCGCAGGTGGCGATTAGTGATGGAAAGGCGATGTTTGCCCTGGGGAATGCTGATGCGCGCCTCGCAAATGTCGGGCTTGGCAATGTCGGTGGACATCACGCCCCAAACATGCGTCACGGTGTCGTCAATCATGCAGGTGAGATAAATGGGTTTGGCGGCTCCGGCAGCGGCAGGTGCCCCGGGACCAGCGCGCACCTTGTTGTAGGTCTGCACACGCACGGTGTATTCGCCACCGTTGACGGGCATGGTCATGGCCACTTCGTCTTCTTCCAGTGAGCCCAGTGGCATCCAGCCATCGCCACTATCGCCATCGGCGTTGAAACCAAATTCCATTAAGTTGGCTTGAAAATGTCTCACTTCGCTGGGAATGGGGTCGGTGGCAATCGCCTGGTCGAAAACCTTGTTGGCGGCGGCGAGGTAACCCTGCATCAGCGTGGGCGACAACGACAACACGTCGGAAACATTATCGAAACCATACCCGGAATTGTCAGCGGGGAAATCATCGGCGGGCTGGAAGTTTACGCCGACCAAGTCGCGGATGGTGTTATTATACTCATTGCGGTTGAGGCGGTGAATGGTGACGCGGCCCGGATCGGGATGCGAGGGGTCGTAATTGTAAAGCGTGCCCTCTATCCAGTCGCTGAGTTGTTCGCGTTCGGCCTGATCGGGAAAGAGTTTCGCGTCACTGGGGGGCATCTCCATCGTATTGACGTGGTGGAGGGCGGTTTCCCAGAGCGAGCGATTCTTCAGTACATCGGAGGCGCTTTTAACATTATCGAGGGTGGCATCGCCCTTGTGATTGCCATTGCCGTGACATTCATAACAATACTTGGCCAGGATGGGTTGGGCGTTCTTGATGAAGGCGGCGGTTTTGGCATCGCCAGCGGCAGGACCAGCCGAGGCGGCGGGCTTCGCGGCATTCGTGGGGCCGGCGTACGAAGCCAGGCTTACGCCCAAAACGAGCGTGAGAGCCAGGAGGGCAAAACGTTTGGGCATGTTCAGGGTATGCTTACGGTTACTAGACAGAGGGGAAAAGGGTAACACTAAGTAAAGAGCACCGGCCAAACTTTAGTCAACCCCAGACCACACGAGGTAGTTGCACTGAAGTTTGGTTTCCCGGATCCCCCCTGCCCTGCCGGCAAGGCACCCGTCCTTAAACGTTCGCCGCCGGGGTGGCGGGCGAGGGATTGGCTGCGGGGGCGGACGGGCTGGCAGGAGCACGCGAGGCTGCCGCGCCAAAAATATCGAAGGGTTTATCCACAATGACCCCCCGGTCATTGGTTCCGGAACAACCGGCCAAGATGAGGCCGGTAGCCAAGATCAAAACAATGGACAATAGCCTTTTCATAATTGGGAGGAGACTACGTTTAATCGTGCGCGGCGTCAAGAGCAAGCCGGGGTGGACTGCCGAGCGAAATGAGCAGGAATTACAAAAAAGTGCCCAATCGAATGACTGGGTGGGCGCACCCGGTCGGTTCAGACTCAATGCTTGGCCAATTCCATTTTAATACGAAATTTATACGCCAATTTGGCCGACTTGTACGCCGTTTGCATGCCTGCTGGCTCCTGAGTTGCTATGTCTATGGGGCATGACACACCAACAACGCCACCCTATTGAAAACATCGTTATCGCCGTCTGTAAGCGCAGATTCCAGTGGGATGAGACCGCATTTTATTCCGCAAGTTATCTGGCTGATTTGGCCCCCTTCACGAGAGCCACTGGCGAACGGGCGACCGCGGATTAATCACGCAACAGAATAGATTCCTAACCAACTATAACATCAGAATAAACAACAACAAATAAACTAAAAAATATGAAAAGATTCATTCAAAAGATGAAAGATCCGGCGCAACGGAAGTTGTTCTACGCGATCATTGGCGGGAAATTCCTAGGGATCGGGGCGTGCTTCCTGATCATGATGGGTATCTCGGCTTACTTGAGCTTCTCCAAGGTCCATGCGCAGACGCCGCCAGCCGCTGCACCTGCGGCCGCCACAGCGACGGCCTCGATGGCGCCTGCTCCTGCGGCCGCTTCCGCATCCGGCAGCAGTCCCGCACCCGCTGCGGCTGCGCCCGCCGGCACCGCCGCACCCGCTGCGCCCGCCACACCGCCTGACCCACCTTATTGCAGCCCGATTAACACCATGTGGGTGCTCGTCACGGCCTTTCTGGTGTTCTTCATGCAAGGTGGCTTTATGTTCCTGGAGGCTGGGTTCGCCCGCACCCGGGAGTGCGTCAATGTGCTCCTCGAAGGCATCGTTGATACCTGCTTGTGCGGTTTGCTCTTCTACGCTTGGGGATTCGCCTGGATGTTTGGCCATGGCAGTGGCTGGATTGGCTGGGGTGATGCAGCGGGAACCCACACGTGGTATTTCCTACAGAACTTGCCCGACACCTACGAAACCACGGGTGTTGCCACCTTGGCGATATTCTTGTTCCAGTTTGCCTTCGCCGACACTTGCTCGACCATCACTTCGGGCGCCATGTTGGGTCGTACCGGCTTCTGGGGCGACCTCTGGTACAGCATCGGAGTCAGTGGTTTCATCTACCCGATCTTCGGTCACTGGGCTTGGGGTCCGGACGGCTGGCTCAATGCCATTCCGTTCTGGAAGGCTGCTCCGTTCCACGACTTCGCCGGTTCGACCATCGTGCACACTATCGGTGGCACGATTGCCATCGCGGGCGCAATTGTCCTGGGTCCACGCTTGGGGCGCAAGTTTAAGCGCGACGGCGGCGGGCCCATGCCCGGTCACGATATGACCGTGGCTTCGGTCGGCGCCATCATCCTCTGGTTCGGCTGGTATGGGTTTAATCCCGGAAGTACACTCTCAGCCATGGACATCCAAGGGGTTGCTCGCGTGGCCGCCAATACCACGCTGGCCGCTTGCTCGGGTGGTCTGGCCGCGCTGTTGTTTGTCTATCCACGTTCCAAGAAATGGGATTGCGGTGCGACCCTGAACGGCCTACTGGCCGGTCTGGTGGCCATCACTTGTCCTTGTTACTGGGTATCGCCAACGGGTGCCATCATCCTTGGCGCAGTGGCCGGTGTCGTGGTCATTCTGGCCACGGACCTGCTCGAATACCTGCGCATTGACGATCCTTGCGGCGCGTGGCCTGTGCATGGTGCGGCCGGTATGTGGGGCACCTACAGCTTGGGTCTCTTCGCCACCGGTCAATTCGGTGCTCCGACCTCAACCGGGGCCGACAATTCATCCCCGGTCGTAGGCCTGTTCTATGGCGGGGGCTTTAACCAACTGGTGGCCCAGCTTATCGGCAATACCTGCATCGCGGTCGGAGTGTTCACCGTTTCCATGATCCTGATGTATGCAGTGAAGGCCACGGGCACCCTGCGTATCTCCAAGGAGGGTGAAGAGGAAGGCCTCGACATCCATGAACACGGTGGAGTGGCTTATCCGGAGCAAGTTACCCGGAGCAACTAATCCAGCCAGCCAACGAATGATAAAGTGGAATATGCCTGTGAAGGCGGCCGGCCCAAGATGGTCAACGGGTTCAGGTCGCGCCGCCTTCCAGGCACGTTCCTCTTTAAGCTTAGTCAGAACATTTACCGCAGCATTTCAAAATCAAATCCAATCCTATTATGAAAAAAATCGAAGCCATTCTCAATCCCGCCAAGCTCGACGACGTCAAAAATTCGCTCACCAGCATTAATGTCGTGGGCATGACGGTGCTCGAAGCCAAGGGTTTTGGCCGCCAAAAAGGCCACACCGAAGTTTACCGCGGCAGTGAATACGTCGTGGACTTCCGCCCGAAGATCAAAATCGAAGTGGTCGTGCAGGACGCCGCCGTCACCCAGACCATCGCCGCCATCGTCAAAGTGACCAAAACGGGTCGCATCGGCGACGGCAAGATCTTCGTCACGCCGGTTGACCAGGCCATTCGCATCCGCACCGAAGAGTCGGGCGACGCCGTGCTCTGAATTCAATGCGGATAATGTCTTCCGGTCCCGGTTCGACCGGAAGTGTTTTCCCGTTACGCGCCCGTTCTTCGGAACGGGCGCGCTTGTTTATTAATTCCGCCACGACCGGCTTGCTTTTTCATGGATAATCGTCTGTCCAGGCACCCAATATATCTGGATGGCTATCCGGAGCGAAAGCCATCTAGGATGGGGCTCCGACCTGCTGGCAATATGAACGCCGCGCCACCACCACCCGGCCTGATGCCATCACCGCCTCTCCCACCCGAGGCGCAGACCATCCCGCACCAACGCGACCGATCGCGATCCGGATTAGCGGGTGACGGACGCTTGCTGGTGGCCGTGGGCCC
>CAZCMU010000024.1:8461-21643 GCA_964499725.1 uncultured Opitutales bacterium
ACGCTGGCCGACCATCTGCTCGAAATCGCGCAGATGGTGGAACTGCATGTGGTGCCGGTGGATGCACCGACAGCGACAGAACTCTGGCCCCAGTTTGATCTCATCGCGCGAAGCGACTGGCGTGAATACGTCTTGGTGCTCGTCGTCATTACTGCATTGACCGCCGGCGCGATGCTCCTGCCCAAAACGTATTATGTGCAAATAGGATTGGTGTATTTGCTGGCCATCCACATTTTGAGTTTGCGGGTGGGTCGCGGGCCCATTCTCACGGCCGGCGTGCTGATTGCCCTGACTTGGGATTTCATCTTTGTACCGCCATATTTCAATATTGATATCAACAATATTCAGGATGCCGTGCTGTTGGTCACTTATTTTGTGGTCGCGTTGCTGGACGGCCAACTGACCGCCCGCATCCGCGCCCAGGCCCGCAACGAACGCCTGCGGGAAGAGCGCGCCACCTCCCTGTTTCAATTTACCCGGGTCCTGGCCGAGGCAAAAACACTGGCCGCAGCGGCGGACGCCGCCGTGCTGCAAATGAATGATCTGCTCAAGGCGCAAACCGCCCTTGCCTTGGTGGAGGAGGACCGCGAGGGTTTTGTGCCGCATTTCAAGGAGCCGGCATTTACCGACGCGCAGGAACAACGGGCCGCACTCTTGGCGTTTCAAAATCGCCGGCCCGCCGGACGCTTTACCAACACGCTCCCAAACAGCACCGCCTATTACGCGCCATTAGTGCGCGCAGATCGGGCCTTCGGGGTCCTGGGGGTCAAAATGCCCCCCCAAGCCACACTTACCTTGGGCCAACGTGATTTATTGGATGCTTTTGCCCAACAATTGGCGCTGATTGTGGAACGCGAGCATCTGCATGCCGCCAGCGAGCGGGAAAAAATTCTGGCGGAATCGGAAAAATTGCATCGCGTCCTGCTGGAAAGCGTTTCCCATGAACTGCGCACGCCACTAGCGGTAATCACGGCCACCAGTGATGAACTGGCGGACGCGAACATTCCGGCATGTAAGGAAATGGTGGCCGAAATCCGCGAGGCGGGGCAGCGACTCAACCGCGTCGTCGGTAATCTGCTGGATCAGACCCGCCTCGAAAGCGGCGCCCTGCGACCGCATTTGGATTGGTGCGATCCACAGGATTTGGTGAATGCGGCCGTTGAAAGCACCCTCGACGCCATGGTAAATCATCCCTTGGAAATTGCCATACCCAGCGAGATGACGTTTATCCGCGCGGACTTTACCCTTACAGAACAGGCTCTGGTCAATCTTCTGCTTAACGCGGCCTTGCACACACCGCCTGGCACTCCGGTGTTGATTTCCGCGGAAATTGAGGCCGGCGGGCAGCGCGTGTTTTTCGCGGTGGCTGATCGCGGCCCGGGATTGCCTGCGACAATGCGTAACCAGCTCTTTAATAAATTCACTCGTGGCGCCACGGCGCCGGCCGGCGGGTTGGGCCTCGGCCTCTCGATTGTCCACGGGTTTATCGTCGCGCAGGGCGGTGAGGTGATATTGGGTGACAATCCTGGAGGCGGTGCCAAAATAACCCTTTACCTTCCCTATATTGCCCCGGAAAATCCCCCTCCCGAATGAGTACACCCACCCCTGGCCGGCTGCTCGTGATTGACGATGAGTTGCAAATTCTGCGCTTGCTGCGCCATGCGCTGGAATCCAACGGCTTCGAAGTGCATGTGGCGCAAACCGGCAAACTCGGCTTGGGTGAAGTCGCCTCGTTGCAGCCGGATGGCATCATTTTGGATCTGGGCTTGCCCGATCTGGACGGACTGGATGTTTTGCGTCGTCTGCGCGAATGGTCGCAAGTGCCGGTGCTTATCCTCACGGTGCGCAACAGTGAAAATGATGTCATCGCCGCCCTTGATGCCGGCGCCGACGACTACCTGACCAAGCCCTTTCGCTCGCGGGAATTGCTGGCCCGCATGCGGGCCATCCTGCGCCGCATCCGCGCGCACAATGAGCCCGCCGTAGTGCGCTTTGGTGAAATCGAGGTTGACCTGGCCGGCCATCTGGTCCGCCGGGCGGGCCAGGACCTGCATCTTTCCGCCAAGGAGTTCTCCGTGTTGCGCATCCTCGTCCAGCATCGCGGCCGGGTTGTCACCCACCGGCAGATATTGCGGGAAATCTGGGGGCCGCATGCCGAGCTCAACACCCATTACCTGCGCGCTTATATTGCCCACCTGCGCAATAAACTGGAACCCAACCCGCGCGCGCCCATTCATCTCAAATCCGAATCTGGCATCGGTTACCGCTTGATGGAAGATTGATTTAAAAATAACTGACCGCCGCAAAGACGAAGAAAAAACATGGCGTCAGGCTGGCAAAATGTCATGCTGGCAACGAGCTGCTTGTCGAACAGTCATAATTCGCCGAAGACGCTACCCCGTCGGAGGCCTCATTTTTGCTGCGTCTGACCACAGATCGCAGCGGGCTGAGCCTGAGTTATCGTCTGGAAGAATATTTGGCCCACCACGGATCTTCTTTGCGAAGACTGCGGAGCGCTGGAATTTCTGGTGCGGGTTAGCCGAGCGATGGGCCGCCCATCCAACCAACTACAGATTAATCCTATGGCTGACAACACGACCTCCACGAGCCACCCGACCCTGCCCGTTCTGGGCGGATTGCGGATGGCTTATGTCGCGATGGTGCGTGTGTTTAAGACCGATGTCTTTAAACACGCTCGCGTCGCCAAACTCGCCGCGGGCCTAGGCCTGCTGGCATTTATCCCTGGTTTGGCGCTGGCCGCGCCAGTCCCGCCCATCATCCCGGCAGCGGCAAAAGCCCCGCCCACACCAACCCAAGAACAGCGTATTTCCGCGCTGGAGGCCTACGTCACGAATGGCGACCCGACGGCAGCCCTCAAGGATGCCAAGGGCAACATCCCCGATGGCTTGACGACGCCCGTCGTAGGCATGCCCGGCCCCGGTCACAATGGCTGGATGATGACCAGCGCTGCACTGGTGTTATTCATGACCTTGCCGGGCCTGGCCCTCTTCTATGGCGGTCTGGTGCGCCGGAAGAACGTGCTGTCCGTCATGGCCCAATGTTTGGGCATTACCGGCCTGGTGGCCATCCTCTGGTGGGCGGTGGGCTACAGTCTGGTTTTCGGCAAGAACTTTAACAGCCCCTTCCTCGGCGGCTCAGAGTTCTTTTTCCTGAATAATGTAACTTCGACCCCCAACACGGATTACGGAACGTGGGTTTCACAGAATGTGTACGCCATGTACCAGCTTATGTTCGCCATCATCACCCCGGCGCTGATTGTGGGCGCAATTGCCGAGCGGATGAAGTTTGGCGCCATCCTGTTCTTTGTGACGCTGTGGATGTTCGTGGTTTACTTCCCCTTGGCGCACATGGTGTGGGGCATCACCGGGTTCATGAACGGTGTGTGGAACCCTGATGCGAAAATTTCCGCGATGGACTTTGCCGGCGGCACCGTGGTGCACATGTCTTCGGGGTGGTCGGCGTTGATCCTGTGCATCATGCTCGGGCCACGCCAGGGCTTTGGCAAAACGCCGATGCCGCCGCACAGCATGGTGTTGTGCATGATCGGCACCGGCATGTTGTGGGTGGGTTGGTATGGTTTCAACGCAGGTAGTGCCGTCGCCGCCGATGTGATTTCCAGCAACGCTTTCACCACCACCACGATGGCCACCGCAGTCGCCTCCTTTACCTGGGGCATGATTGAGTATGCCTTCAAGGGCAAGCCGAGCGTGCTGGGCTTCTGCTCCGGCGCGGTGGCGGGTCTGGTGGTCATTACGCCGGCGTGTGGTTTTGTGAACCCCACCGGCGCGGTCATCATCGGCGTCTTTGCCGCAGTAGTGCCTTATCTGGCCTGCACAAAGTTGAAACCTCTCCTCAAATACGACGACGCGCTGGATACCTTCGGCGTTCATGCCATCGGCGGAACGATTGGCGCTTTTCTAACTGGCGTGCTGGCCACGGCCAAAGTGAATGCGAATATTGATGCCGGTGCCGCCGCGGCGGCGAAAAATGGCCTCGGGGCGGCAGTGGCGAACCACACGGCCTGGCTTGCACAACTGGAGGCGATGGCCATCACGCTGGCACTAGCGGTCATCGGCACCGTGGTGATCGGCTTTATGACCAAAGTGGTCGTGGGCCTGCGCCCGTCGCTCGAAGCGGAAGACCAGGGCCTCGACATCACCGACCATGGTGAAGAAGGCTACGTGCTCGATTAACCTGAAAACGGCCAGATTCGTCAAGGACGGCAGCGATTGGCCGTCCGTAAAATCCATTATCCTATTCATCATCAAAAATTATCACTATGAAAAAAATTGAAGCCATTATCAATCCGTCGAAACTCGACGGCGTTAAAACCGAACTCACCGGCCTGGGCATCTTTGGCATGACGGCGCTCGAAGCCAAGGGCTTTGGCCGCCAGAAGGGCCATACCGAATCCTACCGTGGCAGCGAGTATGTCGTGGACTTTCGCCCAAAGGTGAAAGTGGAAATCACCGTGCCCGACGCGCTGGCGGCCAAAGTTATCGCCGCCATCGTCAAGGTGGCCAAGACGGGCAAAATCGGCGACGGGAAGATTTTTGTCATTCCCGTCGAGGCGGCGGTGCGCATCCGCACCGAGGAATCCGGCGAAGCCGCCCTGTGAACTGAAGGGGCGGGGAGTGATTGGGCGGCGGACAAGAAACCGACCGGGCCGCCGCCTGGGCGGAGAAAAAACATGGCGTTGGGGTTGCGGGGACGTCATGCTGGCGGGGTGGAATTTGACCCGCCTCATCCGCACAAGCGCCTCTTTATTGCTTTGGCCGTGGCCACTGTGGTGCTCCTGGTCGTGGCAGCGCTGGCCGCCAAACCGGTTTACCACTGGGTAAACCGCTGGCGCGCGCTGCAATCGGTTGAGGCATCCATCCAGGCCCAGCGAACTGGCGATGCGAAAACGGCGATTGAAAAAGCGCAAACGGCCATGCACTTGTGGCCGTATGACGCCAGCGTGGTACGCCAGATGGCGATGGCTGTGTCCACGTCCAGCCCCACCGCTGCCCTGCCTTTTTGGCAGAAAGCCTGGAGCATGTCGCATGACCTCGGCGACTTGCGCAATTTTGTTGAAACGGCGATTGATGCGGGCAATTTTCCCCTGGCGGTGGACGAACTCACCCAATTGCAAAAACTGGATGCCAATAATGCCGGGACATGGAAACTGGTCGCCCGCATCCGCCTTTCCCAAAACAATGTGCCGGAGGCGCTGGACGCACTGAAAAAGGTGATGGCCAGCCCAGGGGGGCCGGCCGACGCCCGTCTGCTCTATGCCCAAACCGAGCTGTTTTCCGCCGACCCGGCCACGCGCGCCGACGGCCTGGATTATTTGCGCATGCTGGCCGCGCGGACCGACGAATTCGGCCTCCGCGCCTTGCGGGCGCTGGTGAATGACGCCAACCTGCCAACAGCAGATTATGACAGCATCGCCAAAAGAATGCTGGCCCACCCGCAAGCCAGCCGCGACGACAAACTCGCGGCGCTGCGACTGGAGGGCCTCGAGCCGGGCGCCGACGAAGACACGCTGGTGAAGACGGCGCTGGGTTTGTTCCCCAACAACGACGCGGATGGATTGGTCACCGTCGCCCGCTGGTTGCGCATCAACGGGCGGCCCGGCGCGGCGCTCAAAATCATTGACCCGGCGGCCTCGCTCAAGCGCCAGAGTTTGTTCAACGAGCGGATTCTTGCCATGGCCGACCTGAGGCAGTGGACGGCCATGAATGATTTGCTGAACCAGCCGAATTTGCCGCTTCAAAAAGAAAATCTGCTCCTGCTGCAAGCGCTGACACTGAGTCAATTGGGCCAGGGCGTGCAGACGGACCTGGCTTGGGAGCGCATCCATAATGAAGTGGCTGACCAGCCCAAAAAATTGCTCGATGTGGCCATCTACGCCATCCACTTCGGGCTGGATGACATCGCCCGGCCGGCGCTGCAGAGCGTCATGGAGGCCCCGGAGCAACGCCGCGTGGCGTGCGAGCAACTCGTGCAGCTCGAGCGCCGCGACCACCATACGGAGGCGCTGCACGATGTGCTGGCCAAGATGGCGGGCTATTATCCCCAGGACCTGGTCGTGCGCAACGACCTGCTCTACACCGGCTTCCTCCTCGGAGAGGTGGAGCCGGAGGAACTCGCCGCCGCGCAAAAGCTGGTGGCCGACAACCCGCACATGCTGTCCTTCCGCTTCACGCTGGCGGAAGGCCTGCTGGCGGACAACAAGCCGGTCGACGCCTTGCAAGTTTTCAGCGATTTGGCGGATAGCACGATGCCAACCAACTACAATCATTGGAACGCCGTTTACGTCGCGGTGCTGCGCGCGAACGGGCAGTTGAAAAAGGCCGACTACATGGAAAACTTTGTGAAGCCGGGCGACTTGTTAATCGAGGAGCAAAAGTTGCTGGATGTGCCGTTGGGGAAGACGGGAGGATAGGAGCAGAGGAGCAAAGAGGCTGAGGAGCTGAGGGGAAGAGCAAACGCCGAACACCCAACGCTCAAATAAGAGGCTCCAGGCATGGAAATTTATTTTTTTATTTTTGGTGCGACTGGATTGGACTGACCCGGACAGGGTCGGGCGGACGGGGACTGAATGGGTTCTGGGTTTACGGTTTCCAGGTTGCAGAGGTTGGATTTAAGTTGATCAACCCCCCCTTGGAAAAATTTGAGGTTTGATTGGGTTTGATTCGGCTTGAGTGGGCTTGAGCGAATCAAGGTAAATCAAGGTGGGATGGTTTGGGGTTTCGAGTTTGGAGTTAGCGACTTGGGGGGTTGAGAAGGGCGTCCACCAATAACACGAGTAATTCTCGCGCAGAGACGCCAAGCCACCAAGGGACCAGACGGAAGCCCTCTGGTCCTCTGGTCCTCACCTCCTTAGCCTTTTGTCCCCACTCTACCCGACCCGGCCCTAAAGCGGAAGGAATGGGTTGGCTGCGTTGGGTAGGTTGGATGCGATTGATTGGTTGATTTAGTCTGCGTAGCGCGGTGCTTAAGGACACTTTTTGCCATTTGTACCTTCGTATTCCACGCCTTAGCCTCGTGGGACGAGACTTGAATTTCGTGCCCTTCGCGGTGAATTCCAAATTCCGAATTCTTACATAAGCGTTAATCTTTGAGCGTTGAAGTTAGTCGCCCACCCAAACCGCCGGAAGGCATCACCTCCTGGGTCGCCGCCCCCACTGCCACCTACCGCGCTTGCAATGCCGCCGCCACCGCACTCGCCAGTTCCTTCGCTGGTGGGTCTTTGCTGATGATCATGCCATTACGGTCCAGCAGATAATCTTGCGGGACGTACCGCACGCCGAACTTCACCGCCAGCGCGCTGTTCCACCAATTGCCATCGTAGAATTGCGGCCACGCCATTCCCCGGTCTCGCAATCCGGCTGTGAACTTTTCCTTGTCCTGCACTTCGAGGCTCACGCCAAGTATCTCAAAGCCCGCGCTATGATAGTGGTCGTAGGCCGCTTGCACGTCCGGCAAATCTTCAAGGCACGACGAGCACCACGTGGCCCAAAAATCCACCAGCACCACCTTCCCGCGGTAATCGGACAACGTGCGCTTGACGCCGTCCACATCCGTAAACGAAAAATCAGGGAACTTCGCGCCCTTTACAAGCAACTGGTTCGCCGTTGCCCCGGCCGCCTGCTCCTCGGCCGAGGGCATGGTGCGCACCAATTTTACGCTCGCTGAGCCCAGCTGTAACACGGTGGGTCCAAGGAGCACGCTCACGATGGCCGCCACCACCAGCCCGCCGAGGGACAACACCAGGCCCGTAATAGCAGAGCCAAGGCGGGTGGAAGATTTCAGACCGAGGCAGGAAAGCACCACGCCCACCACGGCGACCACCACCCCCACCACGGGTATAAACCCCGCGAAGAGTGCAATAATACCGCAGTTCCGACCAGCCTTCGCCAGACCGGTCGGATCTTTCGCTAGCTTCGGCGGTGGGAGGGAAGAGGCGCTCATGGTGTTTGGACTACAGCATCGGCCCGCCCTTTGCCGCATTGTACTTATTGCGCAGCGACGCGCGATACAATCGCACGCACACGGCGCTGAGGAGCAGACCGGCCCAGGCTATTGTCGATAGCACATTAAAGCCAAAAGTCGTCTGTTGCAGGACAATCATGGCGATGCTGGCGCCAAACAGCGCCAGGTAAACTCCATTCAGGAGTTTAAGGCGCTCGGCGAGCGCCGTGAGTTCCGTTTCATCATTCATGGATAGTATTATTTAATGAGATTATTGATGGTCTTTTGCTGTGCGGGGGTGATGGGGGCGCTCGCCAGAGCGGCTTTGGCGGCAGCGGGGTCTTTCCTGGCCCAATTCGTCATTGTGATGAGAATGTGATTATAGCGACTCGCGCCATCCCCAATGCTCGTCGCCAGTTTATAGGCGGTTTCTGGATCCTGCGCGGCTTGAGAAGTGACGTATTGCGCCACGACGGCATCGCGTTCCGGCCCAGCGGGCAAGGCTTGCATCCAAGTAAAAAGCCCGGCGGGGTCTTGTTCGGCCCAGCTCGCGGTGGCGGCGGCAATCGAATTTAACCGTGTGCCGTCCGTGGTGATATTCATGGAAGCCTGCGTGGCGGCAGCGGGGTCGGATTCCGCCCAGGCGGTAATAATTTGGCGCAAGGTTGGTCCATTGATGGCAGTCTGACTGTTAATTGTACCCTGAACCTGGAGAATGTCGTTCGCCTGTTTCCAGGCGGTAGCGGGGTCAACTTGCGCGAGGCCGGTCAGCGAACTGCGCACGGCATTGTCCTGCGTCGGTCCGGCGGGGAGCGATTGTGCCCAAGCCAATGCAGCGGGTCCGTCATTCTGCGCGTAGGCATAAGCTACGCCACCAGCGGGGCCGGACATCGTGGGGTCACCGGCGAGATTTTGCATGAAATTCGCGGCCGCCACTGGATCCAAATTTTTCCAGGAAGTAATAACCGCTTTCATTGACTGGCTGCGGACCGTATCCGCCGTATCCTTGGGCAGATTTTGCACCCACGCCAGCGCCGCTGGCGTATCCTGAGTGGCTAGCGAATTGGCAATGGCGACAGTAATGCTATCGCGTGGCCCGCCGGGTGGCATCTGGTCATAATAATTAGCCGCCAAGGCTGGATCCGTCTTCGCTAATTGGCTGACCATGCCGGACAGCGCGGCGTCGTGTTCATGCCCCGACAGATTTTTATTCAGCCAGTCCATGGCACCAACGGGATCGGTTTGGGCATACACGCCGAGGACGGTGGCGTAGTTATTTTCCCGTTGGGGGTTTTGGGGCAGGCTGCCGACATACGTGAGCGCCGCCACCGGGTCCGTGTTGCTCAGGTTGATTAAAAGACCGGAAATGCTATTGTTGTAAACGGAGCCCTTGGCATTGGCACTGAGCCAGGCGAGCGCGGCGGCAGGGTCAGTTTCGCCCCAGGTTTTTACGGTGGAGGTAATGAGGTTATTGCGGTTGCTGCTCGCAGGCAGCGTAGCGAGGAATTGCGCGGCGGTGGCTGGGTCTTGATGGGCGAGATCGTTCAGCACGGATTGTTGGGCGCGGTTGCGCTCGGTACCCGCTGGCAGGGATTGGATGCTGCGCAGTGCGGCGGTGGCATCCAACCCCGCCCAGCCGCCATACACACCCTCCAGCGCAGCAAGGCGCACGGCCCCCGCGGGCAGGATTTGGAGCGCGGCCAGTGCCGCGGACGGGTCCTGCCCACCCCAGGTTTTAAATATTTCGTTATAGAGTTGGGATTTCTGCTGGCCAACCGGCAGACCGCGCAAAATAGCGAGCGCCTGTTTGGGGTCGCTGTTGGACAGACGCGCCAAGAGGATGGCCTCGAGATTGTTGCGCTCGTAAACCCCGCTCACTTGTTTCAGTGCGGCCAGAGCGGCAATCAAGTCATTATTGGGCCAGTTGGTGAAGACCGCTTGCGTGTATACATTGCGATCAGTCGTATTGGTTTTGTCTTTAGCCCAGTCGAGGGCATCCGCCGGGTTGCTCTCCGCCCAGCGGGCAACCAGCAGGGTCATGATGGATTTCTTGCCATCGTGATAGGGCAACTTTTCGAGGGCGGCAAGGAGTTCGCCAAATTCGTTGGATTTGACTCCGTCCACAATCTCCAGCAATTCGCGCATGACCTCAAGCGGGCTGAGACTGTTCTGGTCGTGGAGAAGTTTGGTAATCGCGGCAATGCGGTCCGCGAGTGTGGCGGCGGCGCGGGGGTTGACGGATGGCGGTGTGGCATTCGTTTTGTGCGCCGCAGCCATCTCGGCCTTGAGTTGTGCAATTTGTTGCTGCTGGTAAACAGTCGAAACTGTCGCAGTGACGAGAATGAGCGCGGTGCCGGCCATGACGATTTTGGCTTTGGAGGTCATAAGAAAAGTTTTGGCGATTGAGCCGGTAGCCGCTCCCCCACCGGCGCCAGAGAGCGTGGCCCCGGCCACTGTCGTCGCCAGACCCAGGGGTGCGGCTTGCACGGAATTGGCGCTGATGGCGGTGGCCAGCAGCGCGGCCGATACCGTCACGCCGCGCTGGGCAAAATAAACGCGCAGTTTTTCCAAGGCGCGTTCTACGCGTTTGCGCGCAGTGTCTTCATTGAGGCCCAGGAAGTCGCCGACTTCGCGGTGGCTTTTGTTCTGGAAAAAGCGCAGGAGCACGGCGTCGCGGTCGGTGGCGTCCAGCTCGCAGACGGCTTCATCGAGGACGGGGCGGAGCAAATCCCAATTCGGCTCGGGAGTCGGGTCAGTGTCTTGCATGATGCTGGCCTCCTGTTCGCGGGCGGCGCGGCGGTTTTCGTTGCGGATGAGATTCACTGCGGTGAATTTGGTCGTGGTGTATAACCAGCCCGTGAGGCTGCTGTGACCAACCAAGGAATGCGCCTGACGCGCCAGCGCGGTAAAGACATTCTGGGTGACATCCTGCGCGAGATGACTATCGCCGCTGACTTGGCGCAGGGCGGCCGAGTAAACGATGTCAACATGGCGACGCACCAATTCGGTGAACGCCGCCTCGTCATTTTGTCCGGCGTACTGGCGGAGCAATTCGTGGTCGGGGATCATTTACATGGGATAATACCCACCCTCGGCCCAATCGGACAAAAGAAATTGGAGGGGGATCCCGCCAAAAGCCGCCACCAGCGGCCCCCGTATCAGTTTCACGTTCGGCAGCCGCGTCTGCGTATAAGTGGCAAGCGATGAAACCTAGCTCATTTTTGCGTTGGGTGATTGCATTATCCAGGTGGCAACGGGCTAAAGGGTGGCCTGAGGATCGTTCCCGCTCACTTTTCCCATGGGTATCCGAAAACCTTCCATTCTTTCGCAAATGCCCTTATATCAATCACTAAGCTCAAATGGGTAAAAGGGAGTGTAGCCACCTAGTTGCGCCCACGCTTAAAGGGATTTGAGCTGTAGCTGGATTGCCCCGACCTTTTGCCAGGCATCCGCACCCGGCTGTATGACCGGGGCGACAATGTCGGCGCGGCTCATTCTCTTCTCCGCCGTGGAGATGCCTTGCGCTTTGTCTCGGGCCGCGAGAAGTTCTGGATTGGCCTGGCCGTCGGCGACAAACGCCATCATGAGCTGCGGGATGCCGAGGGGCAATTTGTCGCCGCGATCCACCTGCCACGTATACCAAGTCTTCCCGTAGGTACCGGCCAATTCAATCATCAGGTCTTTTTCGTTTGCCGCAGGAATTCCAGGTGCGGTTAGCTGTCCTGACTTTACCTCATAGACGTGGCTGTGCCACAGCTGCTTTTCCTCGGCTGGAAGCCCCTCGAAGAGTTCGGCGCTGATGATGTATTCGATGCCAACGAGCCGCGCGTTCGTTTGGTCGGAGTCATAGATGACGCATTGGTGCATACCGTTGCCGTAGTGGGAGCAGTAGTGATGGGCGATCACCTGACGCCCCAGATTGCCGCTATAGAAATGCAGGCCGCAGACGTGCGCGTCGATCGCCTGCAACGGAGCGGCACCCTGGATCAAATTGGGGCCTGACCGCATCTTCATGGTCTGGTCAGCAGGCATCCCGTCCGGACTAGGCGGGGTCGGAGTAGCGGAACTCTGCCCGTTGGCCTTGGTGAGTCCGAGGCCGTAAGCGACCATGGTCGCCGCCAGGGAAGTCGATCGCACAAATGTCCGGCGAGAAAGGGCGAGTGAATTGCTGGCAGAAGATGTTTCCATGGGGCAAATTGCGGCGAGTGTGAAGGTATTTGACGCGGTCGTTTTAGGGGTGTTTTTGCTGGACAAACGAGTGCAGCTGATACGGGAGTTTAGGCGCGATCTGATTCTGCACCATTGATGGCACCTTTCCTATGGGGTTTAACCCGACTGATAGTAAGAAATTGCTTTTTTGGGGGGGGTATCCAGCCCCGGGGTGGTCATTAAGGTTTGGGTTAACTCGTCGGCAAAATTGACGCGATGGCCGACGTCGAAAACCGCAATCGCTCGAATTTCATTGCCAATACCCTTCAGGCATTGGCGACAAAGTCGGGTGTATAAGTCCGGTTTTGGAAGAGAAAGTCGGGCTGCTTGCTATTTGGTTTCGCTAACTATTTTAGCAGGAGGAACGTTGATGCCCAGGGCAGTGCTCAAGTCGATTTCGTGCTCCTGTTCCTGCACAATGATGGCACGCAAGGTCTCGCTTAATGCAAACTCACCCATGGCCTCGGCTTGGCGGATGCGCTCACGATAATGCGCTATCGTCTCGCGCTCATTTTCCAAATCGGCCCGCAGCATTACGACCGGGTCATTGGAGGTTTTGACAGGCTTGGGCGTCACGCTTGGCATACCGCCAAGGTAATCGACTTGTTTGGCGATTTTTATGGCGTGGCTTAATTCTTCGCCAGCATGTTTTTCCAATTCCCGCGCAATGTCAGTGTAGGCGGCGCCCTTGATTACCTGGCTATACACGGTGTAGGCGATAATCGCCTGATATTCGCGTGAAAGGTCCTCATTCAGCAACTCGATCATTCGCTCGCGAGTGATATTCAATGAAGATTTCGTGGCTTCTTTATTCATAAATTTGCAAAATGTTGACTAACAAGTTGGTCTGTTCGCACTCTTTGACGGTGAATCCGACCTGGATGGTTTCATGGTTCAATCTACTTCAAGTGTAACAGCAGATTCGCCGCGCAATGCTTTGGAATAAGGGCAGCTTTTATGCGCTTCATCCATGAGATTCTTCGCGAGGGGGAG
>CAZCMU010000025.1:0-21018 GCA_964499725.1 uncultured Opitutales bacterium
TCATCAGCACCCAGCCAAGAAAGACGGGATACAACCCAATGGAGACAGCGCCCGAGCCGACTATGCCGATGAGAACCGCTATCCAGACCGGCAGCACGTCCAGAACCACCAGCGCGCAAACCGGCAGCACCACCACCAGTAACGCCACGACATAGCCAATGGAGGTTGTACCGAGGGTGAAGCCTTCCTCCCCGCCGTGTTTAAGACCGCAAGTGGGGCAGGCTGGTTGGAGTTGAAACCAGGTGCGAAACTGGCCGCGGGAGTCGCAGTTGGGGCAGCGCAGCAGCAGACAACGTTTGGCGATTTCTGCGCGGGAAACATTCATGAGGGCGTCTAATTCCTGCCGCAGATCCGGCTTCCCGCCAAGGGAAATCCACGGACGCGTGGGGAACTTTCATGACCAGGAACCTTACTTAACTACGGAGGATTGAATTTCCCATTGTTTTGGGCCATGGGTTGTTTAAGGTGCCTATTCCGCGCATGAGAGTTTCCCCCCTTGCTATCATTTTCCACGTCGGCGCGGCGGCCTTCGCCATCCTGGCGTTGGGGCCCGGACTGCGCGCTGCGACCACCGGGCAGGCCAGCTTTTCCGGCAATAACTTCGAATTTCCGGGGTTTGGCGCCGACGGTTACAAAGTGTGGGACATGCAAGGAAACTTCAATACGACATCCGCCGATAATGCGCCGGTGGATATTAAGAACATGAAGTTGCATTTGTATTCCGGCGGGCCAGCCCTCGCCTTGGAAACCACGATTGAGAGTCCGCAGGCGACTGTTTTAACGGGTCAAAGCCAGGCCCGCGGCTCGGATCAGCTGGATATCATCGGCTCCAATAATACCTACGAGGTGACGGGCTACGATTGGTCCTGGGATGGCAAATCTCAAGTCATTCTGGTCGGGCGCAGCGTGCGGGTGACTTTCACCGCGATGGCCACCGCTTCGGCCAATCCTACCGCCAAACCTTCACAACCGGTCATAATTGTCAGCGATAAGCTGGAAATTCACCAGGAGCCACGTCTAAACCGATTTCTATTTTCGGGTAATATTTTAGTCACCGACGGCAATTGCCAGACCAAATGCGACGCGTTGGAAGTGCTCGCAGACCGCAGCGGCCCGGCCAAACCCGCGGCCTCGGCGCCCCCGCCAGTAAATACTTCTGGTCGCACCCCCGAAGGTTTGGGGGTCGGCCACATCGAGCACATCGTTGCTTCCAATCATGTCGTGACCACGCAAGGCTATCTCGAGGCTCGGGGCGATACGGCGGAGCTTTTCCCGGGCGACCAACGGGTGGTGTTATCGGGTTCGCCGCAAGTTCGTGAATCATCGAGCGACGCTCTGCTCGAAGGTGGACAAATCGTTTGGTGGCGCGACCGTGAAGAGGTGGATGTCGAACCGATTCCCGATTTATTGAATGGGCCGGGGCGCGTGCGGGTGACCTTGCCTCCGCTCACCTCCTACCAGGAATCAACGGATCATCCGCCTTCGGCCAGTGAAGGCGCGCCGCGTTTGGTCATCACTGGCGAGAGCCTGCACGGACAGTTTGGCGCGACCCAACGGCGCTTTGACATTGAAAAATCTGTTCGCGTGGAAGACCCCAGTCTTAATGTAACGGCTGAACACCTTGACGCGGAATTTGATCCGCCCACCCCAGACGCTGCTATCACTCCCAATCTGTTACCCGGCGCTCCCGTGCCGCAGGTTGGCCGGCTGAACCACCTCGCCACCAATGGCGGAGTCACGATTGAACAATTCAACCGCACCACCACGACCCAGCAGGCCGAAATATTGCCCGGCAAGGGGGAGATCCTGCTCACGGGCGCGCCACATGTCTTAGATACCCTCAGCCATACGACCATTGACGGCAACCGCCTTGAGCTTTCCACCGATGGGCGCAAGGCGGTCGTCACGGGAGTGGCCGGCCAGCCCGCGCGGATAATCCTCGCTTCGCTTCCCGGCATCAGTGACACAACCGGCACCAACCTGCCGACGACAGTGGTGGGCGACACCGTGACCATGGAGCGAGGGGATGAGTATTCGAACTTCACTTTTGCGGGCCGAGTGCATGTGTCCGCACGCGATTTGGAGGCCACCTGCGACACACTGGACGCCTATACCCATAATCTGGCATCAGCCAGTTCCCCGACCGTTGACGCACTCGAAACCACCGGCCAGTTGGGTGAAATTCAGGAATTAATCGCGCGCGGCTTCGTCGAAATCACCCAGCGCCGGGCGAATGCCGGGCAAAGCGATTATCGGGCCCATGCGGCGCGGGCGGAAATTTACCCGCAGGTTGGAGTCAATGATGAAGCGTCCGGCCCGGCTGAGGCCGCCGCCCCGCAACGCCGTTCCGTGGAATTGTTTGGCGACCCCGACGGGGTCCAAGGTCCGGTGCGACCGGAAGTTGAAATGCCGCCCATGCAAAATTTGGGCATTGTGCCCGTGGGGTCGAGCACGGCCACGGCGCCAGCGGTAATTGCTCCGACCCTGATAACCAGCGACCAGCAATGGTTAATTACCGGGCCCGCCGGCAGCACTTATTATTTTGAAGGCAACGTGCAGATTGACGGCGGTTCTTTTGAGGGTAGTTGCGACAAGATGCGGGCCCAAGGCACGCCGGCCAAAAATGCCGATGGCAGCAACGCCACTGGGCCGGTTATCCTCGAGCGCGTGATTGCCGAGGATCATGTCCGCATCACGCAAGGGACGCGGGTCTCGACGGCGGGCAAGGCCGTGCTGCTGCCGCACGAGGGCAAAGTTGAACTTTCGGAGAACGCCGTCGTGGTCAATAGCGCCGACGGCAGTCGTCTGGAAAATGCCGATCTTGAGCTTACCAAGGGCGAAGTGGTGGCGGTCCCCGCCCCGGCTGCTTCCGGTCAGCCCATCGTCCGCCCCACGATTATCCTGCCTTCGAAAGCGATGAATTTTGACAAAGTGGGGAAACCCGCCGATAAACCCTCTGCCGGGGCATTGCCGTAACCCGCCGGCTGCTCTCGCTGAATTTTGCCCCCATGCCTGTTTCTGCATCCAGTCCGTCCCTTTCCGCCCCTCCCCATGTGGCGCTGATTGAGACGAAGGACCTGCATAAAGTCTATGGACAGCGCGAAGTGGTACGCGGGGTCAACCTGAGTGTGCGCAGCGGCGAAATTGTTGGGCTATTGGGCCCGAATGGCGCCGGCAAGACCACCACTTTTTACATGATTGTCGGTCTGGTGGCTGCAACACGCGGCCAGGTGCAGCTTAGCGGCACTGACATCACGAGTCTGCCCATGTATCGCCGGGCCCGGCTGGGGCTGGGTTATTTGCCGCAGGAGCCCTCAGTTTTTCGCAAGCTTACCGTGTGGCAGAACATCCAGGCCATCGTGGAAACGCTGCCCCTGCCGCGCGAGAAACACGCCGAGCTGATTGAATCGCTGCTGAAAGAGCTGCATTTGTTTCATCTGGCCAAGCAAATGGCTTTTACCCTCAGTGGTGGCGAGCGCCGACGGCTGGAAATCACCCGCGCGCTGGTGGTCCGCCCGCGTTTTTTGTTGCTGGATGAGCCATTCAGTGGTGTTGACCCCATCAGTGTGCGCGAAGTCCAGGATTTGGTGGTCGGGCTCAAGGCCAAGGGCATCGGGGTGCTCATCACCGACCATAATGTGCGCGAGACGCTGCGAATCGTGGACCGCGCCTATATTATCAATGAAGGCCGGGTGTTATGCGAGGGCACCAGTGAATTCCTTGTAAATGACGAGCAGAGCCGGCGTTTTTATCTTGGCGAAGATTTCAAATTGTGAAAATTGGGTAACTGTCAGCCTGCTCCACCCAACCCCGCCATGCCTTCACGCGATTCGCATAAAATCATTGAGAGTCTTTCCGTGCGGGAATTCTACGACTCGTTCAAAAAAGATTTGACCCTGGAAATTGTCGAAGGCGAGATTGGTTTGGACAAGATCATCGGGGAAAAGAGCATCAACCGGCCGGCGCTGGCCTTGACCGGCTATTTCAAATATTTTGCCCACAAGCGCATTCAATTGTTTGGCGCGGGCGAGATGGGTTACCTGCGGGATTTGCGCCCCAAAACCCAGGATGCGGTGCTCAAACAAATTCTGGAGAAAAAAATTCCCTGCATTGTCGTGTCGCGGAATTTGGTGCCGCCGCCGTCCATGTTGCGCGCCGCCCGCGCGGCCAATGTGCCGCTCATTCTCACGCCGATGAATTCCAAGGATTTTAGCGCCCAGGCCACGGTGCTGCTGGAAATGAAGTTTGCCCCGCGCATCGCCGTTCACGGCACGTTGATGGATATCAAGGGGGTGGGCACGCTCCTGCGCGGCAAAAGCGGGGTGGGCAAGAGCGAGTGCGCGCTCGCGCTGGTGGAGCGCGGCCACAGCCTGGTATCGGATGACATCACCTACGTGAGCCTGGTGGGCGAGCGGGAATTACTGGGCAAGAGCGCGGACTTGAACCGCGGCTACATGGAGTGCCGCGGACTTGGCATCATCAATATTGCGGAATTGTTTGGCGTGCGCTCCGTGCGCCTGGAGAAGCGCATAGATCTGGTCGTCACGTTCATTGATTACGAGCCGGGGATGGAAGAGGAGCGCACGGGACTCGAGCAGCATTACCACACCATTCTCGAAAAACAAATTCCCCACATCCAGATTCCGGTGCGCCCGGGGCGCGACATGGCCCGATTGGTGGAAGTCGCCGCGCTGGTGCAGGCGCTTAAGGCCATCGGCCACGACTCGGCCAAGGAATTTAACGAGCGTTTGATTTCACACATGGCCCAAAGTGTCCCTTCCGCCCCTCGGGGCAGTCTGGATTAATCAAACAGATGTTTGAACGAGCTTCCAGCAAGCGTTTCGACGCAAAAAATCTTTCTTTACCGCTGCGCGCGGCGAAGCACCCAGACGCAAGCCAAAAAGCCCTGAAAGTTATGCGCAAATTCGTTGTGAATAAGATGTTCAAAAGTTGTCCTTGCCAACCATGCCGCAAATTCAGTTACCTGTTCGTCACTTGCTCGAACCGAGAAAACTTCACAAAGAACTTCGCCTTGAACTTCTCTGCGAGCCTTCCTCGAATCTCCCTCTGAGCAAGTTTATAACAACTTAATCATTAACATTATATGAAATTTAATTTTTACCCCAAATTTATTAATCACAATCTAAGTTGAGCGTTTTCAACGAGTTGCGAATCCTTGCTCTGGCCGCGCTGATGGGCCTGCTCTGTGACAAAAATACCGTCCTCCCCCTCGTGTGAATATCCAACCCTTCCGACCACTTTCCGACATGCCTGCCAAAACCCTGTCCCACAGCCTGTGGGTGGCGTTGCAAAGCGATTTCCAAACCCTTTTTCCGAACGAAGTCTATAAAGCATGGTTCGAGCCGATTGTCTGTCTGGCGGAAAGCGCCAACGCCATCGAGCTCGGCCTGCCGAGTGACTTTGCGCTTATCTGGGTTCAGGAAAATTATCGCGATTTGCTGCAACGCCGCCTCAACCAGGCCGCCGGCCACCCCATCGAGCTCACGATGAAGGTGGCGGCGACGGCCCAGACCCCGACCGCCGTGGTCGCAGTTCCCGCCTCCCGTTTGCCGGACACCGCGCATGCGCGGACAGGCCGAGGACGCCACGGGATGAATGAGGATGGAGGGTTGCCCCTTAACCCGCGTTATACGTTTGAGAACTTTGTCGTCGGGCCGGGCAACCAATTGGCGCACGCGGCGTGCATCGCGGTGGCTAATGCGCCGGCGCGGGCATACAACCCGGTCTTTCTTTATGGGGAGACTGGTTTGGGCAAGACCCACCTGATGCACGCGGTGGCGCATTGCATTCTGCAAATCAACCCGAGCGCCCGCGTGGCCTACATCTCGACCGAGAAATTTACCAACGAATACATCAAGGCGATTCAGGAAAATTCCGTCACGCGCTTTCGCCAGGGTTACCGCAGCGTGGATGCCCTGCTGATTGACGACATCCATTTTCTGACCGGCAAGGAACGCATCCAGGAGGAGTTCTTCCATACCTTTAACGAGTTGTTCGAGTCCGGCCGGCAAATTCTTCTCTCCAGCGACCGGCCGGCCAGCGAAATCGCCAAGCTCGAGGCCCGCCTCGTGTCCCGCTTCCAATGGGGCATGATGGCGGACATCCAGCCGCCAGACTTGGAAACCCGCATGGCGATCCTGAGCAACAAGGCCCGGTGCCTGGAACTCGAACTGCCGACCGACGTCATCCATTTCCTGGCCGAGCGCGTGACGCGCAACGTCCGCCGCATGGAAGGCGCCCTCAACCGCGTGGCCGGGGTGGCCCGCCTGATGAAGTGCACCATGGACGTGCCGACAGTCGAGCGCCTGTTGCAGGACCTGCTCAACGAAGAAGCCCAGAACACGGTAACGATTGAGAAGATCCAGTCGGTCGTCACCAAATACTACGAATTGCGCGCGGGCGACTTGTTGTCGCGCCGCCGCCCGCAGAACATCGCCTTCCCGCGCCAGGTGGCCATGTACCTTTCGCGCATGTTTACCTCCCATTCCTTGCAGGAAATTGGCGATTCCTTTGGCGGGCGCGACCACGGGACGGTCATTCATGCCTGCAAGACGGTGGAGAACATGATGGAGCAGGATGCCTCGGCCAAGCGGACGGTGGACTTGCTGAGCAAGCAGTTGGGGCAGAGACTCTAGCATGGCGTGGCAGTTTCGAGTTTGGAGTTTCGAGTATGATGACGGAATTGGAATTTAAACCTGCCACTTGCAACTTGTGGGCGAGTCACCTAATGTCCGACCATGTCTATGGCCATAACTGAAGAGCAGAAAGCGCAAGTCGCCACATGGATCGCCGAGGGCGCGTCCCTGTCAGACGTGCAAAAGCGCCTGAATACGGAGTTCAATATCTCACTGACGTACATGGACACGCGCTTTTTGGTGGACGACCTCAATTTGACGGTGAAGGACGCGCCGACGAAGCCCTCGATTAACACGGATTTGGGCGGCAAGGTTGCTTCCGCACCGGCTGGCACGCCAGCAGTGCCCGGGCCAATGGGCGGGGCTCCGGCTCCCGGTGGTGGCGTAAGCGTGTCGGTGGACAAGATTGTCCGGCCCGGTTCGTTGGTTAGCGGCAATGTCACTTTCAGCGATGGGATGACGGCAGACTGGACGCTCGACCAGGCGGGGCGGCTCGGGTTGATACCGAAGACCAAGGGCTACCAGCCGAAGCCGGCGGATGTGCAGGAGTTCCAGTATGCGTTGCAGGATGAATTGGCGCGGCTGGGGTATTGAAGTGTTTTATCGCAGCGCCGACTGCCAAATGGCGGCTTCGTCAGGCAGGCCGTGTTTATTGAGCACATCGGCAATCTGTGCGGTAGAGGGTTCATCCACGGGATGCTTGGGATCGCCGGGCCATGCAGGGTTGGCGAGGCGAGCGAGATGCCAGGCCGCCCAACAGCGGGCGCGTTGCTGGTTGGCGCGAGGGCCGCGAAGGCGTCCGGCGAGGTGCTGGTAATGGACGCGGGGGTTGCCGACGAGGGCTTCCGGGCTGGCGTGGGTCATAATCCAGCGCAGGGCGTGGTAGGGCGGGGGCCACGCGAGGAGGACGGGGTCGCCGGCAGAGACTTCGGCGAGGAGCGCGCGGTCCACGGACAATAAAGCGCGGGCAGCCAGGCCGCGCTGCCAGAGGTGCTGCGCATAGGTGAGGGCCGAAAGATAAAAATCCGCGCCGCGGTCGCCGCCATGCCGGTGCAAGTCGCGCCAGTCCATGACAGGCGGCGCAGGCGGCAGGAAGGGGCAGGGGGGCATAGGAAGATTAGTTTACAATTTACGGTTTTGTGTTTCGAGTTTGGAGTTTTGCGTTTTAGGCATCCGAGCGACATTAGCACGACCGATGGGTGCGGCAACGCTGACCGTGACGAACTCAACCAAGGGCCATGGATTTAAGATGGACTGGATTCACTCAAATTCAAAGTTTGGGAAGCATCGGGTAACACCCCATTGAGGCAGACAGGCTTATTCGTTAGTGTGGTCAGCTCAAGGGACTTAATGGTCACTGGCGATGCGGCAGGATAGCAGGCAGGCAACCAATACACATCGAGACAGGGGCTACATCCACCTTACGAAACAAAAATCATGAAAAAGAATCTCATCACCATCGCGGTTTCCGCGATCCTGTTCGCCGGTTGCGCTTCGCAACCGACTGCCACCACTTACAATCCTCCCGTGGACAATTCTAACAGCATCGTGGGCCCGCGCGGTCCTGAAGGCGCCACCGGTGCCACCGGTGCGCAAGGCGCCACGGGTGCCCAGGGAGCCCCGGGGTTGGCTTTGGCGGGCGTGCGCGGTCCTGACGGCGCGATGGGCGCAACTGGCGCCACGGGTGCCACGGGCGCGACAGGTGCTCCAGGCGATATCCGCCGCGGCGCGATGGGCGCAGCGGGCGCGACGGGCGCAACAGGTGCCACGGGCTCGGTAGGTGAAACCGGCATGCAAGGCGTGAGCACGGCGGGTTATGCTGGCGCAGTCGGAGCGACGGGTGCAACCGGCTTGCAAGGCGCGACGGGCGCCACGGGTGCACAGGGGGCAACGCTTTATGGCCCCACCGGTGCCAAGGGCTTGACGGGCGATGCGGGCGCGCAGGGCGTTACGGGAGCCGAGGGCAAAGAAGGCCGCACGACTATGGGTGTGGCTGGAGCGACCGGCTTCACCGGGGCAACGGGCGACACGGGCGCCACCGGTGGCCAGGGCAACAAGGGCGTCGTGGGTATCGTGGGCACGTGGACGTTGTATCGGAATTACAACTTTAACTACGACGACGCCCAGGTCACAAACTTGGACATGGTCAAGAGCGGCGACATTGCGGCTTACATGAAGGCCAATCCGTCGCTGGCGATCGGCCTCGATGGCACGATGGCCTTGAATGGCAGCGACCCGAAAAGCCAGGACTTGGCTGATCGGCGTATTGAAGCGGTTCGTGTTTCCCTGATTCATGCGGGGGTGCCGTCCAACCGGATTAAAATCGGTGCGTTTGGAGATGCGCAAAGCCGCGAAGACCGCAAGGTCGAAGTGCTGTTCGCGACCGCAGGCTAAGCTGAGCAGAAGCAAATTTCAGGCTGCGCGTTAAAAACGCGGTCGTATGATCTCCTTCGGGCTTTCGGGCCCGAAGGAGATTTTTTTTGGACTTAATCCACCTTAACTGACCTTAATTGCTTTTTGGCCAAGGAAGTGATTATCAAGGAACGGAGAAAGAAGCGGAGAGGGGAAGCAAAGAAGCAGAGGAGCAAAGGGGGGATGGCCGCAAGAAGGCGCAAGCGGAAGAAATACTTGCGTCAAGGCGTGGAGGCGCAAAGGGGTGGGAGGAACAGCTCAACGCCGAACGTTGAACACCCGACGCTTAAGTAGGAAAAGAAGGGGGTGAGGTGGGGCGAAAGGGATAAAAAAACCGATTTTTTTATATTTTTTAGGCGCGACTGGGTCGGACTGGCTTGGACTGGGTGGTTGAGGGGGCGAGGAAGGCGGAGAGCTGAACGCCGAATGTGGCCAGCAGTGAGTGGGGAGCGCAACGCGACCGCCAATACCGTGCCTTGGCCGATGGAACTCCCAGCTCCATGCTCCATGCTGTTTGCTTTTGACATATCCCTCCATTTTAACCGAAATCCCGCCAGAGTGAGAGGACTGGGTTGGCTGCGTTGGTAAGGTTGGATGGGTTGGGTGGGTTGAGTAACGACGATGCCCGCCTACGCCCAGGCTATGGAGGGCACGCCCGACCCTACGTTCTAGCCGAAACGCAGGCAGGCTTTTTTAGCCCCGAGACTTGCCGTGCCCGTTTTTTTCGTTTCGAATGGGTCTTTTCCATGAGCGATTTGCCCAAGGCGGACATGACGGATGAGGATTTGCCTTCCCCGGATGCGGCGGAAGCGCCGCCGACGACACGCCAGGTGAACCAGGTGAGCAGGTGGCGGATGCTGCTGCTGCTGCCCCTGGCGTGGGTATTCCGGGCGTGGACGGGGTCGCTGCGGTTTGAAATCACCGAGCAGGAGCAGGCGTTGCTGAGTTTTTCGGAAAAGCCGGTCATCCAGGTGGCATGGCACAACCGGCTGCTGTTGGTGGGGGAAATCCAGCGACGGTACCGGCCGCAGCAGCGGCTGGTGGCGATGGTGAGCGCGAGCAAGGATGGGGCGTGGCTGGCGGCGTTTTTTAAACTGCTGAACATTGACGCGGTGCGGGGGTCGAGCAGTTGGCGGGGGATGCAGGCGTTGCGGGAGTTGCTGGCGGCGCGTGAAGCGGGCGCGGACATGGGCATCACGCCGGACGGGCCGCGCGGGCCGTGTTACGAGGTGAAGCCGGGGGTGATTTTGCTGGCACGCCTAACGCATGCGCCGCTGTTGTGTTATTCGGCGAGGTTCCACCGGGCCAAGCGCTTGGGCAGTTGGGACAAACTTTACCTGCCGCGGCCGTTTTCGACGGTGGAGTTGAGCGTGCGGTTGCTACCGGATTACGCGAGCCTGGGCGCGGACGGGGAGGGCGCGGCGCGGGAGTTGCGCCGGGTGATGCTGGAGATTACGGAGGACAAGTAAGGGTAACACCGAGCTCAAATGCTGAATTCTGAACGCTGAATGCGGAATGACCAATACTCAACGGTTAAGGCCAAATGGCCAAATCCGTCAGTTTCACCGCAAAGACGCCAAGATTAGTCCACAAGCCACTCAATTGTGGGCCAAAAGCGACTTGCGTAAAGTGATGTTATTCCTTATGATCTCGGGTATGAAAATACCCCTATTGGCTGTGCTTGTTTTAATTCCTACGCTGGCCCTGGCTGATGCAAATCCCACCACGACCAGCGCGGCAACCAGCCCAACCACGAATCATCCGACGACGACCAGCCCAACGGCTACGCATCCTGTCACCGCGAGTCCAGCCAAGGCCAGTCCGACAGAGGCCAGTTCAACGACGACCGGGGCAAACTCCACCATTCCCGACCCGACGAGTGAAATTCAGGTAATGACCGAAAGGCTCAAGCTCAGTCCGAGCCAGCAGAGCGCAATCAAGCCGATTCTGGTGGCAGAATTCGAAAAGAGGAAAGCCATTGAGGATAACAAGAGCCTGAGCGTGCAGCAGAAGCATGACCAGACCGGAACCGTTCACCGGGCGGCGCTCCAACAAATCAAGGCGATCTTTACTCCGGCGCAGATGGCGCTGATTGTGCAGGGGCAGGACAATCCGTCGCCAAGTTCGACGAACCCCACGTCAACCAAGTCAAACTAGCAGGGCGCGGCAGGGTTCTGCCCGATGAAGTGGGGCGCAGGAAGGCTGCACCCTGACAAGAATCTGTCGGCCGCCCAAGAAAGGCGTTCCTGCCTACCACGGCGGGAACTGGGGGACAATGATGGCGGTTTCGCCGGGGACGGCGATGCGGTCCGGCCCGAGGGCCCAATGGAGGTCGTTGCGGACAAACTTAAAGGTGATGGGGCCGTCGCCAGCCGGGCAGGACCAGGTCCATTCGTCCTTCTTCATATTGTCCATGAGCACGCCGACGTCCCAGCTGAGGCCGCCGCCGATGCCGCGCAGGTAGAGGCTGTTGCCCCAGCCGACATCGGCTTTGGCGATGATGTGCGTAGATTTGCCCTTGAGTTTGGCAGATACTTTTTTCTTGGCGGGTGCCGCAGGTTTCTTGAGGGAGGCCGTTTTGGTAGTGGCCGCCGTTTTGGTGGTCTTAGTCTTGATAGGCATGGTAGTGAGGTGGGAGCCGGGGCCAAGCCCCCACCAAACATACATAGCATATGAAACGCCAAAATCAAAAGCTTTTTCCCAGTGTGACACACACGTCACCCAGTTGGACTAAAACTTGCTAAACGACAGGCGACAAATCTCGACTTTTGGGGTAAAAGCGGTCTGGCTAGGCGGTTACGCCACCATTGGCCTCTTTTATCCTGTTGCATTATGGCCATTCACGCCGCCCTTACCCACCGCACTTACTACCGGTATGACCGACCGGTAACGCTGGCACCGCAGCTTATCCGCCTGCGCCCGGCGCCGCATTGCCGCACGCCCATCCTGAGCTATGCGCTGAAAATCGAGCCCGCGGGGTATTTCCTGAATTGGCAGCAGGACCCGCACGGCAACTATATGGCGCGGGTGGTGTTTCCGGAAACCGTGCGGGAGTTCAAGGTCGTGGTGGATTTGGTGGCGGAAATGGCGGTGCTCAACCCCTTTGACTTTTTCGTCGAGCCTTATGCGGACAATTACCCTTTTGAATATGATGCGGGCTTGAAGGCAGAGCTGGCACCCTACCTGTCGCCGACAGACCACGGGCCGAAATTGCGCGAAATTGTGGCGAAAATTGACCGCAAAAAAAAGAACACGGTGACATTTCTGGTGGACCTCAACCAGCAGTTGCGCGAGGTCGTGGATTATGTGATTCGTCTGGAGCCTGGAGTGCAAACGCCGGAAGAAACCCTGACCCTGCGGAAGGGCTCATGCCGCGATTCAGCGTGGTTGCTGGTGGAGGTGCTAAGGCATCTGGGGCTGGCGGCACGGTTTGTTTCAGGCTACCTGATTCAGCTCAAACCGGACGTGAAGTCGCTAGATGGGCCGTCGGGCACCGACAAAGATTTTACGGATTTGCATGCATGGACGGAAGTTTTCCTGCCCGGGGCGGGGTGGGTGGGGTTCGACCCGACCTCGGGTTTGTTGGCTGGCGAAGGGCATATCCCGCTGGCGGCAACGCCCGCGCCGGGCAGCGCCGCGCCGATTACGGGCGGGCTGTCCGAATGCAAAACTGAATTTGAGTTCGAGATGGAGGTGAAGCGCATCTACGAGTCGCCGCGGGTGACGAAGCCGTACACGGAGGAGCAATGGGGCGCGATCGAATCCCTGGGCCACGAGATTGACGAAGTTTTCCGGCTGCAGGATTTGCGGCTGACGATGGGCGGCGAGCCGACGTTTATTTCCATTGATGACATGGACGGGCCGGAGTGGAACACAACGGCGGTGGGCCCACGCAAGCGGGATTTGTCGGCGGCGCTGATTAAACGGCTGCGCGACAAGTTTGGCCCGCACGGCTTGATGCACTGGGGCCTGGGTAAGTGGTATCCGGGCGAATCGCTGCCGCGGTGGGCGTACTCGTGCTTTTGGCGGAAGGACGGCGTGCCGATTTGGGAAAACCAGGAATTAATCGGCGATTACCCGAAAAATTACGGTTTTGAAATCAAGCGGGCGAGTTTGTTTGCGAAGGAACTGGCGGCGCGGCTGGGCGTCGAGGATCGCTGGCTGATGCCCGCGTATGAAGACGTATGGTACCACATGTGGAAGGAGCGCAAATTGCCCATCAATGTGGATCCGCTGCGGAATAAATTAAAAGATGCGGAGGACCGCAAGCGGCTGGCCAAAATTTTTGAGGACGGGCTGGGCACAGTGAAGGGCTATGTCATGCCCTTGAAGCGAGGCACCGGCGCAAACGGCTCGCCGTGGGTAAGCGGATCGTGGTTTTTACGCCAGGAGCATTGTTTTTTGACGCCAGGTGATTTCCCGATAGGTTTCCGTTTGCCGACGGATTCGACCCCGTGGGCGGCGGCGGGCGATTACCAATACATCGTCAATCCGGACCCGATGATGGAGCTGGCGCCGCTGCCGACGCGGGAAGAATTGTTGCGGCAGATGCGGGTGACTGGCCCAGGGGCGCGAAGCAGTATGGCTCCCGTGGATTTTGGGGGGCGGGGATTGCTAGAGAAAATCAAAGGACAAGCGAAACCGCAGAAGGAAAACCGGCGCGACCCGGCGTCATTGCCGCTGCCGCAAGAATCGGCGGGTTGGATTACGCGCACGGCGCTGTGCGTCGAGCCTCGCGAAGGAAAAATTTTCGTATTCATGCCGCCGCTGGCGACAACCGAGGAGTATCTGGACTTGGTGGCGCGGGTGGAGGCAGCCGCGGCAGCGACGGACACACCGGTGCTCATTGAGGGATATCCGCCGCCGTTTGATTACCGGCTCAATGTTGTCAAGGTCACGCCGGATCCGGGCGTCATCGAGGTCAATACGCAACCGGCGCATAATTGGCCGGAGGCGGTGAACATCACGACAACTTTGTATGAAGAGGCGCACCTGACACGGTTGGGCACGGAAAAATTCATGCTCGATGGCCGGCACACTGGCACCGGCGGGGGCAACCACATCGTCATTGGCGGGGCCACCCCGGCGGACAGCCCAATGCTGCGCCGACCGGACCTACTGGCGAGCCTGATTGCCTATTGGCACCAGCATCCGTCGCTGTCGTATCTTTTCTCTGGTCTGTTTATCGGCCCGACGAGCCAGGCGCCGCGGGTGGACGAAGCGCGCAACGATGTGCTGTATGAATTGGAAATTGCCTTTGCGGAGTTGCAGAAGGCCAAGGGCGGCCCGCCGTGGCTGGTGGACCGGATTCTGCGCAATCTGCTTATTGATGTCACGGGCAACACGCACCGCGCGGAATTTTGCATTGATAAATTGTACAGTCCGGAAGGGAGCACCGGACGGCTAGGATTGCTGGAAATGCGCGCCTTTGAAATGCCGCCGCACGCGCGCATGAGCCTGGCGCAACAATTGTTGTTGCGCGGCTTGATTGCGCGCTTTGCCGAAAAGCCGTATGAGCCGGGCCGGCTCACGCGCTGGGGCACGGAACTGCACGACCGCTGGATGCTGCCGCATTTCATCTGGCAGGATTTTTCGGACGTATTGGGTGAGTTGCGCCAGCATGGCCTGCCGTTTGAGCCGGCGTGGTTTGCGCCGCACCACGAATTTAAATTTCCCTACTATGGGCAGAGCCATTATCGCGACGTGGAGCTGGAACTGCGCCATGCGTTGGAGCCCTGGCATGTGATGGGTGAAACCGGCATGGCTGGCAGCGCGGTGCGTTTTGTGGACAGTTCAGTCGAGCGCATCCAAGTGCGGGCACGGGGATTGAACCCCGAGCGCTACGTCGTGGCATGCAACGGCCGACGCGTGCCGCTGCACAACACCGGGACGGTGGGCGAATACGTCGCGGGCGTGCGGTACCGCGCATGGCAACCGCCGGAATGCCTGCATCCGACGGTTACCTCAAATGCCCCGTTGGTGTTCGACTTGATTGACACCTGGAACAAGCGCGCGGTGGGCGGCTGCACGTATCATGTCGCGCATCCCGGCGGGCGCAATTATGTGACTTTCCCGGTGAATGCCTACGAGGCGGAGAGCCGCCGGCTTGCGCGGTTTTTCAATTTTGGCCACACGCCGGGGGAACTCGCCGAATTGCCGCAGCCCCAAATCCTGCCGGAATTCCCCTTCACGCTCGACTTGCGCACCCCGCCACCGGCGTGAGACAATCCGCGCCGGTCAATGAGTTCGATTGCCACGATGTCTGCTGAATCCGCGACCACCCCGGCCGACTGGCTGGAGGCATATGCGGCCGCCGCGGGCCGGCATGATGAATTGAAAAACGCCAAAGGTGAAATATCTGCCGTATGGCAGAAGATGGTCGAAGCATTGAAGGCCCTGCCGGCGGCGGAATTGACCCAGCGCGCGGAACAGGTGCGCAGCTTGATTTACGAAAACGGCATCACCTATAACGTCTATGACGAGCGGGGCAACCACGCGCGGCCCTGGGGGATGGATTTGCTGCCGATGTTGCTGGAGTATGCGGAGTGGGAAAAAATCGAGCGGGCGTTGGGCCAGCGCGCCCGGCTGTTTAATTTAATTTTGCAGGATTTATACGGGCCACAGACGCTGATTGAGCGGCGGGTGGTGCCGCCGGCGTTAGTGTTGGGCAACCCGGCGTTTTTGCGCCCCTGCCACGGTCTCGCGCCGGCTGACGGCATGTTTGTGCCGATATACGGTGCAGACTTGGGGCGCGCGCCAACCGGCCAGTGGTGGGTGTTGTCCGAACGCCTGGATGCGCCTTCGGGTTTTGGCTACGCGCTGGAAAACCGCGCGCTGACGACGCGGGTTTTTTCGGACTGGCTGCGGGACAATCGGGTGGCGCGGCTGCCGGGCTTTGCGCAGACGTTGCGCGAGTCGCTGGCGCGTCTGGCGGCGCGGCGGGGCGACTCACCGCGGATGGTGCTGCTGACGCCCGGTCCGGCCAACGAAACGTATTTCGAACATTCCTACCTTGCCAGGAACCTCGGTTTTTCGCTGGTGGAGGGCGGGGACCTGATTGTGCGCGGCCAGCGGGTGTGTCTGAAAACACTGACCGGGCTGCGGCAGGTGGACATGATCCTGCGCCGCGTGGATTCGAACTTTTGCGACCCGCTGGAATTGCGCAGTGATTCGCTGCTGGGCGTGCCCGGGCTGCTGCAAGCCGTGCGGGCGGGCAGCGTGACCATGGCCAATGTGCCCGGCTCCGGGGTGTTGGAATCGCCGGGCCTGTCGCCTTTTCTGCCGGCGCTTTGCCGGCATTTATTGGGCGAGGAATTGCTGATGCCGTCGGTGGCGACGTGGTGGTGCGGCCAGCCGCGGGAACTGGCGTATGTGGAAGAGCATCTCGATTCACTTATTTTGCAGCCGGCGTTTCCCCATTCGCCGCAGGATATTGTTGTGGGACCGCGTCTGAGTGCGGCGGATCGAGCAGAATGGATCATGCGCCTGCGCCAGGAGCCAGAGGCGTGGTGCGCGCGCGAGTGGGTGGCGCTGGCCACGACGCCCGTGTTTGAAAACAACCGCTTTGTGCCGCGCATGTTCCAAATGCGAACCTTGCTGGTGGCCGCCGAGGGCGGCGACTACCGCGCCATGCCCGGCGGGTTGACGCGCATTCCGTCCGGAGACGACGACTGGACGGTTTCGATGCAGCATGGCGGCCGCAGCAAGGACACCTGGGTATTATTGCCGCCCGAACTGCCGCCGCCGGTGGAAGTATCGGCGTCCGCCGCCGGAACAATCAAATTGCGCCGGGCCGGGGCCGACTTGCCGAGCCGGGTGGCCGACAATTTATACTGGCTGGGCCGCTACCTCGAACGCACGGAAGGGCAGACCCAAATTTTGCGCTTGCTGGTGGGGGCGTTTGCGGAGGAAGGGGCGACGGCGGACCCGGCGTTACTGTGGCCGTTTTTCTCGACTTTGCGGTTGCGCGACGCCGGAAATATTTTCGTTCCGGGCGGGAGGCCCACGTTGAATCTGGTGGCAGCGGAGAAAGATTTGCGGCGGTTGTTGTGGGATGCGGGGCAACCCAACAGCCTAGCGGCCAACCTGGTGCGCTTTGAGCAAACGGCGCTGCGCGTCAAGGAGCGGCTGCCGGGCGACATGTGGAGTCTGCTCGGTCGTTTGCAGCGCCCGGTGCGGGCACATTCGGAATCCACGACATTTTTACGCGATGCCTTCAATGAATTGCAGGATGCCGTGACGCTCTTGACCGCCATCAACGGATTCATGGCGGAAAGCATGATTCATGGCCACGGCTGGCGGTTTCTGGATTTGGGCCGGCGGATTGAGCGCGGCATCAACCTCGCGGAATTACTGCGGCAGACCGTGGGCCGGCCGGGGATTATTTCGTCAGCGATGCTGCACAACCTGCTGGTGACGTGCGAAAGCCTGCTGATGTACCGCCGGCGCTATCAGACCAATTTGCAAATGGTGCCGGTGCTGGACTTGTTGGTGTGCGATGAGGCCAACCCACGCGGGCTGGCCTTCCAATTCCGAAGCGTCCAGCAGCACGTGATGGATTTGCCGCGCGAGCCGGGCACCACCCCATCCAACCGGCCGGTGGAGAAGCTGGCGCTGGCCCTGTCCAGCCGGGCCACCCTGGCGGATGCGCACCAGTTGGCAGAGACGGATTGGGCGGACGCACGCCCGGCGCTGGTGGAGTTTCTGGCCAGCGCGATTCACGATTTAACCGCATTATCCGACGCCCTGGGCCTCGCTTACTTTGCCCATAGCGGCGCAGAGATGGAAAGCTGATTCCCGCCATGCCTGTTTACTCCATCGCCCACACGACCGTTTATCTCTACTCGCAGCCGGTGGTGTTGTCGCACCAGTTCCTGCATTTGGAGCCGCTGGCGACGGAAACACAGGAGTGCCTGGATTTTAATCTGCAAGTGCGGCCCACGCCGCTGGAGACGACGACCCGCAGCGATTATTTCGGCAACCGCGTGCATTACCTGACCATCACGGAGCCGCACCAGGAATTGCGCATCACGGCACAAAGCCAGGTGTCTGTCACGCCGGTGAACACGCCCACCGCACCGACCACGGTTGATGAAGCGCGCCGCTGGCTGGTGAAAGCGGCGGAGCCGGCCACACATGCGGCGCGGCAGTTTTTATACCCTTCGGCGGCCACGCGCCGGCTGGCCGTGGCGGACGAATGGGCCGGGCGGCTTTTCCCGGGCGGGCGTTCCATTCTCGAAGGGGTGGAGGAATTGTCGGCGGAGATAAACCGCTCGTTTGTGTTTGATCCCAATGCCACCCATGCCAGGACGCCGCTGGACGAGTTTATGCAGTTGCGGCGCGGGGTGTGCCAGGATTTTGCGCATCTGGCGGTGGCGGTGCTGCGGGCCGCGGGCTTGCCCGGCCGTTATGTGAGCGGCTATCTGCTGACGAATCCGCCGCCGGGCCAGCCGCGGCGCATTGGCGCGGATGCCTCCCATGCGTGGGCGTCCACCTTTTTGCCGGGGCACGGCTGGGTGGACTTTGACCCGACGAATGACAGTTTATGCCGGGACGAGCACATCACCACGGCGTACGGGCGCGAATTCGGCGATGTCAGCCCGGTGCGAGGGACGGTGGTGGGTGGCGGCCCGCAGGCGTTGTTCCTGGGTGTTACGGTGCGACCGGCGGGGGAAGACTAAACTGATGGGAAATTGCTTTTTTAGGGTTGTGTGGGGGATGGAGATATTTTTTTGCCATGTAAAATGATTAGAAAATTATGGCGGAATTATAATGGACGCGTCATCAAAGGAAGCGTATCGTCTGTCCGCTTAACCAAGCGGATGACCATGCACAAAGCTTCCACCACGAAACCATCGAAAATAAAACGCGTGCTCGCGGCGGGGTTTGGCCTCGCGCTGACTCTCGGCGCATACTGGGTCGGTTATATTCACGGCGGCAATGTGGCCACTACGGCGGCGGCGGCGGCGAACAAAAAGAAGGCAAATTCCGCCAAGGGAATCACGATTGCGACCGGCAAACAGTCCGATCCCTCGGTGACCCTGGCCAGCCTGCTGGCCGGATCCGCGCATCCGGATGAGGATGAGGTCGATCGCTGGGCGAAGAACCTGAGCCTGCAGGAATGCCTGGATAGTATGAAGCAGTTGCAGGGTATGCCGGTGGGCCAGCCGCGGGATGACATGTTAAAAGCGCTGGTCAATGCCTGGTCGCGCAAGGATCCGAAGGGCTTGCTCGCCAGTGCGGACGGCATCGCCGCGCCGAGAATGCGCGAAAACGGCATGGAGAAGGCCCTGGCGCACCTCGCCGAGGTCAGCCCCGTCGAGGCGCTGGACTGGATCAAGCAGAATGCCGATACCGCTTCCTACGCTGACATGGGCAAACGAATGGCGGCCGTCATTGGCAGCTACGCCAATACCGACCCAAAAGGCGCTTTAAACATGGTGCTCGCGCTCGACGACAACACGCCCAACGGCACCCAGGTTAAAACCAAGGCCATGGACAGCCTGGCGGATGCCATGGCCAACCAAGGACATTTTAGCGATGCGATTGCGCTGTTCAACCAGATGCCCGCCGGCAAGCTGCAAAGCGCGGCCCTGGCTGAGCTGGCGGACAACTGGGGGCAGGTCGCCCCGCAGGATGCGGCCAACTGGATAGCTACGCTACAGGATCCCACCCTGATCAACGATGCCGGACAAAACCTAACGGACGACTGGGCCGATTCGGACCCGGCAGCGGCGGCGAAGTGGGCTGTAGGCATGGATCTCCAAATTGCCGCATCAGGCAACAACAGTAAAAATGATGACACATTGCTTTCCAATGTGGTAGGTGAATGGGCCAAATACGACCTGACTGCGGCCGGGCAATTCCTGAACCAAATGCCATCCTCACCAACGAAGGACGCCGCGATCGTCAGCTTTGTGTCGCGTGCCGCGCAGGACAACCCGGCGGACACGATGAAGTGGGTCGCCACCGTCTCGGATAAAAGCATGCAGGCCAGTGCCTTCATGCAAACGGCCAGACAATGGAACAAGCAGGACCCAGCGGCGTTTAATCAATTTATGACGACCACCACGGCTCTGACTGATGAGCAAAAACAAGCCGTGGCGGCTGCGTTTAGCAAGAGCAACGGTGACAAGAACTAGGATTAAAAGGACGGGGGATTGTCATTGGGGGCAGCAGAGGTTTAGGGATGGGAAGTGCGCCATAAGTTTTTGACCATTACCCTTTGGTTTCAGCCCTTTCATTTTGGTTACAGGTTATACGCCAGAGGATGCTTGGGCTGGTAGAGCATGATGTCGTCCGCGCCGGGCACCGCCAGCATGATCACGAGTCCGTAGCCGTGATCCTGGACTTCGCCGCGGAACTCCGCGCCCTTACCTTTGAGTTCCGCGACCGTGGAGGAGATGTCGTCGCACATCAGAGAAATGAGATGATGCCGGGGCGATTCGTAAGTTTTGCCCCCGTGGACGCTGCGGGTGGGGTGGACGCCCATCTCACACAGCCCGCTTTTGAAAATCAGCCAGCCCTCGCCTCCACCCTGCACATCCTCGACGCAGGGCCAGCCGAGGACGTCGCGAAGGAAGGCGCGGGTGGCGGGGGCGTCGTCGGAATAGATCAGCGTGTGGATGCTGGTGATCATACACGCGGAAAATTCTGAAGGCTGAATTATGATTTTCGAACGAACAACCAAATCTTGGGCCGAGTGACTACAACTTGGGCAACAAAATATGGGTGTGGCCCACCTTCGACAAGAAATTTCTCGCGCCAAGACCCGAAGGAGCAAAGAGGAATTGCCCAGAATGATGAAATAACTTTTCCCGTCTCTTTTGCGGTTTCGCGGCTTGGCGCGAGTTTGCCTCAGGTTTTAACTGCCGCCTAATTTTGGCGGGTGGCTTTTCACTTCGCCGCATTCGCCGCCGCGATGGGCATGTTGCCGGTGGCGTGGGCGAGG
>CAZCMU010000026.1:0-20724 GCA_964499725.1 uncultured Opitutales bacterium
AACGTAACTTCTTTAACGGGAGGCAGTTGATCTGCCGAGCTATCGTCGGTCGTATTGACCGAAGTATTTACTTTGTCCATGGTAGTATGGTTTTATTTTGCGCTAGGATGGGCGATGTAACCTGCTTTCAAGACCATCCGACGGAGTCGGTGCGAAGCTCAAAGAGCTTGCGCGAAGGTATCCTACTTGAGAGAGGCAACCCACAAGAGTTGTGGATTAGTGGGGACAATACTCTATTTTTTTATTTTGTCAAGGCCCTCACCGACATTTTCCATTTATGGCTATCATTGCTCATCTGGCAGCGGGCTGCCATCCTTCGCCCCTGCCTCATACCGCGCACACCAAGCCTGCGACCAATTGAGGAAAGTACCTTTTTCAATGTGGGCGCGGGCCTGGGTCATCAGATCAAGGTAGAATTGCAGATTGTGCAGCGTGAGCAGCGTGCCGCCGAGCATTTCATTGCACATGGCGAGGTGGCGCAGGTAGGCGCGCGAGAAATTGCGGCAGGTGTAATTGTCGTGGCCTTCGACGAGCGGCCGGGCGTCGCGCGCGAATTTCGCGTTCTTTAAATTAATCGGCCCGTCGGGCGTCATCGCGCAACCGTGGCGCGCCAGGCGCGTGGGCAGCACGCAGTCGAACATATCCGCGCCGAGGGCAATCATCTTCAAAAGCTGCGGCGGCGTGCCGACGCCCATCACATAGCGCGGACAGTTTTTTGGCAAATGCGGCACGCTGGCCGCAACCGCCGCGAGCATCTCCGGCTCCGGCTCGCCGACACTCACGCCGCCAATGGCGTAGCCGGGAAAATCCAGCGCAACCAGCGCCTCCGCACATTCGCGGCGTAATTCGGCAATGTTGGAGCCTTGCACAATCGCAAACAGGTGGCGGCCCTTTTCCGGCTGGCCGAGTTCGTGCCAATGCTTGCGGCAAACCTTGGCCCAGCGAATCGTGCGCGCCACTGCCGCGCGGACATCCGCGGCTTCCGCGGGCCACGGCGGGCATTCGTCGAGCACCATCGCGATATCAGAACCCAGCGCGGCCTGGATGTCCATGCACTCGCGCGGGCCGAGGAAAACTTCCGCGCCGTCCAAATGCGAGCGAAACGACACGCCGTCGTCATTCACTTTGCGCAGCTTGGCGAGGCTGAACACCTGGAATCCGCCGCTATCGGTCAGGATGGGGCCGTCCCAGGCCATGAATTTATGCAGCCCGCCAAGCTCGCGGATGAGTTCCGGCCCGGGCCGCAGGTTCAAATGGTAGGTGTTACTGAGGATGATTTGCGCGCCGACCTCCTTGAGTTGTGCGGGAGTGACGGCCTTGACCGTGCCCTGCGTACCCACGGGCATGAACATCGGCGTCTGGACCACGCCATGCGCGGTGCGCAGGCTCGCGCGCCGGGCGGCAGACTCGGTGGCGAGAACTTCAAAATGGTCAGGCATGAAATTTATAGAAACAAATCTGCCTCATTAAACGCCGATTGCTCCGTAAGTTCAATCACGCGATGTTCCGGCAACTGCGTGCGAAACCAGGTGTGTTGCTTGCGGACGAGTTGCCGGGTGTGCAGGACGATTTCAGCGGCCAAATCGGCGAGCGACGTTTTCTCGCCTCCGCCAATCCACGCGAGCGTTTCGCGGTAACCGATGGCGGCGGCCGCCGCGGGGTTGGCGCGCAGGGCATCAACATTCTTCCGCACTTCGTCAATCAGTCCGTCATCCAGCATTTTCTTTGTTCGGACGCGAATGCGGGCATCCAGTTCTTCCGATGAACGCTCCAGTCGCACCAGTTTTTTTTCAAAAGCCTCAAATGGCGTTTTTTTCTCGGCAAACTCAGCGGCGAGCTGCGCCACGCTCTTGCCGCTGGCCAGGCAGCGCGCCAGCGCCCGGGCCACCCGGCGCGGATTGCGCAAATCCACCGCGCCCGTCCCTGCCGGGCTGGCGGCGTGCAACCGTGCAAGGAGAACCGGCGGGCCCGATTTTTCCAGCGCCCGCACTTCGGCCTCAATCTCCGGGGTAATATCCACGTCGTCCGTCACGGGCACAAAAAAGCTTTTGAGGTAAAATCCGCTGCCGCCGACAATTAACACATTTTTACCCCGCACCCGAATTTCCGCGACCATACGGGCGGCGTAATCGCAATAAGCAGCCACGGAATAGGGTTGGGCCGGTTCGCACAAATCCAGCCCGTGCTGCGGCACCCGCGCCCGGTCCGCCGCGCTCGGTTTGGCCGTGCCGATGTCCAACCCGCGATATACTTGGAGCGCATCGCAGGAAAGAATCTCCGCCCTGTGCTTTTGCGCCCAAGACAATGCGAGCGCGGATTTGCCCACGGCGGTCGGGCCGGTCAGGAGATAAAGAGTTGCAGGCATTCTTAATAATAATAAGGAGACACGAGTGATTGATGTAATAGACAATCCCGTTTTTCCGCCACCCAAATGTAACTTTGCCGGGATTGTCAGCCGGGCGGTTCATCTGTTTATAATCATTCGTCGCGCAGGCGCGCGCCTGTTTGAAATTCACCCTCGTTACCGAGACTTTTCCGCCGGAGATCAACGGCGTGGCGATGACCCTCCATCGCCTCGTCGGAGCACTCGCATCGCGCGGCCATGCCGTCGAAGTTGTGCGGCCGCGCCAGTCCAAAACCGATGCTCCGGCGAAGCACCCTTATGCCGAATTGCTCGTGCCCGGCCTGCCCTGCCCTGGTTATGCGGATTTAAAAATCGGCCTGCCGGTCAATCTCCGTTTAAAAAAACGCTGGAGCGAATCGCCGCCCGATCTGGTGCATGTGGCGACCGAGGGGCCGCTCGGCGTCGCGGCATTGCTGGCCGCCCGGTCATTGGATATTCCCGTCAGTTCCAGTTTTCACACTAACTTTCACGCCTACAGCAAACACTACCACGTCGGTTTCTTGCACAATGCCGGGCTGGCGTATTTTCGCTGGTTTCATAATCGCGCCGCCTGCACGTTTGCGCCTTCGACCGATGTCGTGGCCGCGCTGGGCCTGGCCGGTTTTCAGAATCTGCACCTGATGGGGCGCGGCGTGGACACGCAGTTGTTCAACCCGGCGCGGCGCGACGAGGCTTTGCGCGCGTCCTGGGGCGCGGGCCCAAACACGCCGATTGCCATGTGCGTCGGGCGCCTCGCCGCGGAAAAAAATCTGCCTCTGGTGGTCAAGGCCTGGGCGCGGCTGCGTGCGACGCGCCCGGATTTGCGCCTCGTCCTCGTCGGCGACGGGCCGCTGCGTTCGTCGCTCGAACGGCAATTTCCCGACGTGCATTTCGCCGGCGCGCACCGCGGCGAGGCGCTCGCGCGGCATTACGCTTCGGGCGATTTGTTTTTGTTCGCCAGCGTCACCGAAACTTTTGGCAACGTCGTCACCGAAGCGCTGGCGAGCGGACTCGTGACCGTGGCGTATGATTACGCCGCGGGCCGGGCTCATGTGCGCGACGGGGAAAATGGATTCCTCGCGGCCTTCGACGACGCGGGTTATTTTCATGCCGCCGCCCAACGCGCCTTGGATAATCATGCGGCGTGGCCGGAATTGCGCGCCGCCGGCCGGCGCACCGCCCTCGGCCTTTCGTGGGACAACGTGGTGGATGGCTTCGAAAAAGTCGCGCTCGGTCTCCTTAAGCAACCACTGGGCGGCGTTTGCGTTACGAACGCGTGAATTCTGCGACGATGCGCGGATTGCTTTTGATATTCGTGGTGAAAAATCTAATCTTGCCACGCCAAGGGGCGGTTACTCCCCACTCATCGAATACATGAAAAAACCGGTTCTGAGCTACCGCACCATCATCCTGTCCGATATCCACCTCGGCACCGCCGACTGCAAGGTCGAGGAAGTCACTCACTTCCTCAAACATACCCGCTGCTCCAAGCTTATTCTTAATGGTGATATAATTGACGCCTGGGCCATCGGCCGCGGCCACCGCTGGACCCGCGAACACACCAAGTGCATCCGCCGCCTCCTCAAAATCGCGCAGCGCCACGACGCCGAAATTATTTACCTGCGCGGCAATCACGACGATTTTCTGCGCCACTATCTCCCCCTCCAGCTCGACTCCCTGCAATTTGTCGAGGACTACGAACTCGAAACGCCGCGCGGCAAATACCTGGTCATGCATGGCGACGCCTTCGACGCCGTCACCACGCACACGCGTTTCCTCGCCGTGCTGGGCGACATCGGCTACCAGACCCTCCTGCGCCTGAACCGCCTCTACAATAAATGGCGCGTCTGGCGCGGGCAGGAATATTATTCCATTTCCAAGGCCATCAAGGCGCGCGTCAAGCAGGCGGTCAGCCACGTGGGCCGGTTTGAGGATCATCTCCGCAACCTGGCGCATAAACGCGGTTGCCAGGGCGTCATCTGCGGCCATATCCACACGCCCGAGGACAAGATGCTCGACGATGTGCATTATTTGAACTCCGGCGACTGGGTGGAGTCCATGACCGCCCTGGTTGAGCACGAAGATGGCCGGTTTGAAATCTTGACCTATCAGGAATTTTGCGCGCGGCTGGCGGCAGTCGCCGAAGGGGAATCCGGTCCCCGACCAGCCAGCGAGTTGAAGACGGTGCCCGAGCCGGTCACCTGGTTGACGGAGGACGAACTGGCCGCACAGGCGTGAGGAAGGTCGGCGTTGCAAGTTGCGGGTTGCAAGTTGGGGCTGGTAAGCGATGCTGGGGCTTCCCTCCGTTTATTGCCGTGCTCAAGTTGCCTGTTGAAAATTATCGCCTCGAGTTTCGCGCCTACCGGCGAAAGTTTTTGCACCCGTTGGTGACCGCACATGGCCGGTGGCAGTGGCGCGAAGGCGTCATCGTCCGGCTGACCGATGGAGCTGGCCGCGTTGGCTATGGCGAATCCGCGCCGACCCCGGGATTCACCCTTGAAACGGCGGCCGAGGATTTAACCTGGTTGCGCAAGACCGATGGCCAACTGACCAATCAAGCCATCGAGCAAATCCCGGTGAAATTGCGTTGTCTGCGCTGGGCCTTGAGTTGTGCCCGGACGATGCTGGAACATCGCCTGCCTGCGCCCAAAAACAGCAAGCCGCTGCCAGTGGCCGCCTTGCTGCCCGCGGGCCGCGCTGCGTTGGAAGTGCTTTCGCGGCGCACCGCCGAGGGCTACCGCGTGTTTAAGTGGAAGGTGGGCGTAAAATCACTCAGGGTTGAACTCGCGCTGCTGGAGCAATTGTTTGCGCGTCTGCCCGCTGGCGGGCGCTTGCGGCTCGATGCCAACGGCGCGCTGAAAATGCGTGAATGGAAATTTTGGTGCAAGGGACTGCATGCCTTCGGCCTGGCAACTCGCGCCATCGAATTTTTTGAACAACCGGGGATGTTTCCCACCAACGACCCAAACTGGGCGAAGGCCGCGCCGATTCCGGTGGCCCTGGATGAGAGCGTCACGGGTTCGACCGCGCGGCGGAATCATCATCTGCAAAAATGGCCGGGGCCTTTGGTGGCAAAGCCCTCGCTCTGGGGAGACGTGGATGAATTCCTCCGCTGGCGCCCAAAGTTGGACTTGGTTTATTCATCTGTTTTCGAAACCAGCATTGGGCTTGAAGTGCTATTGAATTTGGCCGCGACGGATGCTCATGCCAGCCAACGTGCGCTCGGCCTTGGCACGCTCAACGCTTTCGCCGACGATGGCCTGCAATTGCCCGTGCATTCACCCGGCCCCACGCTTGCGCCGGCGAAACTTTCCTCCAAGGATTTTTTGCAACTATGGAACCGGCTCGAAAAAGCGATCTAGCGCGGTTGCGTCACGCTCTGGCGAACCCGGCGTCCTGGCTCGCGGGACCGGCTGCAGACGGCTTTGCCACGGAGGTGAAGACCGCGTCCAGACAATTGCAAAAATTTGGCGTGCGTCCCAGCCACGTACCGGTGGTCGTGGCGCAGATGGAGCCGACGATCTATCTGGCCGGCGTGCTCTGCGCAATCGAACTGCATCTGCCGGTGGTGCTGGCCAATTCGCGTTGGGGCCAAGTCGAGCGCGCACAGGCGGCCCTCCAAATCAAACCTGGTTTATGGCTGGGCAAAAAAGTAAATCGCTGGCCGAGTCGGAAGCCTGACTTCGATTTTGATTCTGCGGCGTGGCCGGGAGCAATCCTCATCCCGACTGGCGGCACCGGCGGGCGGGTGCACTGGGCGGTGCATCGTTGGGCCACGCTCTCCAGTGCCGCGCATGCTCTCGCAAAATTTTTGGGCGCTGAGGGCTGTACCCATGTCAGCACCTTGCCGCCCTGGCACGTCAGCGGGCTGATGCCCGCCGTGCGCGCGATTGAAACCGGCGGCCGGCTGTGGCTCGAAAATTGGAAAACGCTGGAAGACGGCACGCCTCCTCTGCTTGCGCCGGAGCGCTCCATCATTTCCCTCGTGCCTACCCAATTGCAGCGGCTGTTAAAACACCGGGCGGTGATGAGCTGGCTGCGGCACACTCACGCGATTTTGCTCGGCGGCGCGTCGGCGCCTCCGGCTTTGTTGCTTCATGCGCGACAAATGCGGCTGCCGATTGCCCTGGCTTACGGGATGACGGAGACGGCCGCCGCCGTCGCAATGCAATCGCCCCAAGATTTTCTCGCGGGAAGCGCACCCCGGGTCACGCCTTTGCCGCATGCGAAAATAAAAATTGGCCGTAATGGCCGGATTCTTATTCAAGCCCCATCTCTGTTTTTAGGCTATTACCCTTCACCACGTCCACGCGGCCCATTTGCCACGGAAGATTGTGGAACGCTTGATGCCCGCGGACGTTTAGCCATTCGCGGCCGGCTGGATCGCGTCATCATTTCCGGCGGCGAAAAAGTGCATCCAGCGGAAGTGGAAAAACAAATCCGCGCCACCAATTTGGTTAAAGATGTGCGCGTCATCGGCCTGCCGGATGCCGAATGGGGCGAACGCGTCACCGCCATTTACTCGGGCAAAGTTCGTTCAGCTAAAATCTTGCGCGCCTCGCTCGCCGGCAAACTCGCGCCATCGGCGATTCCCAAAACCTGGATTCACTCCGTACAAAATGTAACCGTGGCCAACTCCAAAAAAATGATTTAACCTAAACCTTCCCGCTTTTGCGCCAGCGGTAAAGCGTCGTCGGATGCACGCCGACCTGCGCCGCCACCCACGCCAGGTCTTCATTGCTTTCCTGCAAAAAGCGGCGCGCCAGGGCCACCCGTCCACGGCGGCTCGGCGGCAGCCCACTGGCTGGCAATGCGGATGCATTGGCATTGGCAGTCGGTAGAGCACTACTCGTCTCCACCACGGCCATCGGCGTTCGCGCGCTGCGCGGCTGCGGTAACTCCCACCACCCGGCGCGCATAATCGGCCCGTCGTAGTGGAAGGCCACGCGCTCGATGGCTTGCTTCAGTTCGCGCACGTTGCCGGGCCAGTCGTGTTTTTGGAATTTTTGAATCAGTTCCGGTTCGAGACTTTCAAAATTTTTCCCCACGCGCACCGCCGCCTGTTGCAAAAACACCCGCGCCAGGTCGGGAATGTCCTCCGTCCGGTGGCGCAACGGCGGCGTGTTGAGGATGACTTCCGAGAGCCGGTAAAATAAATCCGGGCGGAAGCGGTCGGCTTCCACTTCCGTTTGCAGGTTGCGATTGGTCGCGGAGACAACCCGCACATTGGCGCGATATTCTTTCGTGCTGCCCACGCGCCGGGCCATGTGCGTTTCCAAAAAGCGCAGGATTTTCGGCTGCAGCGCGAGTGGCAGTTCGCCGATTTCGTCAAGAAACAACGTGCCGCCGGACGCTTCCTCGACCAGGCCGCGCTTCGTCTGGTTCGCGCCGGTGAACGCGCCCTTTTCCGCGCCAAACAATTCGCTCTCCAGCAAATCCGCCGGCAGCGCCGCGCAGTTGATGGGCACAAACGGCTCCTTCGAACTCGCGGTGTGAATCGCTTCCGCGACGCGCTCCTTGCCCGTGCCCGATTCGCCGAGGATGAGAATCGTCGCGTCCGTGGGGCCGAGGCGCTGAATGGACTCGCGCAAAGTCTTCATCGCCGACGAACGGCCCACCAGGTTTTCGCCGTCCACTTCGCCCTGGCCGCCATAAAGCTGCCACCACAACCCCTGCGCATTCGCCGCGTGCTCAAGCGCGACCATCCAGCGCTGGGCGTTGTCGGCCTTTAAATCGAGCACATCATGGGCGCCGTCCCGCGCCGCGGCCATGACCCCGCTCGTGCGCATCGCTTCGCCAAAAACAATAAAACACCGGCTCGCCCGCGCCAGCCGCACGCGGTATTCATTCCACCCCTCCGACGCCATCAACGCCACCGGCACGAGGTAAACCAAATCGGTGCTGTCGCGTTCCAACGATTCAATCCGCTCCGGCGCCAGCAACTGCACGCCCAGGCCCAGGGCCTGCAACTGGCGCAAAGCCGGAGGATTTTTGTCGGACGTGACAAGCACAGCACGCATTGCATTTGCAAATTAATGCAATCCACCCCAAAAGCGAGGGGAAACCGCGCTGGCGTCACTCCATTCAAGCCGATCATTTTGCAATACTACCTCGACCATTTGCTCTAGTTCGGTGCCCAAAACACCTTGGTTTTTCTCATTCTCTTTATTATCGCATTTGGAATGACTATTCATAAACGGACACTTCTTAGACAAAAAAGTAAAGAAGCTCCGCTTAAGGTTTCCTCCTAAATTCGAACTTACCCATCGCGGCTTCCATTGGATCAACGAAAACGTGTACGGTCGTTGAACATTGTTAGCGCTTCAGTTCTTTCGCAAAGCCCTCCACAATCCTCTCCGGCTCCGCTCCTTGTTCGCGCAACGCCGCCAAACTCAGTGCATCATTTCTTTTCGCCAATCGCTTTCCATTTTCATCCAGCAACAGTGGCGCATGGCACCAGGCCGGAGGTGTCCAATCGAGCGCATGATAGATTAAAATTTGCCGCGCGGTGCTTTTTAGCAAATCCGCGCCGCGCACGACTTCGGTAATCTTCATCGCATGGTCGTCGGCCACCACCGCCAGTTCGTAGGCGGGCACGTCGTCCCGCCGCCAGACGAGAAAATCGCCAAAATCTTTCCCCGCGACAAACGCCTGCGAGCCGCGCAAGGCATCGGTAAACTTAACCGCATCGCCATCGGGCACGCGAAAGCGCCAGTTGGCCGCGACCGCGCCGGGGCTGGCGGCGTCTTTGCCGATGCCCAAAGTTGGCCGCCATTCCGCCGGATAAATCGGCTCGGCGTCTTCCTCCTCCGCGTGCGGGGCCTGCCCGGCGCGCGCGACATCCGCCCGCGTCCGCGCACAGGGGTAGATAAACCCGCCGTCGCGCAACCGCCGCCAAGCATCAAGATAAACCTCCCGCCTTTTGCTTTGTTCATACGGCGCGTGCGGGCCGCCCACATCCGGGCCCTCGTCCCATCGCAAACCCAGCCAGCGCAAATCCTCCAACGCCGCCGCCGCAAACTCCGGTTTGCAGCGCGCGGCGTCAAGGTCCTCCATGCGCATGATCAACCTCGAATCCGCCCCGGCGCCCCGGGCCCGCGCCTGGGCCAGCCAGAACGTCCGGGCATGGCCGAGGTGCAGTCGCCCGGTGGGCGTGGGGGCGAGGCGACCGCGGTAAGACATGAGTGAAAGGATGACGGATGAGGGATGACGGATGAAAGATGAAAATTCCCTGTTTTGCATCCAATGGTCTCTGGCGGGATGGACTTTTTTGTAGCCTTATTTCGGGTATGAAGAACTCTGTATTCAGCCTTCATCCCTCATCCATCATCCTTTTCGGCTTTCGCCCTCATCCCTCATCCTTCATACTTATCCCTCGCCCATGACCTCCCCCGATCAGCGTGCCTCCGCCTACCAGCCCTTGCTGGAGCGTTTTTGCTACCTGGCGCTGGTGTTTGCGGGCTTTGTTCTCCTCGCCGGGGGCGAGACAACGAGCAACCAGGCCGGCATGGCGTTCCAGACCTGGCCGCTGTCCAACGGTTCGCTCAACCCCGACGGCTGGCTCTCCCACCTCAATATGTTCCTCGAGCACAGCCACCGCCTGCTCGCGGGGTCCACGACCATCCTGACCGTCATCGCGGCCGTCTGGGTGCAGCGGACGGAAAGCCGGCGCTGGGTGCGGCGCATTGCGTGGATCTTGGTCGGCACGATTTTCGCGCAAGCCCTCCTCGGCGGGGCGCGGGTGCTGTTTGACAATACCAACACCCACGCCACCAACGACGACGTGGCGCATGGCTTTGCCGTCTGCCACGCGGTCGTCGCGCAAGTCACCGTGTGCCTGTGGGTGACGCTGACGGTCGCCGTCTCGCGCGGGTGGATGGTGCGCGAAACCGGAGCACGGCTCATCGCACCCTCCGTCCGTAAGTGGGGCCATATCGCCTGCGCGTTGATTTTCCTGCAAATCTTCGTTGGCGCCATCATGCGGCAATTTGGCTACTCGTTTGCGATTCCCACCTTCCCGTTCTCGACCACCAATTTTGACCTCCTGCCGCCGGCGTGGAGCTGGCCCGTCCTGGTCAATTTTGCCCACCGCACCGGAGCCGTGCTCGTCACCTTGGCCATCGCCGGCCTGGCCGCCAGCGTGTTTATGCATGAAGGTGCGCGCCGCCAGCTCGGCTCGTGGATGGCGCTCATTTTGGGCGCTTTGGTCCTACAAATCTGCCTCGGGGCGGAAATTATATGGACCAATAAGAACGCTAATGTTGCCACCTTCCACCTGCTCACGGGGGCCTTTTTGCTTGCCTCGACGTGGTTGGTGACTTTCCTATCTTACCGGTCGAAATGGTGGCCGCCGTCGCTCGCCGACTAAGCCTCCGCATCTTCTTTTTCGCATTTTTTCATGAGTTCCAAGGTCACTGCCGCCACCCTTACCGCTGCCGCACCCGCTGCGCGGCCCTGGGCGTTGCTGGGCGAGTATTGGGAACTGACCAAGCCGCGCCTGAGCTTTTTGTCGGTCATCACGGCCCTGGTCGGCTACCTCGCCGCGCGGCCGGAACACCATTTCGGCGTCCTCGTCTGCCTGCTGGCCGGCACGACCAGCGCGGCTTTTGGCGCGGGCGTTTTGAATCAGTGGATTGAGCGCGAAATTGACACGCGCATGGCCCGCACCCGTGGCCGTCCGCTGCCTTCTGGCGCGGTATCGCCCGCTGCGGCGCTCGTTTTTGGCCTCGTGCTCGCCTCCCTCGGCCCGTTGCTCTTGTGGCAGGGGGTGAATGCCCTTGCCGCTGGCCTCGCGCTCGCAACTCTCTTCAGTTACTTGTTGGTTTACACCCCGCTCAAACGTCACACGCCGTGGTGCACGATTGTCGGCTCCATTCCCGGTGCGCTGCCTCCGCTTATTGGCTCCGCTGCGGCCAACGACGGCATCAAGCCCCTCGGCTGGATTTTGTTTGGCGTGCTCTTTGCCTGGCAAATTCCGCACTTCCTCGCCCTCGCGTGGACTTACCGCCGCGACTATGCCCAGGCCCGCCTGCCCATGAGCACCGTGGTGGACCCCACCGGCCGCCGCGCCGCGCGGGTGTGCCTCATCTTCACCGTTGCGCTGGTGGTGTGCAGTCTGCTGCCCGTGGCGCTCGGCTTGTCCGGGATTGTTTACGGCCTCATCGCTTTGGGCAGCGGCGGCTGGTTCCTGCACCGCGCCTGGCAATTTGCCCGCGCGGATGCCACCACGCGCGACCTGCCCGCCCGGCGTCTCTTCCTGGCCAGTCTCGCGTATTTGCCTTTGACTCTCGCTGCCTTGGTCGTTGACCGGCTTTTGGGATAATTCTGATTGCTGAACTCTGAGTGCTGAATACTGCCGCACTCGGAATTGCCGGCAATCATTGTGGATTTATTAAATTCAGCATTCAGAACTCAGAATTTCTTCTATGTCTCTGTCCGCGCTGCCCTTTCCGGAAATCAACGCCTGCCTCAACGGCACGGCCACCGTGGGCCTCACGACGGGTTTTATTTTGATCAAGCAAAAACGCATCGCCGCGCACCGGGCCGTCATGCTTGCGACCTTTTTCGTGTCGGTGGTTTTTTTAATCAGTTATGTCACCGGCAAATTCGCGCGCGGCCTGACTTATTTTGACGGCCAGGGTTTCTGGCGCTGGTTCTACTTCACGCTTTTGACGACCCACACCATTCTCGCCATTGTCATCGTGCCGCTCATCCTCACGACCCTGTCCCTCGCGCTCCGCGGCAACTACGACCGCCACCGCGCCTGGGCCAAATGGACTTTTCCGCTCTGGTATTACGTCTCCGTCACCGGCGTGCTCGTGTACTTCATGCTCTTCCAGTGGTTCCCGCACCACGGGGGGTAAGCGAAATCACATCGCCCCGGCTTGGGCCGCGGCGGCGATTTTCTTGATGAGTTCGGTCGTGCTGTAGCCTTTGAGAAAGGGCATGAATTCTATTTTGGCGCCCGTTTCCTGCAACGCGGCGCGCTCGCCGGGGTCGAGCTTATCCAGCGTGTAGTCGCCGGCCTTCACATAGACATCGGGCTTTAATGCGCGAATCTCTTTATCGAGCCGCGGCGTGTCGAAGACAAAAACCGTGTCCACAAACTCCAGCGCCCCGAGGGCGTAGGCCCGCTCGGCGGAAGTCTGCACCGGGCGCGTCGGCCCTTTGAGCGCCCGCACACTGGCGTCGCCATTGAGGGCAATAAACAACGCCCCGCCTTTTTCCGCCGCCGCCCGCAGGTAATGCAGGTGCCCCGCGTGCAATAAATCAAAGACCCCGTTGGTCAGCACCACCGCCGTTCCCGCCGCGCGCAGTTTTTCCCGCCGGACAACCGCTTCGGCCAGGGAGCGCAATTTGGGGTTGACGAGCATGGGGATAGTTCACCGTAAAGACGCCCGGAGCGCAAAGAATATTTTCTGCGTCCTTTGCGCCTTCGCGGTGAAAATCACATCTCAAAAAACCGTTTCGCCTTTTCAAAGAATCCCTCGCTCACGGGCTTGTCCGCATCGCCGCACGCCTTGCCGAATTCTTCCAGCTTGTGCCGTTGCTCGGCGGTAAGTTTTTTGGGTACCTCGATTTCCACATGCACGTACTGGTCGCCCGGTTCGCCGCCGCGCAGGGAGGGCATGCCGCGCCCGCGCAGACGCAGCAGCGTGCCGCTCGCCGTGCCGGGCGGAATCTTCAACTGCGCCTTCCCGGTCAGCGTTGGCACGTCCAGCGTGCCGCCCAGCGACGCCAGCGTGAACTTGATGGGAATCGTGCAATGCAGGTTGTCCCCATCGCGCTGAAACACGTCGTGCTCATGCACATGGATAAAAATATACAAATCGCCCGTCGGGGCGCCCGGCGCGCCCGCCTCGCCCCCATTCCCGGAACGCAGTTTCTGGCCGGTTTCCACCCCGGGCGGCACGCGCACTTTTAATTTCGTGGTTTCCTCGATTCGCCCAGCGCCATGACATTTTTTACATGGGCGCTCGATGAGCGTCCCCTGCCCGTGGCAATGCGGGCACGTCTGGCGCACGCTGAAAAACCCGCGCGAGGCCACCACCTGGCCCGCGCCCCGGCACGTCGGGCACGTCTGCCGCTTCGAACCCGGTTCGGCCCCCGTGCCTTCGCAGGCGTCACACTTCGCGGCCCGGCGGTATTTGATTTCCTTTTCCACCCCCGCCGCGGCTTCTTCGAGCGTGATTTCCAAATCATAGCGCAGGTCGTTGCCCCGCTGCGGCCCGCCGCCGCCGAAAAATTCCTCGAACCCGCTGCCCCGGAACATGTCGCGGAAAACATCCATCGGGTCGTGAAAGCCCCCGGCTCCGCCCGCGCCCCGCCCCGCCCCGCCCTGAAAGGCCGCATGCCCGTACCGGTCATAGGCCGCGCGCTTGTCGGCATCGCTCAGCACCTCGTAGGCGTGGCCGATTTGCTTGAATTTTTCCTCCGCCGCCTTGTCGCCCGGATTTTTGTCCGGATGGTATTTGACCGCCAGACGGCGGTAGGACTTTTTCAATTCCTCGCCCGAGACATCGCGCGACACCTCGAGGAGTTCGTAGTAATCAACCGTGGACGACATGTAGGTGGAAATGAATGAGCAGCGAAAAGAATGACGGATGCGGGCGGAAAGTGGAAGCGGAAAGGATGAAGCAAATGCTGAATTCTGAACGCTGATTTCTGAATGTCGAGCACTCCCAGACCGGTCAGGTTCAATACCCCAGGCCGCATTTCAGGTTTGCAGAATTCAGCATTCGGAACTCAGAATTCAGCATACCCCGTTCTCCGTCATCCCCAACCACCGCCGCCATGAATATCCCCGCCACCCCCCTGATTTCCCGCCGCCGCTTTATTCGCAATTCATCGCTGGCCGCCGGCGCTCTGGCCCTCGGCCCGCACGCTTGGGGTGCGGATGCCCCCGCCGCCCCGCCCGCCAAAAAGCTCGGCGTCGCGCTCCTTGGCTTGGGCAGCTATGCCACCGGCCTGCTCCAGCCGGCCCTGGCCGAAACCAAACTCTGTCACCTCGTCGGCGTGGTCACCGGCTCGCCCCAGAAAGGCGCCGCATGGGCCCAGCGCTTCAACTTTCCCTCAAAAAACATCTATAGCTACGACAATATGGACCGGCTCGCGGATAATCCGGACATTGACATTGTCTATGTCGTCACCCCCAACGGTCTGCATGCCGAGCACGTCATCAAAGCCGCCAAAGCCGGCAAGCACGTCATTTGTGAAAAACCCATGGCCAATAGCGTGGCTGATTGCGACGCCATGCTCGCCGCCTGCCGCGCCGCGAAGCGCACCCTTTCCATCGGCTACCGCCTCCACTTCGACCCCTACCATCAAGAAATGGTGCGCCTCGCCACCGATCCCAACTTCGGGCCGTTCACCAAAATGGCCGGCGAAAACGGTTTTACCCTCAGCGGCGACCAATGGCGCATCCACCACCCGCTCTCCGGCGGCGGCCCGCTGATGGACATGGGCATTTATGTCGTCCACGCGGCTTGCATGGCTGCCAATGCCAACCCCATTGCCGTGACGGCCAAGGAAATTCCCAAAACCCGGCCCAATATTTTTCGCGATGTCGAAGAGGCCATTGACTGGACCATGGAGTTCCCCGGTGGCGCCTCCGCCGTCTGCCAGACGAGTTATGTGAAAAATTATGGCCACTTCCACGCTGATAGTGTGAAGGGCTGGATCGATTTTCCCTCCGCCTTCGGCTACAACGGCCTGCAAATGAACACCAGCAAGGGCCGGGTCACTTTCCCGCCCATGCGCCAGCAATCCGCCCATATGGACGGCATTGCGCAAAGCATTCTCGATAAGAAAGACTCCATCGTCCCCGGTGAACTCGGCCGGCGCGACATGGTCATTATCGAGGGCATCTATAAGGCCGCGGCCTCCGGCCAGCGGGTGGAACTGAAATACGCCTAGTCCCCGCCCGGCGGACTTAGCCCTTCTTGCGTCCGCCAAAGCCCTTGCGACGTTGCGTGCTGTAACGCGTCAGCGAATCGTTGATGACGCTTTCGCTCGCCTCGGCCTGCTGCATCTCGTCCACTTCGACGGTTTTGCCTTCCAGCAGTTTATAGTCCTGGAAAAAGCGCCGCAGCATGGCGAGGCGGTGGGCCGGCAATTCGCTGGCGGTGTTGACACCGTTGTATTCCGGGTCGTTGATGGCCACCGCCAGGATTTTATGGTCGCGCTTGCCGCTATCAATCATCGTCATCAAGCCAATCGCCCGTGAATGCACCAGCGTCAGGGGCGCGACCGCCTCCTGGCATAGCACGAGCACGTCGAGGGGATCATCGTCTTCGGCCAGGGTCTGCGGAATGAATCCGTAATTCGCCGGATAATACACCGCGGAGTACAGAATGCGGTCGAGTTTCAGCAACCCGGTCTCCTTGTCCAACTCGTACTTCACGCTCGAGCCCATGGGAATCTCGATTACTGCCATAAATTCGCGGGGCAGGTTCTCGCCCGGGGTGACATCGTGCCAGGAGTGCATGGACATAGGATTAATCGGCAAGCATGCCTCTAATGCCCGGGCCGGAGCAAGCCCAAAGGCGATCCTTACTCGCGAATGATCGCATCCGGCAACTTGTTTTGGCCGCCCGGTTGCCGGGGAAAATGCTGCGCAAGCAGCGCACCTATTTCGCGCACGGCCTCCTCAATGGCCTCGGTGAACTGCCCGGCTTTGAGTTGCGGGGCCAGCTTCGCCGCAATGCCCTGCCAGAAGGCGTCGCCGCATTTTTCATGCACGGCAATATCGCCCCAGATGGCAAAGGTGTGCGCCCGGGGCGCAAAATAAATCAGCACCGCGTTGCGCTGCGGTGTGCGATCCATGCCGAGCTTCAAAAAACGCTTTTGCGCGGCGCCCAGCGCATCCACCCGGTGCCGGTGCGACACCGCCACACGGATTTCACCCGAAGTCGCCGCCTCCGCGCGCGCTATCGCCGCCACGATTTTAGCGTCGTCGAGTTTTTCAATGAAATGTTTGGGCTGCATGGCGTGTCACCAACTGCCGCTGGCGCCTCCCCCGCCGCCACTGCCGCCGCCACCGGAAAAACCGCCGCCGCCGCCGCCGCCTGAAAAGCCGCCGCCTCCACCTCCACCACCCCAGCCACCACCCAGGCCGCCCAACAACATGCCGGTTGCAAAACTTCGGCCCCTGCTCCCATAAACCGTTGCTCCGCTATAGGAGCGATAGCGGAGATAGGCGAAAAAAAGAAAGAAAAGTATCAGCAGTATATTCCCCAATACCCCGACCGCCGCATCGGCGGCAGAGCCAACTTTGCTGGCGACGGTTGAACCGTTCCCTTTATATTCTCCTTGAATGGCCTGCTCAATCGCCGTCACCCCCGCCGTCAGGCCGCCGTCGTAATCGTTATTGCGGAAATGCGGCGTAATCTCGTCATCCAAAATGCGTTTGGCGAGGGCATCCGGTAACGCGCCTTCCAGGCCATAATTGACCTCAATCCGCGCCCGGTGGTCGGCAATGAACACAAACAGCCCGACGCCGTTGTTTTTGTCTTTTTGGCCGACCTTCCAGCTTTCCAACATCCGGTGCGTGTAGTCCTCCAGCGACGAATCCGATTCCATCTTCGGAAACACCGCCACCACCACCTGGTTGGACGTTTGCCGCTCAAACGCATCAAGCTGCTGGTTTAAATTCGCCACCACCGCCGGAGAGATGACGTGCGCGTAGTCGGTGACGTATTCCGTCGGCGCGGGCGGCATCGTCTCCGCCGACCGCGCCGTCGTTACGACGCTCAAGGCGATGACCAACCCCCAAAGCCGGCGGCGTGTCATAAATTTACGGCTTGGCGGGTTGCGTCGCACCGAAATCAAAATTCACCTTGGGCGGGGTTTCCGCGCCCGCCGCTGCCTCAAAATACGGCTTGTTTTGGAAACCAAACATGGACGCCATGAGCACCGCCGGGAATTGCTTAATCGCCGTGTCGTAACCTTGCACCACGTCATTGAATTTTTGCCGCTCGACGGTGATGCGGTTTTCCGTGCCCTCCAACTGCGCCTGCAAATCCCGGAAATTCGCCGTCGCCTTCAGTTCGGGGTAATTCTCCGACACCACCAGCAAACGCGACAACGCCGACGACAGCCCGTCCTGCGCCTTCTGGAATGCTGCCAGTTGCGCCGGGTCCGTCGGCGCCTGGCTCGGGTCAATTTTGACTTGCCCAACCGAAGCCCGCGCATTCGTGACTTCCGTCAGCGTGGATTTTTCAAAATTCGCCGCGCCGGACACCGTGGCGACCAGGTTGGGAATCAAATCCGCCCGGCGCTGGTAAACGTTCTCCACCTGCGCCCACTGGCTGTCCACCGCCTGTGAACGGCCGACGAGGCCATTATAAAGCCCCGCCAGCGACAGGGCGGCCAACAATCCGCCCAGGACCAGAATCCCCAGACATCCCAATGCGATAACTGACTTTTTCATGATGCTCCCAAGATGCCACACCCCGCCCCAAAGGCCAATTACATTTTCCTGTCACAATTATAACCCAAACTGGCCGGTATTTTACGTTGGCCATGCGCGCCCGGCTTGCTGTAATTTAGTCTTTTTCGACTTTTCACCTTCCGCCTGAGCTGAACCAATAATGAGTCGCTACACCCAATTCCTCTTTAATCTTTTATCTCCCAACATGAGCCTCAATACCAAACTGCTCACCCAAGCCTGCTCCCAAGCCCGCGGCCTCGCCATGGACGCCGTTGCCGTTTGCAAATCCGGCCACCTCGGCCTGCCGCTCGGCTGCGCGGAAATCGGCGCCGTGCTCTATGGCCACGCCCTGCGCGTGAACCCCGATGACCCCAAGTGGATCAACCGTGACCGCTTCGTCCTCTCCGCCGGCCACGGCAGCATGTTCCTCTACGCCTGGCTGAACCTCGCCGGCTTCGACCTCTCCATTGAAGAGATTAAACGCTTTCGCGCACTGCACTCCAAAACTCCCGGTCATCCCGAATTCGGCGAAACGCCGGGCGTCGAAGCCACCACCGGTCCGCTCGGCCAGGGCGTGGGCAATGCCGTCGGCATGGCCATGTCGGCCAAGATGGCCGAGGCCCGCTTCAACACCGCCGCCCACACCATTTTTGACCACCATGTTGTCGCCCTGTGCGGCGACGGTTGCATGCAGGAAGGCGTTGCCAGCGAAGCCGCCGCCCTTGCCGGCCGCCAGAAACTCGACAACCTCATCCTCTTCTACGACTCGAACGACGTCACCCTCGACGCCATGGCCGCCAAAACCCAGTGCGAGGACACCGCCGCGCGCTTCACTGCCTATGGCTGGGCCGTGCAGACCGTCAAGGAAGGCAACGATATGACCGCGTTGATGGCCGCTTACGACAAGGCCCTGAAGGCCACCGGCGCGCCCCAACTTATCATTTGCAAAACTCTCATCGGCAAAGGCATTCCGGAAATCGCCGGCACCCAAAAGGCCCACGGTGAAGGCGGTTACAAGTTCGTGGACGCCGCGCGCAAAGCCCTCGGCCTGCCCGCCGACAAATTTTATGTTTCACCCGAAGTGCGCTCCTACTTTGCCGAGCACAAGAAAAACCTCAAGGCCGCCTATCAGAAATGGCAGACCACCTTTGACGCCTGGCAAAAGGCCAATCCCGACAAAGCTGCTCTCCTGCGCACCGGCCTCGACCGCGTCGTCCCCACCAATCTCTTCGACGATTGCCCCGCGTACCCCGACAATTCCGCCCCGATGGCCACCCGCAAGGCCGGGGCCGACATGCTCAACGCCCTCGCCAAGAAGCAACCTCTGGTCATCTCCGGCAGCGCTGACCTCCACGGCTCGACACTCAATTACATCAAGGACGCCGGCGATTTCGACACCGACAACCGTGCGGGTCGCAACATCCACTTCGGCATTCGCGAGCATGCCATGGGCGCCATCATGAACGGCTTTGCCTACCACGGCATCTTCCGCGCCTCCGGCGCTACGTTCCTCACCTTTGCCGACTATATGCGCCCGAGCATCCGCCTCGCCGCCATCGCGAAACTTCCGGTGTTCTACATTTTCACCCACGACAGCGTCGGCGTCGGCGAAGACGGCCCCACCCACGAGCCAGTGGAAACGGTTTCCTCACTGCGTTGCATCCCGGGCCTCGACGTCATCCGCCCGGGTGACCCGGAGGAAACCGCCGGCGCCTTTGTCGCCGCGCTCGACCGCACCGCCGGTCCGACCGCCATTTGCCTCACCCGCCAGGCCATTCCGCTGCAACCGGGTATCCCCATTCATTGGCGTCGCGGCGGCGTGCTTTCTGGCGGCTACGTTGCGCAATATGAAAAGGGCGGCTTCCTGAATATCATTCTCATCTCTTGCGGCTCGGAACTGCAACACGCCATGAACGCCGCCGCCCAGCTCGGCAACGGCGTCCGCGTCGTCTCCCTGCCGTGCTTTGAGCGCTTCGAGCGCATGCCGTGGGAATATCGTGAAAGTATTTTGCCCAGTTGGTGCCGGAAGCGCGTCGCCATCGAGGCGGGCGTCCCCGGCCTGTGGCATAAATTCGTCGGCCCCGAGGGCAAAATCATCGGCATTGACCGCTTCGGCCTCTCCGCCCCCAGCGATGTGGTGATGAAGGAACTCGGCATCACCACCGAACGCCTCGTCGAAGTCGCCCGGACGTTATTGTAGGGCTCGTGTTTGCGAAACGCCCCCGCTTCGCGTAGCGAGGCTCTGAGAATAGCCGTGGACTTGAGTCCACGGTTGGCTATTACCCGCAAATTGCGTCGCGCAGCGACGCCTGAATTCTTTTTGCGGGCACTTCACCCGCGCACACCGACTGGCAACTTAATCTTTCGCAACCCTATTACAAGATTGCCGTATTCAGCATTCAGCAATCAGAATCCATCCTTCTCCCCTCCCCGTGCGCGTCCTCCTCGCCTTCGACAAATTCAAGCACGCGCTCAGCGCGGGCGCCGCCTGCCACGCCGCCGCCGCCGCCATTCGCGGGGCCTTTCCCAACGCCCACACCGACGAAGCCCCGCTCGCCGACGGTGGCGAGGGCTTTTGCGAAATCCTCACCCACGCCGCGCAGGGCAAATTGCACCAGCACAAAGTCCACGGCCCGCGCCTCCAACCCGTCGAGGCGCACTATGGCGAAGTGGATCTCGCCCATGTCCCCAAAGCCGCCCGCGACTTGGCTGACCTGCCCGACCATGGCCTGCTCGCCATCCTCGAACTGGCCCAGGCCAGCGGGCTGCAATCGCTCGAACCCGCCGAACGCGACCCGTGGCAGGCCACCACTTTTGGCACGGGCGAATTGCTGGCTCTCGCGGCGAACCGCCGGGCGCGCGCCATCCTCCTCGGTCTCGGCGGCGCGGCGACGAACGACCTCGGCCTCGG
>CAZCMU010000027.1:0-20309 GCA_964499725.1 uncultured Opitutales bacterium
CATCCCGGCGACCCCGCAACCCTGCATATCTACTACATGCGCGACGCCCCGATTGACGGCACGGTTATCAGCGAGCAAATGTGGGCCCGCGCGATTGCCCTGGGGCCTCTCCATTTGGAGCAAGTTCCGGTGGAGGAATGTGACCCGCCGACGCTTGATTTGGTTGGTCCCCGGCATGTGGCCACGCTGGGTGTGACGGCCCTCAAGCGGTTGGACGTGGTGCTTGACCTTGTTCAAGGCTACGCCTACTTGCGCCCGAACGGCGTGCCACCGGCGCCATTTTATCACAACCGGCTTGGCGCGGTTTTTACGCCACCCGATGACAAGAAGGAATATTTAATTGCCCGGGTTGAACAGGGCAGCCCAGCGGCGCTCGCCGGACTCCGGGACGGCGACTATCTAACTTACCTCAATGGCCATTCGGCGCTCAACTGGCGCAAGCACAGTTTTTTGGGCCTGATCAACTTCGAGTGGCCGGACTCCGACAAGGTTTATCTCCGCATTTTCCGTTATGGCGAGGAACTGCACATCAATGTGCCGTTGCAGGATATCCTTGGGCCGGGCTCACCCACATACGATGGTCCCGTGGCGTCTAAGCAGTAATGCAGACCGGGAAGGTGAAATTAGCCGTTTTTAAAATAAACAAAATATCTGTTGACAAACAGAGAACTCTGAATTACAGAGTACTCTATCATGAACGAAGAAATCACTCTCCCACCAAACCCGGATGAGGCGCGAGCATCGTTGGCTGGAGTGAGCCGGAAACTCCGAAAAAGCAATTTCCCATCCTTGGTCCTTAATCCAAAGCAATGAGCTCCGCCCCCCTTGTCTCGGCCAAAGGCGTCGTCAAGCGATTCGGCTCGCTTACGGCCCTCGATGGCGTGTCCCTCGACATCGCTCCAGGGGAATTCTTCGGGCTTCTTGGGCCCAACGGGGCCGGGAAATCGACCCTCATGTCGCTCATCGCCGGACTCAGGAATCCCGATGGCGGGACGCTTATGGTCGATGGAGTCGCTGCGGGCTCCGCGAGTGCGAAGAACGCACTCGGCTTTGTTCCACAGCACATTGCCCTGTACTCAGGTCTCAGCGCGGACCGCAACCTCAGGATTTTCGGCGCGCTCTACGGACTTCACGGGGCCGTGCTTAAGGAGCGGGTTGACCACGCGCTCGATGCGGTTCAGTTGGCGGATCGGAGGAACGACCTGGTCAAGACATTCTCTGGGGGAATGCAGCGGCGATTGAATCTCGCCGTCGCCCTCCTGCACCGGCCCAAGCTCCTCCTCTGCGACGAAGCGACGGCCGGCGTGGACCCCCAGTCGCGAAACGCCATTTTTGACTTTCTACAAGATCTCAACCGCGAAGGCCTCACGGTCATCTACTCAACCCACTACATGGAGGAGGCGACACGGCTCTGCTCGAGGATCGGCATCATTGACCACGGCAAGCTTCTCGCGGACGGCACCATTGATGCTCTCCTGGCCCAGCTTCCCTTCGAGGAGGAGATCCGGTTCGCGGCCACACCGCAGACGGCTGCGCTCCCGGGGGAACTAGCGCCCAACGGCGATCTCGCCACGGTTGACGGCATCTACCGCTTCAGGCCGAAAGCAGGGTACCCGATGAGCTCCTTTTACCGGCTCACCGAGGGGCACTCGCTTTCCGCGCGGCTCTTCACGAGCCAGCGTCCCACTCTCGAAGCGCTCTTTCTCCAGCTCACCGGCAGAACCCTCAGGGAATAACATGAACGCCATCCTCGTGCTCCTCCGCAAAGACTTCGCTCTCCTAGCCAAGGACCGGGCGTCCATCGTGCTCGCGTTCGTCATTCCCTTTGCAATGATTTACCTCTTTGGTCGGATCTTCAATGTGAATGGCGCGGACGCGGGCCCAGCTGGAATCCCACTCGCGGTTGTCAACCTGAGTAACAACCCGGCTACCGCTAGGCTCGTCGACGCGCTCAAGGCCGAAAAGACGTTTACGGTGCTCACAAAATACGTGAACAACGACCAGACCACGCGACCGCTGGCCGAGGACGACCTGCGGCCCCTTATGCGGTCAGACAATTTCAGGTTCGCGCTGGTGATTCCGAGGGACCTCATCAGGACCGACGGGTTTGGCCTTCACCTGAAGATTTACTCCAATCCGAGAAACGAGACCGAGGCGCAGATGGTAAACGGCATCCTGCAAAAGACCCTGTTCACCAATGTACCGCAACTACTCGGCCAGTCCCTTCAAGCCCGCGCGCGGGCTTACATCGGCGACGAGCGCTACGAGCGCTTTAATTCTTCCATCGCTTCCTCGATCGCGCAGACCTTCGGCGGCGACGAGGCCGCGATTAAGGCCAGGATGGACAACGGTGAACTGGGCTTCGGTCAGATGGACGGGGCAATACCGCCGCCCATAGGGACGGCGCCAGCCAATGGAGACATCTCCTCCAGCATGGTCAGGATCGAGAATGTACAGGTGGCTGGCCAGGACGTGAAATCGCCCCAGGCGACCCTGCTCGTCGGCGGATGGGCGATGCAGTTCCTGCTTTTTGCCCTCACGGCATCGTCGACGGCGCTCTTCAGAGAAAAGGAGCAGGGGATCTTCCAGCGGGTGCTCTCGGCGCCCGCGACGCGGAGCGATATCTTGTGGAGCAAGTTCCTCTATGGGATCTGCCTGGGGCTGATCCAGCTTCTCGTCCTCTTTTTCGCCGGCCATGTGCTTTTCGGGATAGACATCGCGGGGCACCTCCCGCTGCTGGTCCTCGTGTGCGTCTTCGCCGCCGCGGCCTGCACCTCCTTTGGGATGCTGATCGCCGCAATCTCTCCTACTCCCGAGTCGGCTCGCGGGCTCGCGACCTTCACGATCCTACTCATGTCGGCGATCGGCGGGGCCTGGTTCCCGGTAAGCTTTATGCCGGAGATCATCCAGAAATTCAGCAAGCTCACCCTGGTGTACTGGTCGATGGAGGGATTCAGTCAGGTGCTTTGGTCCCACGTCTCCCTCTCCGAACTTATGCCCACCCTCGGGTACCTTGCCCTCATCACGGTACTCGTGATGGGGATATCAGTGTGGCAGTTCAGCCGGGGCAAGATTTTCGACTGACGGCATTTAGCCACCGTTGGCCAAACTCCCGTAAATCGCCAAATTTTTTAATAAAAGAGCACGTCATCATGAACGAAGAAACATCCCTTCCGCCCAGCCGGGACGAGGCGCGCGCCGCCCTGGCTCAAATCGAAGACACCCGCTCCGAAATCCGCAAATCCATCGCGCAGAGCATGGCCGGCCCCAGCCTGATTATGTGGGGAGTTATTTGGATGATCATGCTTTCCTATGCGCAATTTCACACCGGAGAGAATCGGCTTTGGTGGGTCTTTGTTGTGGCGGGATTTCTTGGTTCATGGAGTTTGCCGCGATTTTATCCGACGCCCATCAAGCGGAAGCCGGATGCGCGCATCGGCGCCTTCTGGCTCGTCATTTTTGCCTACGCCGTTGTTCTGCTGATTTTGGTTGAACCCTGGAACCTGCTGGTAAATCTGTCGCCGGCTGACGCGGTGATGATGGGACATAAAATTTGCGCCTACTATTCCATCATCCCCATGATGGCCTATGTGCTTTTTGGCCTTTGGATCGGCCGCTTCTTTGTCTGGCTCGGGCTGTTGGTGACGGCGCTTATCCTCCTGGGCTTTTACTTTATACCCGATTATTTTTATCTTTGGGTAGCCGTTACGGGCGGGGGTGCGCTGATGCTGTCAGGCATCTTCATCCGCAAATTTTGGAAATAACTTTAAAGTAAGCGACCGCAAATTATGAACGAAGAATCCAACCCCCCACTCAGCCGGGACGAAGCCCGCGCCGCCTTGGCCGCGATCGACGCCATAAGCTCTGAAACCCGCCGGAACATTGCCGGCAGTTGCGCTGGTCCCATCTTGATTTGGTGGGGGCTGATCTGGATCGTGATGCTCGGTTATGCCCAGTTTCATTCCGGGCCCAATCGGCTGTGGTGGGTGTTTATCCTGGCGGGATTCTCCGGACAGGTGGTGTTGCAACAAGTCCGACCCCCGCTGATCAAGCAGGCGCCCAACTGGCGGGCCGCGGCGTTTTGGCTGGGCATTTTTGTGTATGCCGGGCTTTTTTTGATTCTGTTGGAGCCGTGGGATTTGCTCCAAAATCTCTCGTCGGCGGACAGCGCCATGGTGGACCGCAAAATCACCGCCTATTTATCCATTGTTCCCATGTTCGCCTACGTCATCATTGGCCCCTGGGTGAGCCGCTTTTTCGTCGGTCTGGGACTGCTGATGACGGCGCTAATACTCTTCGGTTATTATTTCGTGCCCAACTGGTTTTATCTCTGGGTGGGCCTAATCGGCGGCGGGACGCTGATCCTCTCGGGCATCTTCATCCGCAAGTTTTGGAAATAGGCCATGTCCGAGCTCGACAAAATTATTCATTCCCCCGCACGGCTGAAAATCATGGCCGCGCTGATGGCGTTGCAGCCCAGCGACCAACTGGATTTTTCCACGCTGGGTGACACCTTGGCCTTAACCGACGGCAACCTCGGCGCGCATTTGCAGACGCTCGAGGAAGCCGGTTACGTCAAAATCGAAAAAACTTTTGTCAGCCGCAAGCCGCGCACCTTTGTGCGCGCCACCACCCGCGGGCGCGGGCGTTTCGAGGAACATGTCGAGGCCCTGCGCAAAATTTGTGATCTTTAACCCTCAAAAATCTACACCATGAACACTACATCCACCAAATCCAATCGAATCCTCCTCGTCCTGCTCGGCCTGGCCTGCTTTGCGCTCGGCTATTGGGCCTGGACCCTCAACGGCCAGGTCAGCGCCCTGCAAAAAGAGAACGACGACCTGCAGCCGAAGTTGGCCAAGGCCGAGCAACGCGCTAAAGCCGACGCCGCGGAAGTGAAGATGCTGCGTGCCCTCACGCCGCGCTCCGGCTCAACGGTGGCGACGGCGGCGAATCCGGCCGATGCCGCCAACTCCGCGCGCAAACGGAATCTCAATCCCGAGGAGATGGCCGCGCTGATTAAAAATCCCGCGATGCAGAGCATCATCAGCTCCCAGCAAGCCGCCATGATGCAAATGACCTACAAGGATTTGATGGACCGGTTTAAACTTTCCCCCGAGGAGCGCGACTACATGCAAAAGCTGCTGGTGGACAAACAAATGACCAAGATGAACATCGGCATGCAATACCTCAACCCGAACCTGACCGCGGACGAACGCGCCGCGATCGGCCAGCAATTTGTGCAAGGCATGGCGGCCAGCGAAAATAACATGCACCAATTCCTCAATGATGATGCCGACTACGCGGCCTACCAGGCCTACAGTCAGCAAGAGCCCGAACGCATGGAGGTTGGCATGGTGGAAACTTCGCTCGCGGGCAGTGAGCCATTGGATTCCTCCACTGCCGATGCGCTGACCAGCCTGATGAGCAGCACCCGCCAAAACTTTCCCTTCACGGTGGATTTTAATAACGAGTCCAACTTTGGCAATCCGGCGCTGCTCACGGGAGCCAGTGTGAACAAGTTTCTGGACGAGCAGACCCAATACCAGGCGCAAGTTGCGGATAAAGCAGCCGGCTTGCTCACGCCCGCCCAGTTGGACGCCTTTAAACAAAACCAGGCCGCGATGATGCAGATGACCAAGCAGAAATTAAACAGCATCCTCCAAATGTCGGGTGGCAAGCAGTGAGACGAACCCGGCCAAATCTGATTCATTATCCAAAACCGTTTATACAGTTTATCCCCATGAAAAAACACCTTAGCCTGACCATCCTCGCAGTTCTCAGTGCGCTACCCCTCGCCGGGTGCAATTTGTCGGGAGCCCGGGTGGGCTCCACCACCAACGTCCCAACTCTCGGCCAGCAGTTGATTGACCTGCAAAAAGCCAAAGACGCCGGCGCCATCACCTCCGATCAATACGAGGCCAAAAAAGCTGAATTGCTCAAACCATAAATTGCAATAGGGCTCCTAACGGCGACGTAAGAAAGCGTGCAAAACGGCGCGCGGAGTTTATGATGGTTGGTTCGCCGGTTTGGCCGGCCACCACCGATGAAGCCAGTCTTGGTGCCCTTGGACTTTTCACCTCGCCTCCTCGTGGGCGTGGCCGAGTCCGCTGCGGGCGCGTTTCTGGAACAATGTGCGCGACAAGCTTCTGCGCCGGTGACTTTAGTATTAGCCCGCGCCGCCCGGCAATTGGACGGCCTGGCCGAGGACATTTCGTTTTTTCACCAACTGGCGTTGGGCGAAAAACAAAAGATGGAAATTCTGCTCTATCCGGAGTTGCCGGACGTCGGCGCGGAATCGGCCGGTGTGGCGGGTGTATTTGAGCGGCAATGTGATCGGCTGGCGGTGCTGGCGGCGTTGGCCAGCCGCCGGGAAAACAAGTCTGCGCCCAAACTCGTCATCGTCACCACGCTGGCGGCCCTCTTGCAGCCTGCGCCACGCCCCGGTGATTTGGCTGCGCAGGAAATCCGCGTCGCCCCCGGCGCCCAAATCAATTTCCGCGGCCTGGCGGACAAATTGGGTGGCGCGCTGGGCTACGATTGCGAAGCCGTCTGCGAAGCCCCCGGCCAATACGCCGTGCGCGGCGGGCTGCTCGATGTTTACCCCTTTAATGCCTCCGCTCCCGCGCGCCTCGACTTTTTTGGAGATGAGCTGGAATCCATCCGCCAGTTCGACCCGACGACCCAATTGACGGCGGAGGCTCTGCCCGAATTAGTCATCGCGCCCGCGCCACGTGCATTGGGTGGTGGAGACGCTGCGGGCTTGTTGAATTATTTGCCGGCGACTGCCCTGTGGCTCGTCCACGAGCCGGCGCGCCAGGCCATCGAACAACCCGAAATTTTTTCCGTTCCCGAAAAACTCCACACTCCACACCCAACGCTGCAAACGGTTCTTTCCGCCCGCTCCCCATCGGGCGACACTTGGACCGGGCTGGCCGACATTGATGAGCCCGGCGGCCCCTTTGCCCAAGATGCTATGCGGGTGGCGGTGGATTCCGAGCCGACTTTGCCGCACCGACCGCTGGCAGACATGCCGGCCCTTGGGCGCGCCCGGCTGGAGAGCGACCAGTCCGCCCAGCGCGCTTATTTGCGCACCCTGGCCGAATGGGCGCGCCAGGGCACGAACGTCATTGTCGTCACGCGCGCCGATGGCGAAGCCGGGCGTCTGCGCGAAATTTTGGCGGAGGACACTAATCTGCGCGGGTTCGAGCCGAAAATCCTGACCGGTAATCTTTCGGCGGGTTTTCTGGTGCGCGCGAAAGGCGCGTTGCCGCTCGATTGGTCTTCGCCGGGCAAAAATAAATCTGTCGCGGTGGTGACCGAAGGCGAAATTTTTGGCCGGCACCGACAGCGCATCTCGACCTTTCGTCCGCGTCTTTTGCCCCAGCGCCACCGTGTGGATCAACTGCTGGATTTCGCTGAAATCGCGGAAGGAGACTACCTCGTCCATGTGGCGCACGGCATCTGCCGCTTTCACGGCTTGCGCAAACTCACCACGCCGGGCCACGCGGAGGAAGTCATCTCGCTGGAATTTGCCGATGGGGTGGAGATTCACCTCCCGCTGCACGAATCGCACTTGCTGTCGCGTTACGTCGGGCTGGCAAAAATCTCGCCCAAGCTTGGCAAAGTGGGCGGCCGCATTTGGGAAAGAACCCGGCATGATGCCGAACGCGCCACCTTGGACTTTGCCGCCCAACTCTTGCGCGTTCAGGCCGAGCGCGACCAGCGTCCCGGGTTTGCTTTGCCGCCCGATGCGCCCTGGCAATACGAGTTTGAGGATGCTTTTCCACATGAGGAAACCCCCGACCAACTCCGTGCCATCGTGGAAACCAAGGCCGACCTCGAACGCGCCCGCCCGATGGATCGCCTGCTCTGTGGCGACGTTGGCTTCGGCAAGACGGAGGTCGCGCTGCGCGCCGCGCTCAAGGCCGTTCTCGGGGGCAAGCAAGTGGTCGTGCTTGCGCCAACCACCGTGCTGGTGCAGCAACATTTAAACACTTTCCGCGAGCGGCTGGCCGCCTTTCCCGTGGCGGTCGAGCAACTCAGCCGGTTTCGCGCGCCGAAACAGCAAAAACAAATCATTCAGCAGTTGCGCGACGGCCAGCTCGATATTGTCATCGGCACGCACCGCCTCTTGGGCGCCGATGTGCAATTCAAGGACCTGGGGCTCATCATCATTGACGAAGAACACCGTTTTGGCGTGCGCCACAAGGAAAAGCTCAAGCATCTGCGCGCCAATGTGCATGTGCTGGCGATGAGCGCCACGCCCATCCCGCGCACGCTCTATTTTGCTCTCGTCGGCGCGCGGGACCTGAGCGTCATCGAAACCCCGCCGCGCGACCGCCTGCCGATTGAAACAGTGGTCAAAAGCTTCAGCCCGGAACTCGTGCAGCAGGCCATCCGCTACGAACTCGCCCGCGGCGGCCAGGTCTTTTACCTCCATAATCGCGTGGAAAGCATCGAGGACTGCGCGCGGCAATTGCGCAAACTGGTGTCGGAGGCGCGGCTGGGCGTCGGCCATGGGCAGATGGATGCCGACGACCTGGAAAAAATGATGACACGCTTCGTCGCCGGCGAATTTGATGTGCTGATCTGCACGACCATCATCGAGTCCGGCCTCGATATCCCGAACTGCAACACCCTCATTATCGAGGGCGCGGACCGTTTTGGGCTGGCCCAGCTTTATCAATTGCGCGGTCGGGTAGGGCGCTTTAACCGCCAGGCTTACGCCTATCTGCTCCTGCATCGCCATGCGCGGCTGCTTGACCAGGCGCGCAAGCGGCTCGCCGCCATCCGGCAGTTCAATCAGCCCGGGGCTGGCTTCCGGTTGGCGATGCGCGACCTTGAACTGCGCGGCGCGGGCAACTTGCTCGGCGCGGAGCAGAGCGGCCACATCGCGGGCGTGGGCTTCGATTTGTACTGCCAATTGTTGCGCCAGAGCATCGCGCGGCTCAAAGGCGAGCCCGCAGCCCAGTCGGTTCGCGCCACCCTCCGGCTCGACTTTGTGGTCGTGGGCGATTCAGTCGAAGGCGTTCCGCCACCCACCATCACATCAACCACCGACGATGTCGGCGATGGCTTTGCCGCCCTCAAAGAGGCGGACCTGGCTGGAGAACGGGTTGGCCGCATCGCCGCCAATCTGCCCGTGGCGTATATTGCCGACACGCGTTTGCGCCTCGACCAATACCGCCGCCTGGCGCTGGCTGCCAGCCCGGGTGAGGTCGCGGCCTTGGCGGCCGCGCTACGAAACCGCTTTGGGTCATTGCCGGAGAGCGCGCAAGCGCTCGTAAAGCTGGCCGAAATCCGCGTCTGGGCGGAACAAAAGGGCGTTGTGGACGTCGAAGTGGAAGGCCACCGCCTGAAGTGCCGCCAAGCCAGCCGCCGGGGTCAGGGGCCGGCCTATTTGCAGTCCGGAAATCGCTTTCCCCGCTTGACCGCCGCCTCACCTCTCCAAAGAATGGACGAAATTGTCCGTTTTCTCAAACGCCACGAACCTCTCAAGTAATATGACACTGCGGCCAGGACATTCCCTTTGGATGGGGGCATTATTTGTCGCCACCTTGGCCCGTGCGCAAAGTCTTGCACCTCCGGCGGCTTCCGCCTCTCCGTCTGCAAATCCCAACCCCGTAAACGGTCAGACCAACGCGGTCGCGGCGGTGGTTAACGGCGAAATTATTACCTTGGAACAGCTCTTGAAGCAGATCAATCAACTCGCGCCCAACCAGGGAGTTCCCGCCATCTACGATGAATTGTCCGCCAAATATCCCGATGACCCGGCGGCTGCCCAAAAAGAATTCCACCAGCGCGTCCTGGCTTTGGAGGTGGAAACGCTCCACGGCATGGCGGAAAAAAGACTCATCATCCAGGAATTTCGCAGCAAGCAATACTCGGTGCCCAAGGCCTATCTCCAGCAACAGTTTGACGATAGCATGACCACCCGCTTTCAGGGCGACCACGAAAAGTACCTCAGCTTCCTCGAGGCCAACAAGCTGAGCGAAAGCGACTATCGCAAACAGTTGGAGGAGGACGACATTGTCTCCTACATGATGGACCAGTTGCGCAGTTCCGCCACCGGCATCAGCCCCGACCGCATCAAATCCTATTACGAAAAAAACCAGCAAAAATTTTATGTCAAAGGCGAAGTGAAAGTGCGCCAAATCACCCTCACGCCAGTCGCCGACGAGTCGCCGGAGGTCATTCGCCAGAATGCCGAAAAAATCGTTCAGCAAGCCCGCCAACCCGGCGCCAATTTTACGGAACTGGCCCTCAAATACAGCACTGACCAGGCGGCCCACAATGGCGATGTACCGGTGTATTCTTACGACGTGGACGACAAGAGCAAGCAGTTGGCGCCCCAGATTCAGGACGTGGTCTTCAAGCTCCAGCCCGGCGAGGTGAGCGACCCGATTGCCAGTGGCAACAGCGTGTTTATTTTTAAATGCGAAGACAAGGTGGCCGAGGGGGTGCCGCCCCTGGAAAAAGTCCGCCAGCAAATCGAAGAAACCCTCGGCGACGAAGATCGGCGGCAGGCTTACGACAAGTGGCTTGGGAAACTGCGCGACAAAGCGTACATCCTCTACAACCTCGACAACAGCTAACGCCGGGTTCCCGCATCTTGCTCATGGAGCGGGTGCAGTTGTCAGGCGGAGACTTTCAAGCCCCGCGCGCGCCTGCTCGTAATTGGGGTTAATGCGCAAAGCCTGCTCATATTCCTGAATCGCCTCGGGATTGCGCCCCAGCATGGCCAGGCACACGGCGTGATTATAATAGGCTTCGAGATAATTAGGCGCCAATTTTTCGGCCACTGTATATTGCTGGATGGCTTCATCCAGGTGTTTCTGCACGGCGAAGGCATTGCCCAAGCCGTAATGAGCGCCCGGGTTGGAAGGTTGTTCCTGAATCGCGTTCATGTAATGGGGTGCGGCCAGATCAGCCTGTCCCTGGCGAATGTAAACATTGGCCAGGTTAATTTCCACGGCTGGGTCAACCGGTCCATATTTCAACGCCAGTTGGTACGCCGTTACCGCCGCGTCATATTTGCCGAGCTGGTTCAGGATGCCGCCCAGGTTATTGTACGCAGGGGCGTAGTCCGGCCGCAGTTGCGTGGCGCGGAGGTAGGCCTCATACGCCATCGGCAATTGGCCGAGCGCGTTGTAGGAATTACCGAGGTTGACACAGGCAATCGCCTGGTCTCGTGGTCGCAAAAGATAGGCCGCCGCCCTCGTGTAATGCGGCACGGCTTCGGCAAATTGTCCCAGCGCATTCAGCGCATTGCCCAGGTTGTTCTCGCAATCCGGATACGCAATGGGCGTCATCCGGATGGCGGTTTTAAATTCTTCCACGCTCTCCGGCAGTCGGCGCGCTTGGAATAGCATGATGCCGTAATTTTCGTGTGTGCGCGCGATTTCCGGATGTTTGGCTGTCGCATCGCCCCACATCCCCGTGAAGCTGTCATAGTCCCGGTTGCGCGCAAAGGTCAGTCCGCCCAGCGCTCCCGCCAGCAGCAGGGCTGCCGGAATCGCGCGCCGGCCCAGCAGCCTCCACAAACCCGCTGCGGTTAGCGCAGCCAGTGCCGCCAAGGGGAGGTACATCCGATGCTCTGCAGAGGTTTCCGTCACAATGGGCAGGATGCTCGAACTGGGGGCCAGAATTACGAAAAGCCACGCCCCCAGGAATCCCACGGTCCAGCGCCGCGCCAACGCATACACTGTGCCCGCGACCAGCACCATAATTGCCAGCATATACGGCAGCGCTTCACTTACGCTCTCGACGACACCCTTGCCGTGATCAAGTGCGAGCGGATGCGGCCACACGGTCAGCTTCAAATATTCCATAATCGCGGGAAATTGGGACAGCGCATAGTCGTACCAGGAGACGCCCGTGCCAAACCCGGCGGAAAATCCGCGTGTGCCCGCTTGGTAGGCGCGCCAGGCGACAAAAAGCGCCACCGCCGTCAACCCCGCGTAGAGCAGTCCCCGCCAAGGGGGCGATTTCAATTCATGGAGCCAGTCCTTCGGTTTTTCCACGACAAAGACCCAGTCGAAGAGCAAGACCACCACCGGCGCGGTCACGGCAACTTCTTTGCAATACCCGCTCGCCAGCGCGGCGAGGATCGCCAGCGGCCACCACAACCAGGGCCTCGCCGTTATCCCTCGCACATAGCAATACATCATGACCAGAAAGAACAAACCCATCATGGATTCGGCGCGCTGCACCACATAAGTCACCGAGCCGGTTTGCAAAGGATGCACCGTCCACAACAGGGCCGCCATAAAGGCCACCGGCAGCGCGGCCTCCGCAAAGCGGTCCCGCATTTTCGGCAGTTCCAGCGTCCGGCGGATAAGCCCCAGCAGCGCCAGTCCCGCCAGCAGATGCACCGTGATATTCAGCGCATGATAACCCGGCATGGCGAAGCCGTCGCCGGAGATTTTTTGCGCCAGTTTGAAATTTGCGGCCAGCGACAAGTTCACCAGCGGGCGGTTTGTCACCGTCTGCCCGTCGCCTGGCGGGTGGAAAGCCGCCGCCCAGTCCTGCTGGATGGTCAGGTTCTCTTTGATGGCCGGCAAATCATCGAGGAAAAATCTCCCATGGAAACTATCGCCATAGGCCGCCAAACCAGCCACCACCACCACCAGCCCCGCCAGAAAAACCTGCCAGCCGGGTCGGCGCGCGGTGGTCGGCGCTGGCTGGGTGGGGAGTGCGGACTGGGGTGCGGAACCGGGCATGAGGGAAAGATTGCGGGCAAAAGGGCTAAACTAACATGGTGGAACTTGGGCCATTGTGCAATCGCGCCGTCATTTGGGCGAAAAACAAGCCTGCCCAAGGATCAGACCTATCGGATTAGGGAAGCGCCTTTGGCTGAACTTCCATGGGCGCATTGCTGGATGGCCGTATTGGGCCATGGTTGGGCGCCGAAATTAACTCGATGAGACTGCGGGCTTGCACGAGCGCTGGGTCAAGTCGCAGGGCTTCGTTGAATTCCGCCACCGCCTCGACCATGCTTCCCAGCTTGGCCAGGCACACCCCGCGGTTGAAATGGGCTTCGACCCGTCCGGGTTGCAACGCTTCGGCCTTTGCGTATTGGCCGGCCGCCTCGCTGAACCGGCCGAGGCCGGCCAGGGCATTTCCCAGTTGAAAATAGGCTTCGGCGCCACGGGGATTTTCCTCAATCGCCTTCGCAAAATGCTGCAGCGCGTATTCGACTTGCCCGGCTGACACCGCAGTCTCGGCGAGATAAAATTCCGCCTCCGGGTACACCGGGGCATAATGCAAAGCAGTCTGGAAGGCGGCCATGGCCCGGCCAAGGTCACCGTGCAACCGTAATATGGAGCCAAGGTTGTAATATGCCGACACATAGTCGGGTTTTAACTGTGTGGCTTGCGCAAACGCCTCGCTGGCCGGTTGCCATTCTTGGAGGGCAGCCAACGCATTGCCCAGGTCGAAAAAAGCCTTGGCCCGCGCATCCACCCCATTCATCCCCTGCGCGGCGCGGCGGAAATGGGGCACGGCCTCCGCGTACTGCCCCAGCACAGCGAGTACGCCGGCCAAGTTGTAATCGCAATCGGGATAATCCGGCTGCAGTTGCAGCCCCCGGCGAAACATCTGGGCCGCCTCAGGCAGGCGGCCGGCGGCCAGCAAAGACAAGCCGTAACTTTCCCACACCCGCGGATTGGTTGGTTGCTCGGCGACGTTTTCCTGCCATTGGCTCAAGGTGCTTTGATAATCCGCGTTGCGCTCATAGGTCAGCATGGCCAGCGCTCCCGCCAGCAGAAGAGCTGCCGGAATCGCACGCCGTCCGAGACATTGCCACAAACCCGCCGCGACCAGCGCGGCCAGCGCCGCCAGGGACAGATACATCCGGTGTTCCGCAGCCGTCTCTGTCACGATGGGCACCACGCTCGAACTGGGCGCCAGGATGACAAAAAACCATGCGCCCAGGAAACCCGCCACCCAGCGTCGGGCCAATGCCCGGACCGTCGCCACCCCCAGCGCCATTATCGCCAGCATGGCCGGCAACGCCTCACTCACGCGGTCCACTATCGCCTTGCCATGGTCCAGCACGAGTGGGAATGGCCATGCCGTCAGTTTCAGATAATTCACTATCGCAGGAAATTGCGAAAGCGCGTACGCGGACCAGGAAGCGCCCGTGCCAAACCCGGCTGTTAGCCCGCGCGTGCCCGCTTGGTACGCGCGCCAGGCGACAAAAAGCGCTACCGCCGTCAACCCCGCGTAGAGCAACCAGCGTTCGCGAAGCCTTCCTCGCGGTTCTTCCACGAGAAAGACCCAGTCGAAGAGCAAGACTACCACGGGCGCGGTCACGGCAACTTCCTTGCACAGCCCGCTGGCCAGCGCGGCGAGAATCGCGAGCGGCCACCACAGCCACCGCCTCGCCGTTATCCCCCGCACATAGCAATACATCATGACCAGAAAGAACAAACCCATCATGGATTCGGCGCGCTGCACCACATAAGTCACCGAGTCGGTTTGCAGCGGATGCACCGTCCACAGCAGCGCCGCGATAAAGGCCACCGGCCGCGCGGCCTCCGCAAAGCGGCCCCGCATTTTTGGCAGTTCCAGTGTCCGGCGGATCAACCCCAGCAAAGCCAGTCCCGCCAGGAGATGCACCGCCAAATTCAGCGCATGATAGCCCGGCAGCGCGAAGCCATCGCCGGAGGCCCATTGGGCGAATTTGTAATTGGCCGCCAGCGACAAGTTCACCAGCGGGCGGTTCGTCACCGTCTGCCCATCGCCCGGCGGGTGGAGCGCTGTGCTCCAGTCCTGCTGGATCGTCGGGTTCTCTTTAATGGTTGGCTGGTCATCGAGAAAAAATTTTCCGTGAAAACTGTTGCTGTACGCAGCCAAGCCGGCCAGCACCACCACCAGCCCCGCCAGAAAAACCGGCCAACCGGGTCGGCGCGCGGCCACCGCATTTGGCCGGGCCAGTGGAGTCGGACTGAATTCGGAGCCAGGCATGGAGTCGGGCACTCTATTAATAGTAACTGCGCCATTGCGCAATCACTCAACGAGCTGGAACCAATTGCTGGCGGGCGGCTTCGAGGCCGGCGCGCGCCGGGGCAAAATCCGGGTTTTCGCGCAAGACGTTTTCAAATGCCGCCACGGCCTCCGGCCATCGGCCGAGCTTGGCGTAGGCGACGCCCAGGTTGGTTTCGCACTGAGGAAAGTCCGGCTGTAGTTTTAACGCTGATTGGTAGGCAGCCACCGCCTCGGTGTCCCGATTCAGTTTATCCAGCACATAACCGCGCAAATGTTGTGCCGGGGCAAAATCCGGCTGTAATTCGGCGCTTCGGGTATAAGCCGCCAATGCGTCCGGGAATTTACCCTGCAGACCCAAGGTATTGCCGAGGTTAAAATTCGCCATCGCTTGCTGCTGCGGACGCTTGAAGCCTTGCACCGCTTTGGCAAAATATTGCGCCGCTTCGTCGAGCGCGCCGGTCTTGGCCAGCTCCTCGCCGAGATTGTTTTCCCCCTCGGGATAATCGGGTCTGAGGCGCAACGCCGTGCGTAGTTCCATTATCGCATCCGGCTCACGGCCCTCGCCCGCCAAAACGAGCCCCAGGTTCTCATGCGCGCGCGCGACGTTGGGTTGTCCAGCCAGGGAATTTCGCCAGAGCCGCTCCGGCTCGCGGTATTCTTCATTGCGCTTCCACGTCGCGAGGCCCAGCGCCAGCGTCAGCAAAACCGTTGTCGGCAGAGCCACTCGCCCCGCCCATTTCCACAAGCAAACCGCGGTCAGGGTCGTCCATGCCGCGAGCGGCAGATACATCCGGTGCTCGGCGGCCACCTCCGTAATAATCGGCACCACGCTCGAACTGGGCGCCAGGATGATAAAAAACCACGCTCCCGCGAATCCCCATCCCGGACGGCGCCAAAGCGCCCACAGGGTGCCCGCCAACAGCGCAATCACCAGCGCGATCGCCAGTGTATTTTTGGCCGATTCGTCATCAACAAATCGGCCATAATCGAACACCAAGCCGGTGGGCCAGATGCTCAACCGCAGATAATTTAAAATCGCCGGAGCTTGTGCCAACGCATAGTCCAGGGAATTCACCCCTGTGCCGTAGCCGGCGGAATCCCCGCGGGTGCCCGAACTCCAAACCATCCAGCCCAGCGGCAGCCAGGTGGCGCCCAGTGCGCCATAAAACTTGTGCCGGGCCCTCCACGCCTCCTTAAAACTCCTCGCGATAAAAGTCCGATCGTACAAAAATACCAGCACCGGCGCGGTGACGATGACCTCTTTGCACAATCCGCCGAGCAGGCACGCGAGCACCGCCAGCGTGAACCAAAGCCGGGGCGATTTTTGAGTGCCCCGCACAAAGCAATAAAGTGTCAGCAGGTAGAACAAGCCCATGAGCACCTCTGCCCGTTGTACAACATAAGTAACCGACTCGGTTTGCAGCGGATGCACCGTCCACCACAGCGCCGCGCTGCCAGCGATGAACAATGCCGTGCCGGAAAATTGCGGCTGGAGCGATGACAGTTCCAGCGTGCGCCGCACCAGGCCAAACAAAACCAATCCCGCCAGCAAATGAATCGCCAGATTAACGGCGTGATAGCCCGCTACCGACCGGCCACCCGTACTATAATTCAGTGCCAGCGACAAATTCACCAATGGCCGCCCCATTACCGTTTCTCCGTTGGTCGGCGGGTGCAGCGCCGCCAGCCAGCCGTGTTGAATAGTCGGGTTTTCTGTAATGGAGGCCGTGTCATCCAAAATAAACGGCCCGTGCAAACTGTTGCTATAGGCTGCCAGCCCGGAGAGTACGATGATTAGCGCCGCCAGAAAAATTGCACCCCGTTTGGACGCGCCGAATGTTGTCGGCGGTGAGGTTCGCAAGCGGCGCTGCGATTGAGTGGAAGCCGGCATACGAGGTACTGCTGTATGGTGAACCGGACTCGGGGGCAATCCACCTTTCCCTGAGCGTTATTTTGGCTGGGAAAGAATCGGATCGTCACCCGTGGATGCGGGCAGCGCCGCCAACGCCCTGCGCGCCGGCGCAAAATCCGGCTGCTCGTGCAAGACCTCCATAAAATCATGGCGGGCCTCGGCGAAGTTTCCTGAACGGGAATAAATTACGCCCAAACTATATTCGGCCAAAAAATTCTGCGGATCAAGTTTCAGGGCCAGTTTATATTCTTTTTCCGCGTCTGCTGGATGGTTCAGGAGCAACCATGTGTTGCCCAGGCCAAAGTGGGCCGGGGCGCTCGTCGGCTGATGGGCCACTGCGGATTGATAATAGGGCAGCGCGGTTTCCGGCTGCCTGGCGGTATTGTAGGCGTCACCCAGGTTAATTTGAATGTCCACTGAATTCGGCTGGTCGCGCAAGGCCTGGTGGTATTCGGCAATCGCCTCCGGCAACTGGCCGGTCCGCTTCAACAGATTGCCCAAGTTTACGCGCGTGACAACATCGTCCGGCTGCAAGGCCACCGCATGCCGGTAATGGTCCAGTGCTTCATCGGCTTGGCCGGTTGCGGACAGGACGAAGCCCAGGGAGCTTTCCGTTTTCGGGTCCAAAGGATCCAGCGACAGGGACAACCTGTATTCCTGGATGCATTCGGCTCCGCGGTTCAAAAACCCCAGGGCGGTGGCGAGATTTCTGTGCGCGCGGGCATTCGCGGGGAGCACGGCCACGTCGTTCCGCCAAAGACCCGTGACCAATTGGTAGTCTTCGTTGCGTTGAAAAGTCAGCCAGCCCCACGCCAGCGCCAGAACCGCCATCATCGCATAAGCGCGGCGGCCAACCAGTGTGTACAGCCCCACGACTGCGAGCACCACGAGCGCGGCCAAGGGCAGATACATCCGGTGTTCGGCTTCCGTCTGCGTCCGCAACGGCACGATGCTCGAACTCGGGGCGAGAATAAAAAACACCCACGCGCCAGCAAACCCCAACCCTGGTCGCCGCACGAGCGCCCAGCCGGTCGCCAGCAAGAGCAGGCCGAGTCCCAGCGCTGGCAGCCACACCGCCGACAGGCTGGTTTCCACCCCGTTCCCGTAGTCAATCGCCAGGGGGTGGGGCCACAGCGCCAGGCCAAAATAATGCGGCACCGCTTCGCATTGTTTCAGCGCATATTGCCACCAAACGGTGCCAAGCCCAAATCCCACCGTGCCCCCGCGATGTTGAGAGTGCCACATCAGCCCGGCCAGCACCAGCCAGCTGCTGGCCAGCGCCGCGTAAAATTTGCCCCGGGCGTGCCAGGCGGCGGCCAACGTCCCGGCCGCAAAAGTCCGGTCGTAGAGCAGCGCCAGCACCGGCGCAGTCGCCACCGTTTCCTTGGTGGCCACGCCCAGCAGACACGCCGCGACCGCCCCGGCCCGCCAACGGTTTGCCCGAGTTGAATCCAGCGAACGAATAAAGCAGTAAAACGTGAGCAGATAGAACAAGGCGCTTAGCGACTCGGTGCGCTGAATCACATTCGTTACCGATTCGGTGAGCAACGGATGCACCGCCCACCCCAGCGCGATGAGAAACGCCAACGGCAGCGCCTCGTTGCCAAAGCGTTCCGCCAGCGCCGGCCGCAGCAAGGTTCGCCGCGCCACCCCAAACAACGTCCACGCGGCCAGCACATGGATTATTAAGTTAAGCGCGTGGTAACTCCACACCTCGTAACCCGACAGCGCGTAATTGATGGCAAATGTGTAATTGATTAGCGGCCGACCGGCCACGCTCGACCCCGTCTCGCTGGGCGGGGACAGCGCCGTCCATGGCGGCCATAATTGGGTGATGGTGGGGTTTGCCACGATGCCGGGCAGGTCGTCAAAAACAAACGGTTTGTCGAAAATATTCTGGTAGGCCGCCAGCACACCCACAGCCAGAACCAACGCGGCCAGAAAAATAGACCGGCGGCTGCTCGACCCCGATGCTGGCATCGGCGGTGCGGGCATAACTTGATCGGCTGGGGTGCCTGGCATGAGGAAGGGGGACTTGGCCGCCAAAATGCCGGAAGCTCACTCGGTGTGCAACCACGCCTTCACTTGGACAAAAAAACAGGCCCGGCGTTAAGCGCCGGGCCTGCGGGAAAATAAAATGAAGCGGAATTACTTCGCGCCTTGATCAATCCACGCGCGGAGATCAGCCAGTTGGTCTTTCGTCAGCGCGGGTACCGGCGGCGCGGCGGTGCGGTTGCGCAGCGGCGGCATTTCGGTCCGCGCGACGGCATCAGACGCAAATAGCAGGACATTGCTCTGGTCGCCATGGCCAGGGACGATGTCCGTTTTGCTGCGACCACCCTTGAGGGCGCCGTCCTTCGTGCTCAAATCCAGACCGCTACGGGGCTTGGCGCCACCGTGGCAACCGACGCACGAGACCTTCAGCATGGGTTCGATATCCTTGTCAAAAGTCAGGTCCTTTTTGTCGGACGCCGCGACCAGTTTGGTCAAGTCGGCTTTGGGGGCCGGGCGGCCGGCCGGGGCAGAACCCATGGCCGGTGCCGCAGAGGCGGCGGGGGCCGCTGGGGCCGCAGACGCGCTCGCAGCGGCCGGAGCCGGGCTGCTGGTATCCGCAGCCGGAGTCGGCGCATCGGCCGCACTCAGGCTGTTAATGAGAATTGCTACGCCGGCCAGGGAGCCGGTGAGGAGGAGGGGCAGTTTCTTGTGCATGAGATGAAGTTAAACCGAAATGAAGGACAGAAGTTGTACTTATTTTGTTCTCGTGACAAGCCAATTTGGGGCAGGGGTGGGCTTGCCTTTGGTGGGGCGGAGTGTTTAATTCCCTCTTTTCCCGGGTGCCAGCCGCTTGGCCAGACAACCCATTCTCTCCTCTCACCGCCTCCCATTCTCATGAAAATCCTTGTCGCCGACCGCATTTCGCCCACGGGCGTAGCCTATTTGAAGCAGCAGCCCGGCTTCGAAGTCATCGAAGCCTACGGCTCCAAGCCCGAGCAGGTACTGGCCCTTGTCAAGGACGTGGACGCCATCGCCGTCCGCAGCGAGACGCAAATCACCCGCGAGGTTATCGCTGCCGCGCCCAAGCTCAAAGCCGTGGGCCGTGCCGGGGTGGGGGTGGACAACGTCGATGTCGAGGCCGCCACCGAGCGGGGCGTCATCGTCATGAACACGCCCACCGGCAACACCATCGCCACGGCGGAGTTGACCTTCACCCACATGCTCTGTGGCGCGCGCCCGGTTGTCCAAGCTGGGGCCTCGATGAAGGCCGGCCAGTGGGACCGCAAAACTTTTTCAGGCAGCGAGCTTTTCCAAAAAACCCTCGGCATCCTCGGTCTCGGTCGCATTGGCGCCGAAGTCGCCAAGCGCGCCCAGGCCTTCGGCATGAAGGTCCTCGCCTACGACCCCT
>CAZCMU010000028.1:0-19920 GCA_964499725.1 uncultured Opitutales bacterium
AAACAGGGCGACGAGGGAGAGCGAGCCGCTCAGCAGGCCGAGGACGATGCCCGAACCGGCGACGAAGTAGCCAATATTGACGGCCCAGCGGGTGGCGTCGAAATAGTCGAGCCGGTAGGCGAGCAACGCGCGCAGGATACGGCCGCCGTCCATGGGATAGGCCGGGAGCAGATTGAAGCAGCCGAGGCAGACGTTGGCGAGGAGCAGAAATCGCAACACGCCGTGAAGGTGAAAGGTGGGGTGATCGGCCCGGAGTAAGTGCGGCGGCCAGCCCTGGAGGAGGACAAGGCAAATGCCGGCGATGGCGAAATTCACGGCAGGCCCGGCGGCGGTGATGAGCAATTCCGTGCGGGGCTGGCGGGGCATGCGTTGGAGCAGGGCCATGCCGCCGATGGGCAGCAGCACGATGTGTTTCACCGGCAGGCCGAGGCGCTGGGCGGTCAGGGCGTGGCCGAACTCGTGCAGCACGAGGCAGGTGTAAATGAGTGCGATGGCCCAAAGGTTTTCCGCCAGGCCGGGCCAGCGGCCATCGTGCCAACCCTCCCAGCCGATCAAGAGGGGAAGCAGGTAGAACGTCGGGTGCAGTTCGAGGGTGATGCCGCGAAAGCGCAATAACTTCATTGACCCGAAGGGCATGACGAGGAATCTTGTTAGGTTCTAAACGGAGGAGGCGACCGCCGGCTCCGCGCAATTAACCCACATTATGGCCGAAGCCGCCCCGACCGCAACCGTCCTCATCATTGATGACGACTCGGAAGTCCGCTACTCCCTGCAACGGGTGTTGTCGGGCCGGCCGTTTCGCGTGCTGTCCGCCGCGAGCGGGGAAGAAGGCCTGAAGACTGCCGCGAAGGAAAAGCCGCAGGTCATCCTGCTCGACAACCGCATGACCGGTTTGAGCGGTTTGGAAACTTTGCAGCACCTGCGCACGACTGCGCCCAAGTGCATGGTCATCCTGATGACGGCGTTTGGCACGACGCAGACAGCCATCGAGGCGATGAAGTTTGGCGCGTTTGACTACGTCATCAAGCCCTTCGATTTCAAAAAAATTGTCACGCTCGTGGAAAATGCCGCGAAGGCGTGGTCGGACCTCTACGCCGCGGGCGCGGCCTACCAGCCATTGCTCAAGAGTGAAGACTATAAAGAAGGCATCGTCGGCAATTCCGAGCCGATGCAGGAAGTCTTTAAAATCATCGGCCAGGTGGCGGCGAGCGACGTGACGGTGATGATCACCGGCGAAAGCGGCACCGGCAAGGAACTGGTCGCCAAATGCCTCTGGCAGCACAGCCACCGCTCGACCAAAACCTTCATCGCGGTCAACTGCGCAGCCATCCCGGAGAGCTTGATTGAGAGCGAACTCTTCGGCCATGAAAAGGGTTCCTTCACCGGCGCCACAGGGCAGCGCATTGGCAAGTTTGAGCTGTGCGACGGCGGCAGCATCTTTCTCGACGAAATCGGCGACATGACGCTCTCGACGCAGACGAAAATCCTGCGCGCCATCCAAGCCGGGGAAATCCAGCGCGTGGGTGGCAGCGAGACAATCAAGGTCAGCGTGCGGCTCATCGCCGCGACGAACAAGGACTTGGAAAAGCTCGTCGCAGACAAACTGTTCCGGGAGGACCTTTATTACCGGCTTAACGTGGTGCGCATCAAATTGCCGCCGCTGCGCGAACGGTTGAACGATGTGCCGGCGTTGGTGGACTTCATGCTCCAGCGGCTGGCCGGGGAGAAAAAAATCCGCGCGCGCAAAGTATCGCCCGAGGCCTTGGCGGCGCTATGCGCGTATCCCTGGCCGGGCAATGTACGTGAATTGGAAAATACCGTTTACCGCAGCGGGGTGGTGGCGCAGGGCGAGACGGTGTTGTTAAAAGACTTGCCGCGCGAAATTGGCGGGTCTTCGTCGGGCGGCAGCATGGTGCCGTGGCCGGGGGCGGCAAAGGCGGCGGAAACCGCAACGGCCTCCAAGGTGGAGGTTTCAGCGTCCGCCGCAGCGGTCACGTCGGCGCAGTCATTGCCGGAGACGTATGATTTGCTTTACCGTTTGGTGCGCGCCGCGGCGGAGAACGGCATCCTGGAAAAAATCGAAATGGCGATGATTGAACGCGCCCTCAAAGAAACCGACGGCAACCACGCCAAAGCCGCCGACCTGCTGGGCATCACCCGCGCAACGCTGAAGAAACGGGTGGATGCGCAAAAGGAGTAAGCGGCTATTTGCGTTTACCAGTTTTTGTTTTGAGCGGCTTCTTGTCGTCATACCCTTTGGGGTGTGCGTTATGCCAGCGCCAGGCGGTCTCGACAATGGAGTCGAGCGTGGGGTATTGAATTTTCCAGCCGAGTTCCTGCGTGGCTTTGCGGTTGTCGGCATAGAGCCCGGGCGGGTCGCCGGGGCGGCGGGGCGCCAATTTAATTTCAACTTTTTTGCCTGAGGCTTTTTCGACGGCGGCAATGACTTCGCGCACGGAGTTCGGCGTGCCGGTGCCGAGGTTGTAGAAGAGTTGCGTGCCGGGTTTTTTGAGGTGGTTGAAAGCAAGGATGTGGGCGCGGGAGAGGTCGTCCACGTGAACGTAGTCGCGCAGGCAGGTGCCATCGGGGGTGGGGTAGTCGGTGCCGAAAATTTGCACGTGCTTCAACTGGCCGAGCACCTGGGCGATGGCGAGGGGGATGAGGTGCGTCTCGGGGTCGTGGTCTTCGCCGATGGCGCCATCGGCCGCGGCCCCGGCGGCGTTGAAATAGCGGAGGGCGGCAAAGCTCAGCCCGTGGGCGTGGGCGAGGGCTTTGAGCACGTTTTCCAAATCGAGCTTGGATTCGCCGTAGGGGTTGATGGGATGCTGGGGATGGTCTTCCGTGATGGGCAGTCTTTCGGGCACGCCGTAGGTGGCGCAAGTCGAGGAGAACACAAATTTCTTCACGCCACAATCGAGCATGGCCTCGAGCAGCGTGAGCGGCGCGGCGAGATTGTTCTGGTAATACTTGAGTGGGGAAGTGACCGATTCGCCGACATAGCAGTACGCGGCGAAGTGCATCACCAGTTCAATGCGGTGTTTTTTGAGGATGGCGCGCATGGCGCGGCCATTGCCGAGGTCGGCCGGGAAGAAAGGCACGCTTTTAGCCACGGCGGCGCGATGGCCATAAACCAGGTTGTCCACCACCACGGGGCGGTGACCTTGCGCGACGAGCTGGCGCACACAATGGCTGCCGATATAGCCGGCGCCGCCGACAACGAGCACGTTCATAAAGAGACAGTGTGCGGTTTCCGGGCCATCCTTGCCAAGCGTGAAAACGCGGCGCTCAAGGCCGGGAAATTGCTCCGGCCCCATTCGTCAGGATGCGGCGGGCGGAACTGGCATCACGGATGGCGTGGCTGGGTTGCCCGGCAATCGCTTGATGAGCGCGGAGCGGCTGGCTTCCAGCATGCTGCTCACAGGCAGGGACAGGAGCGGGCGGGCCTCGTCAAAGCGGGCCAGCTCAATCAGCGCGCGCGCCCGGTGCAGCCGGATGGCTTGGAGCTCGCCGGGGTCGGTCGTCTGGCTGGCGAGCGTGGTCCAGGCCGTCAGGGCGCCGCTCCAGTCCGGATTGCGTTGGTCGTAAAAAGATTCGGCATGACGCCAGGCGAAGCCTTTTTCCTGCGGCGCGAGCGCGGCGGCGCGGGCAAATTCGGCCTCCATGGCCTTGTCCAGTCCAGCGGTGTCGAAAGTTTTGTCCGCGAGGTAACGGTCATAAAACACATTCAACAATTCGCCGATTTCATAATGGTAAACCGGTTCGGACGGCGCGAGGGCCTCCGCTTTGCGCAGAAGATCGAGCGCGGGCGCGGGCTGGCCCGCTTCGGCAAAATGGTTGGCGAGCTGTTGTTTGACCACCGCGAGGTTGGGGTCGAGCTGGTCGGCGCGGCGAAAGACCTGATAGGCGAAGTCGGGTTGGCCAGCCCGCCGGAGAAACTTGCCGTAGAGAATGACAGCCGTCTCATCCTCCGGATGGTCGGCGAGGTATTGGGTGTACTGGTCAAAAATTTCCTGGGCGCGGCGATTGCGCTCCTCCTCGGGCCAAACAGTGGAATTCGCATTGAGGGCCTGGAAAAAATCGCGGTCGGTAATGGCGATGGCGGCGAGGCGGTCGTCATCGCTTTTGGTTTGGGCGGGTGCCGGCTGGCCGGGGAGATGGCCGGTGGTAATGGCGACAGGCACCGCCGGTTGGGAGTGGATGACCAGCGCATTGGCGTCATCGCCCTGGTAAAGCCGGCTCCGCGAGGGAGCTTCGGGCGGGCGCAGATGTGCCTGCCAGTCATCGAGGCTAAAGGGCGCGGTTTCGCCCGTGCTTTGGGCGCAGGCCGGCGCGGGCCAGCCGACAACTGTCAGGAGAAGCAGGAGTGACCAATGGCCGGACGAGATTGCGCGCAGACACATGGTTAATAGGATGAGCCTGAGGACAAAGAAGAGGCCCGGCAAGTTTCCGCTGGAGTTAATTTTGACATTTTGGCCTGGTTTACCTCGCGGGGGTAGGGCTTAATTCCGCGCTTGCTGCGAGGGGGGCTTTGGCTCACTGTGGGCCAAATCGAATTTGTTCAAGATGCCGGATAACGATACCGCCGAGTCCACGCCCAGTCCTGAATCCACGCCGCCAGCCGCCGAAAACCCGGCCGGGGGTCTGGATTTAAATGCTTTAAAAAGCCTTTCCTTTGGTCCGGATTGGAGTTCAACGCCTTCGTCCGCCGCCCTCGTACGCAAGCTCGGGGGACGGGGCCTCGGCAAAGATGGTGGCGGCAGCCCGCGGGGCCGCGATGGCGGCGGCTTTGGTGGTGGCGGCGGTAGTGGCTTTGGCGGGCCGCCCCGGCGCGACCGCCGGCCTTCCCGCCCGCCGGTGCCGGTGGGGCTCGCGCCGGCCAATCCTTCCCAGCTGGCCAGTGGTGGCACAGTTGCCGCGCCCGAAGCCGGGCGAGAGGGCACGCGTTTTACGCCCCGGCCTTTCGGCAATTCGCGGCCACCGTATCGCGAGGGCTATGGGCGCGATGACCGCCGGCATTCGCCGCCGCCGTTCGAGCCGACCCACGAAGTTTTATTTTACCCGGACGACGCCGCGTTTCGCGCGTTGCTGAAGGCCATCCGCACGTCCTGCCGCACGTATGAGCTTTTCGAGGTGGCCCACCTCATCCTGCAAAAGCCCGAACGGTTTGTCGTCGTCATCAAGGCGTTGCCGCGACCGGATGCCCCGGCGGAGTTGATTTATATCAGCCAGCCGGACCACCTGCCGTTTGAATCGGAAGACGCCGCGGTGGCGCATGTTTTTGACAAACACCTCGGCCAGTTTTTGACCACCGAGGAAATCGAGGTCGAGCCACCCAAGGGAAATTTCATTGGCGTGAGCCGGTGCGGTTTCACCGGTGAGCTGCTGGGGCCGCCCAACTACCACCGTTATCAGCAATTGCTGCGCGAACACCACGCGCGGAAACTGGCGCGGATGCCGTTCGATAAATTCACCGACCGGGTGGAGTTGGTGAAGGAGCCCGAGCAACTGGCGGCTTGGCTGGAGAAAATGAAGAAGACCACGCGCTACCGGCTCAAAACCCCGGTTGAGGGCGCGCCGGAATTTTTCGAGTCGCTGGACACCGCGCGGCAATTTGTTTTGAGCAAGAGCAAGGACGCCATCGTGCGTTCGATGGACACCGCGCGTTATTCGGGCCGCCAGATTGAGCAGTTTCCGCCGGGCAACATCCGGAATTCTGTCGAGGCCATCCTCGCCCAGCAACGGCGTTTCCCGCTGGACACGGCGAACAACCTGCGCGGTCGCCTGCGGCGCATGAAGTTCAACCTCTACAAGAAGGGCTCGAAAGGCGTGTCGTACATCTGCGCGGTGAAGCGCCGGTTTCGCGATCCGCAGACCGTGCTGGCGGACCATGTGCTCAAACTCATCACTTTTATTGAGCAGCACCCGCTGATTCCGGTTTCGAAATTGCCGCATGAATTTTTGGGTTTGCCAATGCCGGTGGCCGCGGAGCCCAAAAAGAAAGAAACCCTTTCGCCGATTCCTGTGCCCGCTGTACCCGCCGAGTCAGAGGCAGCTGCGCCCGAAGCGGTGGCGCCGGTGGCCAGCGAGGCGGTGCCGGTCGTGGAGGCTAAAGTCGAGGCGCCCGCCGCGAAACCCGAAACTTCTTTGTCGCCCGAGCAGCAATTGCAGTTCCGCGAGTTAATCATCAATTTGCGCTGGTTGGTGACCGAAGGCTACGTGGTCGAGTACGGCGATGGCCGGCTCTTTGCCTCGCCGCCGCAACCGGCGCAGAAGGCCAAGACGGCCGGTGAGTCAACCGTGGCGGAGGAAGAACTTACGGAGGAAGCGCCATTGTCGTCCGAGGAAGAAGCCGCGGGCTCGGGCGAGGAGGCGGTGGTGGCCGACTTTACCGAGGTACTCACCAGCCCGCTTGAACCCGCGCCGCCGCCGGCTGCGGTTGAGCCGCCAGCCGAGGCCAGTTAAATTCCGGCCTGATGTGCCCATGACTGATCCTTGGGAATTGCTCAAGCTCGTAGCCGACCCCACGCGTCTGCGCGTGGTGTGCCTGCTGGCGCGCGAGGAATTGTCGGTCGCGGAATTGCAGGAAATCCTCGGCATGGGCCAGTCGCGCATTTCGTCGCACCTGGCGTTGTTGCGCCAGGGTGGTTTGGTCGCCGACCGCAAGGAGGGTAAAAAAACTTTTTATTCCTTCAACGGCGAATTGCCCGAAGCGCAGCGCAAACTGATTGACGCCGCAGTGCAGGCCGTGGCCGACCGCCCGCCCACACGCGACGACCGCGCCAATCTGCAGCGCGTGCTCGACAAGCGCCGCCGGAAGGTTGAGGAATATTTCAACACGGTGGCCGGACGCCTGGGGAAAAATTATTGCCCTGGTCGTTCATGGGAGGCCATCGGCCACCTGCTGCTGCGATTGACCCCGGCCATCCGCATCGCCGACCTCGGCGCGGGCGAGGGCGTGCTCTCGCAATTGCTGGCCCGGCAGGCGGAGTTTGTGCATTGCATTGATAATTCGCCAAAAATGGTGGAATTCGGCCGCGAACTCGCGCGCAAGCACAACATCGCCAATCTCGAATACAAACTTGGCGATATTGAAAATGTGCCGCTGCCGACGGCGAGCGTGCATTTGGCGCTGCTCAGCCAGGCCCTGCACCATGCGGAGCATCCGCCGCAGGCGCTGGCCGAGGCCTACCGGATTCTCAAGCCCGGCGGGCGCGTACTCATCCTCGACTTGAAAGAGCACAATTTTGAAAAGGCCCATGAATTGTATGCCGATCGGTGGCTGGGCTTTCCTGAAAACTCACTTTATCAATGGCTGCGCAAGGCAGGCTTTGCCCAAGTCGAGGTCGAGGTCGTGGCTCGCGAGGAGAACGAGCCGCATTTTGAAACGTTGTTGGCGAGCGGGCTGAAGAAATAGCGGTGAAATGCTTCACAATCTCGCAGCCGTAATCGCAGCCGGAACGGCGGCACAGTGCGCGGCGACGCGGCGCTCCAAATCCTGGGCGGAAGGCGCTTCGAGGGTCACGTTGCGGTCGGTATGGTTGAGCGCGAGCCAGAGGGCTTCGGGCCAGAGGGGGCGCTCTTGAATACCGTCGAGCGGACGGGTAATAAGGCCACCGCGCGCTTCCATGCCTTCGATGACGGGCGAGTGGTCAATCCCGCAAATCGGATCCACAGCGGCCAGGATGGCCGGGCCAATCAGTTTTTGCCCGGTGCGGTTGAGTTCATACATATAATAGCCCTTGGACTCCCAATCCTCATGGAGGAGAATAGAGATAGCGAAGCGGCGGCCGGCGCATTCGCGCTGCAAAAAGGCGAGATGCTGGCGGGTTTCCGGTGCTTGCGGATTGCGGTAGTCGCGGTTCAAGTCCACGTCACCGGGGTTATGCCGGGTTTTGGCCAAAAGGCCGCCGGGGTTCAGCACCGGGCAAATCAGCCAGTGGTGGTGCTCGTCGAAATATTTTTCCCGCCACAGCCGCAACAGCGCCAAGGGCCCGGCCGGTTCGTCGCCATGGATGCCGGCGGAGAGATAGATGGCCGGCGCATCGGGCTTGGTCGCGCCCTTTTTTAACGCCAACAAGGGCCAGCCGGCGGCTTCGCCGAATTTTTCGATGGCAAAGCCCGCGGCTTCCGCCGCCGGTGGGAGGTCGGTGAAGAAGCGCGGCACATCGAGCGCGGGTCCGTGGTAGGGCATCGCGCATCAAGGTAATCAGGAAACGCCGCTTGCGAAGCAAATAATGATATCTGACTTGCGCCGAGGCCGGGCTTGGCGGCAAACTCGGCCATGAACAAATGCTTTTTACTTGGTGTCGCGGCGATGGTTTTGCTGTTGGCTCCGCGAGGGCGCGCCGAGGTTGACCCCAAGAATTTCGACCCCACGGTCAAGCCGCAGGACGATTTCTACGAATATGCCACCGGTGGTTGGCGCAAGGCGAACCCGATTCCCGCAGCCTATAGTTCATGGGGGGTATTTAATGAAATCAATGAGCGCAACAACACCGCTTTGCACACCATCCTGGATCGTGCCACCCAGGCAAGGAATTCTGGATTCATTGAAAAACTGGTGGGTGATTTTTATGCGAGTGGCATGGATGAAACCGCGATTGAGTCCGCCGGCTTGACTCCGGTGCAGCCGGAATTGGACCGAATCTCCGCCCTGGCGGATATTTCCCAGCTTCCGCAGGTCTTCGGGCGGCTGCATTTGTTGCGGGTCGGGGCGGGCTTTGGATTTTCCTCCGAGGCGGATCCCTCCAACAGCACCATGACGATTGCCGGAAGCTGGCAGGGCGGGCTGGGCCTGCCGGACCGCGACTACTACCTGCGGACCGACGACCAGTCCAAAAAAATCCGCGAACAGTATGTCGCGCACGTGGCAAAAATGTTTGAGCTGGCGGGTGACGCTTCGACCACCGCCAGCACGGAAGCCGAGGCGGTGATGAAGCTGGAAACCGCGCTCGCCGAGGGTTCGCGAACCCGGGCCGCGTTGCGCGACCCCATCGCCAATTTCCATAAAATGCCGCTGGCGGACCTGCAGAAGCTCACCCCGCATTTTGCCTGGAGCAATTATTTTTCGGCCATCGGGTTGGCCGGCCCGGAGGTAATTGACGTCGGGCAGCCGGAGTTTTTCACAGCCCTGGACGAGCAAATTACCGCCACGCCACTGGCCGGCTGGAAGGCCTACTTGCGCTGGCAGTTTTTGAGTTCGGTCTCCGCCAGCCTCAGCACGTCGTTCGTCAACGAGGACTTTGCGTTTTATGGCACGACGTTGAGCGGCACGCTGGCATTGCGCGAGCGCTGGAAGCGCATTTTGTCCACCGTGAACAGCAATGTGGGTGAAGCGCTGGGGCAGCTTTATGTGGCGGAGTGTTTTCCTCCTGCCGCCAAGACGCGCGCCTTGGAAATGGTCGGCAACCTCCGTGCGGCGTTGCGCGAGCGCCTGCAAACGCTGGAATGGATGGATGAGCCGACTCGCGCTGCGGCCTTAAAAAAACTGGATGCACTCAACGTCAAGATCGGCTATCCGGATAAATGGCGGGATTACAGCAAACTCGTCATTGATCGCGGGCCCCTGGTGCTCAATATATTGCGGGCGCGGGAGTTTAACTCCCATTACCAACTGAATAAAATCGGGAAGCCGGTGGATCGGGCGGAGTGGGGCATGACTCCGCCCACCGTCAATGCCTACTATAATCCAAGTTTTAACGAGATCGTCTTTCCCGCCGGCATTCTGCAGCCGCCGTTTTTTGACGCGACCGCCGACGACCCGGTCAATTACGGTGCCATCGGCGCGATCATCGGCCACGAAATGACCCACGGCTTTGACGATCAAGGGCGCCAATATGACGGCGCCGGCAACCTACACGACTGGTGGTCACCCGCCAGCACGGCAAATTTCAAGGAGCGCACGGCCCGCATCATCAAGCAATTTAGCGATTATGTCGTGCTGGATAATCTGCATCTGAATGGCGAGGTGACCCAGGGGGAAAACATCGCCGATTTGGGCGGGGTGAAAATCGCCTATGCCGCGCTGGAGAAGGCTTTGGCGGGCCACTCGCGGGAGCTCGTCGGCGGCTTCACACCCGAACAACGGTTCTTCCTCAGCTTTGCCACCAACTGGCGGGAAAACCAGCGACCCGAGGGCTTGCGCCAGCAGGTGCTGACGGATCCACATTCTCCCGCGCGTTTCCGCGTCAACGGCCCGGTGTCCAACTTGCCGGAGTTCTGGCAGGCCTTTAATGTGCCCGAAGGCGCGCCGATGCGCCGGGCGGCCGCAGACCAGGTCACCATCTGGTAGTTTGCCTTTTGCGGGAATAGTGTCAGCATGGCCGGTTTCCGCCATGTCTGACTCACCTGTCCGCGTTCGTTTTGCCCCCAGCCCCACCGGGTTTTTCCACATCGGCAGCGCCCGCACGGCGCTGTTCAACTGGCTCTACGCCCGGCACACCGGCGGCACGTTCATCCTGCGCATCGAGGACACGGACAAGGAGCGCAATACCCTCGAGGCCCTGCGCGTGCTGCTCGACGGCCTGCGCTGGCTGGGCCTAAACTGGGATGAGGGCCCTGAGGCCAATGACAAATATGGCCCGTATTTTCAAAGCATGCGTGGAGCGATTTATAAAGAATACCGCGACAAGTTATTTGCCGCCGGGCGGGCCTATGAAAAGGATGGAGCGGTTTATTTCAAATTGCTTGGTGAGCGCTACCAGGCGTGGGACGACCATAAGCAAAAGCACGTCGAGAAAGTTCGCTCGGCCCCGCCCGTTATCATGGATGCCGTGCGCGGGCGCGTGGAGCGCGAACTGGACGAGGACTTTGTCATCTTCCGCGCCAACGGCGACCCGGTGTTCCATTTCGTGAACGTCGTGGATGATATCACCATGCATATCACGCATGTCGTGCGCGGAGAGGACCATCTCTCCAACACACCCAAGCACGTGGCGTTGTTTGAGGCCTTCGGTGCGCCGCTGCCGCAGTATGCGCATATTCCGCTGATTCTTAAAACCCACGGGGCAGGCAAGATGAGCAAGCGCGACCAGGGCGCGTTGATTGAGGAATACCAGAAGAAACATTTTCTGCCCGAGGCCGTGCGCAACTATCTCTGCCTGCTTGGCTGGTCGCCCAAGGACGACCGCGAGATTTTGCCCATTGAGGAAATCATTCGATTGTTCGACCTCCCCGGCATCAACCAGACCAATGCACGGTTTGACGAGAAAAAGATGGCCTTCATCAATACCGTCTATGTGCGGGCGCTGCCGGCGGGTAATCTCGCCTGGATTGGGCGGCCCATTTTGGCGGAAGCCGGATTGGTGAAAGACGACACCTCCGAGGATTACATTCAAGCCGTGTTGAGCGTCTGTCAGGAAAAAATCCGCGCGCTCGACGAACTGCCACACTTCTGCGCGTATTTTTTCAAAGAGGATTATCCGATTGATGCCGCTGCCAAGGAAAAACTGTTTAAGAATGGCGATCCGCGGGCGCGACTCAACGAACTGCGGTCGGCGTTGGCCACCCAGGAGGATTTTTCTGAAACTGCCCTCGAAGCCATTGTGCAGGGGCTGGCGGCGCAACATGAGACGAAAACGGCCGATTATATTCACTCGGCGCGGCTGGCGCTTTCCGGCATGGCGGTGGGGCCTAGTTTTTACGGCATGTTGCGCGTGTTGGGCAAAGAAAAGGTGCTCGCGCGGCTGGATCGGTTTTTGGCTGTGGCCTAACGAGGCACTTCATCAATCGCTCTGGCCGCCGCCTCGCCGCTGAGCGCGGCGCCTTCAAGAGTAGCGGGCAGGCCGGTGGCGGTCCAATCGCCCGCGAGAAATAAATTTTTCCACGGCGTGTGCGGACCGGGCCGGGCGGATTCGGCCTCCGGGCGCGCGGCAAAGGTGGCTTCCTTGGTTTTGATAACCAATTCGCGCGGGAATTTCGCGTCGCGGGCCGCCGGGAAATAACGCGCGAGTTCCAATTTTACGGCGGCGAGAATTTCATCGCTTTTACGCGCGAGCCATTCTTCGCCGGCGGCGCTCATCGTCACGGCGTAAAGAAATTCCTTTTCACGGCGCTCCGGGGGAAGGTGGTCGGTGCGGTCAAAGACCCAGTGAAACGGCGAGTCCAGCAAACCGGCGAATGGAGCGTCGAAGAGCTTGCGATCACACAGCAAATGGATGTTGAGAATGCCGGCCGGTTGGATTTTGGCGAGTTGGGTGGCCAGGGCTGAATCGGCCGGCAATAATGACCGGGTTGCCGTCCAAGGCAGCGCCGAAATAAAATAATCGGCGTCAATCGGTTCACCCCGCGAGGTTTCCGCACCGACTTGTTCGTTCTGAATCGTGAGGCGGCTGATTTGGGCGCCGTAGCGGAGGCTGCCGCCGGTGGCGCGGAGATAAATTTCAGCGTCCGGTCGGAATAAATCGCTCAAGCCCACGCGCGAGAAGAAAATGGCGGAGTCGGCTTTTGCGCCGAAGAGCGACCGCCGCAAAGTTTCCCAGAGCAGCCGCGCACTGGCCGTGGCCAAGGGCTCATTGAGCGCGGCGAGGCAAAAGGGTTCCCACAAGGCGCGAATGGCGCCGGGGGTTTGGCCGTGGCGTTGGAGCCAGGCCGCCACGGTATCGCTTTCGGAGGGTGGCGCGCCAAATTGCAGACTCAAGCCGAGTTTCAAAATGGCAAAACGGTCGGCAAAATTCAGTGCCGAAAAACCAAACAAGCCAACGAGCAGGTGAAAGGGCTTGGGTAAATTGGCCGCGGTTAGGTGCGACCAACGGCCGGCGGGCGCGACATAGGCCACGTCTAATCCGGTTGATTCCGCCAGACGATCGCGCGTGCCCATTCGTTCCAGTAACCGAAGAAAGGCATGGTAACAACCCATGACGATGTGCTGTCCATTGTCGAGGGTCAGGCCGCTGGGCGCATCGCGCAGACTCGACGCCCGTCCGCCGGGAAAATTTTTCGCTTCATAAACATCCACCGCAAATCCTTGTTCGGCCAGCGCCAGCGCGGCGCTCAAGCCCGCCACGCCCGCGCCGAAGACAGCCACCCGTCCCGGCTGCGCTCGAGATTGTAGTGGTTTTTTCAAATCCAGCCACACCCCTATGGCCAGCCGCACTTTGCGGAATTTGCTGACCCGCACGCGATGCTCGGTGAGTTGGAATCCGCCCTGCGCGATTTTTTCCAGAATGTCCTCGTAGAACGCAGCCATGATAAGCGCGGCCTGCAAATTCTGGCGGTCGCCGGCCGGCAGCAGGCGGCGCGCTTGGTTGAAATAATGTTTGGCGCGAAAATATTGCAGTCGAAAGAGCCGGGTACACGCCGGATGGGCGGTGGGATTGGCCAGTTGCTCGGGGGTGACGCCAAACGCGGCCATTTCATCGCGGGGCAAATAGACCCGCCCATAGGTGAGTTTATCCTCGACGACGTCGCGCAAAATATTGGTCAATTGCAGGGCATAGCCGAGAGCTTCGGCAAATTCCGGGCTGCGGGGGTCACGGCAGCCAAAAATGCGGATGGAAACCAGACCGACGGCGGAAGCCACGCCATAACAATAGCGGCGCAGTTCTTCGAAGTTCGCGTACTCGCGCGGCTCGAGGTCGTGCGCGACGCCGTCCACAATATCATGCAGGTTTTGCACGGAAACGCCGAAGCGCTTGACCACTGGCGCCAGTTCTTTCGCGAGTGCTTGTTTGGGCGCTTCGTTCCTGGCGATGGCGTCCAAGTCCCCGCGCCAGGCATTGAGCGCCGCCGCTTTGACAGCAGCGGGAGCGGCGGTATCGTCGGCAATGTCGTCCACCGTGCGGCAAAAGTCATAGAAGACCGACATCGCCGCGCGTTGCTCCGGATTGAGCCACAAGAACGAGAACGCCAGATTGGACTGGCGTCGCGCTTCGACGGCGTGATGGTCTCCGGAGGACATGCTACCTAAATGCTAAAAAAGGCGCGCAACAGCAACCGCACTTTGTCTGCGGTGCCCAAGGCTGGGCGCGCGCGCAGGGTGTCAAAATCCTGCGCGGCGATGCGGTCGAGGATGGTGTTGCCGCCGAGCCAGGTGAGGCGGATTTCGAGGCTTAGGGGAAAGGGCAGCGAGGCGGGCAGGGGCCGGCCTTGATTGAACAAGCCGCGCGTGCGCCTCACCTGAAAGCGCAGGCATCCACGCAGTTGGGGTGAGGCCGTGGCAGCGGCAAAGTCCGTTTCCCTGACGCCGTGGCGGGCCCAGTCTTCCTCGGGAACATAAACGCGGCCCTTTTTCCAGTCCACGGCGACATCCTGCCAGAAATTGGCCAGTTGCAAGGCGGTGCAGATGGCGTCGGATTCGGCGAAGCGTTTTTCGTCGTTGAAACCGTGCAGCAATAGCACGAGGCGACCGACGGGGTTGGCGCTGCGGCGGCAATAGTCGAGCAAATCGCCAAAGGTCGCGTAGCGCTTCACCGTCACATCCTGGGTGAAAGCGGAAAGCAAATCCTGAAACAGCGAAATGGGCAGCTGGTAACGTGTGCGGGTATCGGCCACGGCGCTGAAAATCCAGTCCCATTCCGGCGGCACCGGCTCATGACTTTGGCTGGCGAGCAAAGCATTGTTAAAGTCCTGCAAGCGGGTCAGCCGCTTCTCAATGGATAAGATGGGGCCGCCGGACTGGTCATAACCCTCATCAGCGATGTCGTCGGCGGTGCGGGCAAAGGCGTAAATCGCCGCGACAGCCGGTTGCAGGCGGCGGGGCACCAGGCGCGCCACGGGAAAATTCTCGTAATGGGCGCGGGTCAGGGCCAGACAGCGGGCATAAGCCTCGGCGGTTTGCATAAGGAAGCGAAACTCCTTTCTAAGGATGGCGGGCGCGGGTGACGAGTTTTCAATTTAACCCTTAGGAAGCAAGGCTTTGCGCCGAGTTTTAACCTTGTCCGCCGTGTCCAGAATCGATAAGTAATTTCTTTACGCTTGTGCGAAACTCAGCGCTTCAGATTTGTTGGTGGCGTCGGGCCGGGTGGCTCAGCCTGATGAGTGTGCTGTCCTGGCCAATGTTGAGCCGGGCGCAGACGGGCGGCCATGGCCATTTGCCACTCGGGCTGTCGAACCCATTTTCCTCCGGGGTGGCGGCGCAGGGCCGCATTGTGCCAGTGGGAGACCTTATCCGAGTCGCGGCGACACCGGGAGCCGCCGGGACGGCCATCGTGGAGCAATTGTTGGTGAAAACTGGCGACTTAGTCGAGCAGGGCCAGTTGCTGGCAGTTTTGCAGGGGCATGCTCTCATTCAGGCTCAGGTCACGGCGGCGGAGCGCGATGCAGCCTCGGCGGCGGCGGCTTTGACCGAGGCGCAAGCAGCCCAGGTGCGGACGGCGGCGGAAATGCAGGTGCAGTTGGCGGATTTGCAAGGACGCGCGAATATTGCCGAGGCGAATCTTCGCCGCGCCGTGGATGCCAGCCGCGCCGCCCTGGACCAAGCCCAACGCGAAGAAGCGGCTGCCCAAACCGCCCTCGACCATGCCAGGCAGGCGCAACAAACCGGGCAGGCGGCGTCTGCCGCCACGGTGGCGGCGGCCCAAGCCCAATTGGATGTGATTCCTTCCCGCACCCACGACGCCGAACGCAAAATTGCCACAGCCCAACTGGACCAAGCCAAGGCGGCCAAACTGAGCACGGATGCGCAACTGGCCGCGCAACTTGACCAGGCGCAAGCGCAGGCGGACTTGGCTGCTTTGCGCACCCACCAGACGGAAGCTGAATTGGTTGTCGAACCCGCACCCGACGAGGCCAAACCCGCGCCGGTGCAAGCGGAAGCCCGTGCCGCCCGCGCCAGTCTAGACGCCCAAAGCAAATTACTGGAATCCGCCCAAGCCGAGGCCACCGCCAGCGTGGCCATGGCCCAAGCCCGCCTCAGTTCCGCCAACGCCGCTCTCGCGGTGGCGCACGAGCAATTGACCCTGAGCGAGGTCCATGCGCCTTCAGCCGGGACCATCCTCGCCGTGTTAACGCATCCAGGCGAGGCCGTCGGCCCGGCCGGGTTGCTGCAAATGGGTGATTTGCACCAGATTTATGTGGATGCCCTCGTTTTCATTGACGACATCCCCGGGGTCCATGTGGATCAACTAACGCAAGTAACGGGTTCGGCCCTGCCTGGGGACGGATTGAGCGGCGTAGTCACGAGCATCAGCCCGATTGTCGCCGGCAACACGCTGCCCAACCCCGACCCGACGGTCTTTTCCGACCAGACGGTGGTGCTGGTAAAAGTGAAGTTGGACAACGCGGCCCCGGCGGCCAGTCTAATCAATGGACAGGTAACGGTGCATTTTGCCCCATGACACGGTCTGCCCGGCGTCTTGATTGGTCGTTCTATGAGTGGATTTTTCCGCTCGGCATCCCTTTGTCCTGGCGGCAACTGGTCCAGGAGAAAAAGCGTTTTGCCGCGGCGGTGGCGGGCATCACGTTTGCGGTGATGATGATGCTTTTCCAAATCGGGCTGCAATCGGCCTTGTTCACGCAGGTGGTGGCGCCCATCCGCCAGATGAAGGCGGATATCGTGCTGCTGAGCTCGCAGTTTGAATACCTGGGCAGCAGCCACGAATTTCCCGCGCAGTTGCTTTATTCCGCGCAGGGCGACCCCGCGGTGGACACGGCCACGGCGCTCTATCTGGGTAGCCTGCCGTTTAAAAACCCCGCCACCGGCCGGGCGCGCGACATTTTCATCCTCGCCTTTAATCCCGCCGATAAACCGTTCACCAATGCCGCCATTCTGACCCAGCAGGACAACCTCAAGCTCGAGGGCGGTGTGTTGTTTGACCGCCTCTCGCGGCCCGATTATGGCAATATCTCGCAGTTGCTCGCGGCTTCGGGATCCGGCGAGGTGGATTCGGAAGTGGCGGACCGGCATGTGCAAATCAAGGGCCTGTTCGACATGGGCGTGACCTTTGCCGCCGATGGCAACATCCTCATGGGCCGCGATACTTACCTCCATATTGCCCCGGGTGCCCGTGGTGATGAAATCAGCCTCGGCCTCCTTACTCTGAAACCCGGCGCCGACGCCGACACGGTGGCTGCGAAACTCGACAAACGCCTGCCCGACGGCGTGTCGGTGCTGACTTACACGCAGTTTCTCGAAAAAGAAAAGCGCTACTGGGCGGACCGCACCCCCATCGGTTTTGTCATCACCGCCTCAATGATTGTCTCGCTTATCGTGGGCGCGGTCATCGTTTACCAAATCCTTTATACCGACGTGACCGACCACCTGCCCGAATACGCCACGCTCAAGTCCATCGGCTTCACCGACGGCTATTTTATCGGCCTGGTGTTGCAGGAGTCCGTCATTTTGTCAGTCTGCGGATTTTTGCCGGGGCTCGGGCTGGCGGCGGTGCTCTATTCGCTGACGCGCACCTACGCGCACATGCCGGCGTACCTGACCCTGGCCAATGTCGGAATTGTTTTCGGCATGACGCTCTTCATGTGCCTGTTGGCGGGGGCACTGGCCACCCGCAAGCTGCGCCAGGCCAACCCCGCCGACATTTTTTAAACCGCCATGCCCGCCGCCCCCATCATCCGCGTGCGCGACCTGCACCACTCGTTTGCCGAGGGGCTGGCGAAGAAGGAGGTGCTGCACGGCATCAATGCGGAATTTGCGCGCGGGGAGATTTGCCTCATCATGGGGCCCTCCGGTTCGGGCAAGACGACGCTGCTCAAGCTCATCGGCGGCCAGCGGGCCATCCAGCAGGGCGGCATCGAGGTGGACGGACAGGAATTGTTGGGCGCGAGCCAGCGCGACCTGGTCAACGTCCGGCGCAAAATTGGATTTATTTTCCAGGCGCATCATTTGATCGAGGCGCTGACCGTCTGCCAGAACGTGCAATTGCCGCTGAGCTTTGACCGTGGCGAAACAGGGGCCTCGTCCAAAGTGCGGGCGCGGGAATTATTGGAGCGCGTGGGCATTGCGGAGCATGCGGAGAAACACCCGAGCCACCTTTCCGGCGGGCAAAAGCAACGCGTGGCCATCGCGCGCGCGCTGGTGCGCCAACCGGCGATTATTTTGGCCGACGAGCCCACGGCCTCGCTCGACGGCGCCACTGGCCGCGAGGTGGTTAATTTAATTCAAAAACTGGCGAAGGAATCGGGCTGCACCATCATTCTCGTCACCCATGACAACCGCATCCTCGACATCGCCGACCGGCTGATTCACCTCGTGGATGGGAAGATGGATGTTGAGAAAACCAAATAAAATTTTCTATCAAGGAGTTTTCAGCAACAACTCCGCCCACGCAAAATCCTCGGGGTGGGTCAGCTTGGGGTTGGGGGAGGAATTTTCGACAATGGTCACGGCATGGCCCAGCAGCGTCGCGGCGGCGACATCGTCCGTCACGCGCAGTTTTTTCGCGCGGACTTGGGTGTAGGCCTTGAGAATTAATTTACGCTCGAAGGCTTGCGGCGTCTCCATGGCCCAGAGCGTTTCGCGGGGCAAATCTTTGAGCTTCAGCCGCCGCAATTTTTTGCCGGCCTTGGGTGGGGTTTGCTTGATGGTGTCCACCACGCGATGCGCGAGCACGGCGGCGCGGTCTTTTTTCACCGCCGCGGCCAGCGCGCGCAAATTTTTCACCGTGACCAGCGGTCGCGCGCAATCGTGGATGAAAACGTGGTCCGCCTCCTTTGGCACCATTTGCAGGCCGTTAAAGACGGAGTCCTGCCGCTCCTGGCCGCCGGTGGCGAAGCGAATTTTGTCAAAGGGTCCGCCGTATTTCATAATGACTTTCGACACTGCCAGCCGTTGCTCCTGGTCGCGAATGACGAACACAAAAAATTCGGCGACGCCCGCCTCGCGAAAGGTTTTGAGCGAGTGTTCCAGCACGGTTTGCCCGGCGAGCGGGGCGAGCACCTTGTCGGCCACGGCGCCGCGCATCCGCGACGCCCGGCCCGCGCATAGCATGATCACGGCATTGGGCATAAAAAATCAGGCGGAGACGGCGGCCATTTCCGCGCGGATGGCGGCCAGGGCGGCGCGCGGGTCTTTGGCCTGCAGGAGGGGCCGGCCAACCACAATAAAGCTGGAGCCCGCTGTAGCGGCCTCGCGCGGGGTCATGATGCGCTTTTGGTCGCCCGCTTCCGCTCCCGCCGGGCGCACGCCGGGGGTGATGAGGATGGGCCGGGGGCCGAATTTTTTCCGCAGCGCGGGCAATTCATGCGGGGAGCAGACCAAGCCCGGCACGCCTGCTTGCAAGGCCAGCGCCGCCAGGCGCTCGACCTGCCCCGCCGCGCCGCCGGCCACGCCGGTTTCGGCCAGGGCCGCGTCGTCAATCGAAGTCAACACGGTGACGGCGAGCAGGTTCAAATTCGGATTCGTTTCGCGCGCCGCGGCAACGGCGTGGCGCATCATTTCCGCGCCGCCCCCGGCGTGGAGGGTCAGCAGGTCGCAGGGCCGCCCGCGCAGGCTGCGGATGGCCGAGGCGACAGTGTTGGGGATGTCGTGCAGCTTGAGGTCGAGAAAAACCCGGTGGCCGCGCGCGGCGACGGCGTCCACGATGCCCGGCCCTTCGCGCACGAACATTTGCAGGCCGATTTTGACCCAGCGCAGGTCGCCGCCGATGCGGTCGAGAAACGCCTCCGCCTCCGCGCGGGCGGGCACGTCGAGGGCGAGGATGACCTCGCAGGTGGGAGGGGCGGAAACCAGAGCCATGCGGCGCATGGTTGCGGTGCGCGGGCGTGAAGACAAGCCGGGAATTGGCCGGGGCGCCGGCCGCGAAAACCATTGACGAACCGGGGGTGGAAGTGTTCAATCAACCCTCTGTTCTTGAAACTGGGGTCGTAGCTCAATTGGTAGAGCGCCACAATGGCATTGTGGAGGTCGTGGGTTCGATTCCCATCGGCTCCACCAGTTTCATGGTTGCTGTAGCTTCGCCGATAAGTTGTCTTGCTTGGGTAGAAAGCGGGCAAGGATGCGAAAAACCTGACCGCCAATGAACTCCGGCC
>CAZCMU010000029.1:0-19582 GCA_964499725.1 uncultured Opitutales bacterium
TCCATAGCGGCGCAGCCCGCGCTTGTCGCCGATGGCTTCCTTGACTGCCTGCCCGAGCACGATGCCCACGTCCTCGACGGTGTGGTGGTAGTCCACGGCGAGGTCGCCCTTGGCCTTGATGTCGAGGTCGAACAGGCCATGCCGCGCCACGAGGTCGAGCATGTGGTCGAGAAACGGGATGCCGGTGTCCACGGCCGATTGGCCGGAACCGTCGAGGGCGAGCGTCAGGGAGATTTTCGTCTCCTTGGTGTCGCGCTGGATGCTGGCGGTGCGGGGATTAGCCATGAGTCGAGGGCGGCGGTGAGGGCCGCCATTTCAGAGTCGGTGCCGATAGTGACGCGCAAGGCCTTGCCCGTCAACGGATGATTGCCAAAATAGCGCACGAGAATTTGGCGGCTTTTCAGGTAATTGAACAGGGCCACCGCCACGGCCGGGCCGGTTTCGCCACGGGCATTAGCGGGTTCAACGAGCACAAAATTCGCCTGCGAAGGGTGGGCAAACCAGCCGAGGGCGCGGACTTTTTTGAGAAAAGTTTCGCGGGTTTTTATGATCTTGGCAGTGATGCGATCGAAATAGGGCTGGTCGGCGATGGCGGCCATGGCGGCGGTTTGGGCGAGGCGGTCGAGGTTGTAGCTATCGCGCGCGCGGTCGAGCAGGGCGATGATTTCCGGCTGTGCCAGCGCGTAACCCACGCGCATACCCGCCAGGCTATAGGCTTTGGAAAATGTACGCGTCACGACCACGCGCGGAAATTTTTTGACCAACTTGCCGGCAGTTTCTTTGGCGAAAGGCGCATAAGCTTCGTCCACGACGAGGATGCCGGGAAAGTTTTGCGCAATTTTCTCGATCGCCTGCGTCGCAAATCCGACCCCACTCGGCGCGTTGGGTGAGGTCAGGAAAAAGATCTGCGCGCCGCATATTGCAATCGCCTGCGCGTCGAGGCGAAAGTTTTTGTCGAAAGGCACCTCAATTAGTGGCGCATTTTGTAAAGCCGCCAGCACAGGGTAAAGCGAATAGCTGGGTGTTGTCATGCCGACCGCGTGTTTGGGCCCGGCGAAAACCCGCATCAACAAATTCAAAATGTCGTCCGAGCCATTGCCCGCCAGCACCCAGTCTGCGGGCACTCCGTGAAATTTTCCGAGGGCCTCGCGGAGCGGCTGGCTCGTTGGGTTGGGGTAGAGGCGCAGCCGGGAGCCGTCGGTTCCGATTTCCTTTTTCAGCGCGGTGGCGACCTTGGGACTGGGCGGGTAGGGGTTCTCATTGGTGTTCAGTTTCACCCAGCCCGCGCCCTGCGGTTGTTCGCCGGGGGTATAGGCGTGCATTGCGAGAATATTAGAATTCGCAAGCTGGCCGCTCTGCGTTTGCTCGGTGGGCATTGCCTTAACTTTTAGCGAGTCTTGCCTTCAGGCTTTCGCCATGGGCCGGCAGGCTTTCCAGCGCACTAAAGGCGGCCACGACATCGGCGGCCTTGGGCAGGCTCTTGGCATCGTATTGCACGATGCTCGACCGGCGCAAAAAATCCGTCACGCGCAGGCCGCTGAAAAAACGGCCGGTGCGGCCCGTCGGCAGCGTATGGCTGGGACCAGCGGTGAAGTCGCCCAATACGGTGGGCGTCTGCCCGCCGAGCAGAATGGCGCCGGCGGTGGTGATTTCCTTGGTCAACTTGGGCAGCGCCGATTTTTTAACCTGCAACTCCAAATGTTCGGGTGCGACATAATTGGCCACCGCAGCGGCTTCTTCAAGATTCTCTGCGTGGATGGCGATAAAGCCATGCTTAAGCACATCAGCCAAATGATTACCGCGGGAAAATTTCGCTGCATGGCGCTTCACTTCCACCATAATTTCGGCGAGCCGCGCGCGGCTGGTGCTGACGAGGTAAACGCGTTCCTTGCCCGTGCCATGCTCCGCCTGGGCGAGCAAATCGAGCGCCGCCCAATGGGCGTTGGCTGATGCATCGCACAGCACCATCACTTCGCTGGGCCCGGGCAGTAAATCCACGCCGACGGTGCCAAACAGTTGGCGCTTGGCCTCAATGGTATAGGCATTGCCCGGGCCAAAAAGTTTGTCCACTGCCGGCACGGTGGCCGTGCCAAAGGCCAGTGCCCCCATGGCTTGGATACCGCCCATGCGGTAAACTTCCTCCACGCCGCATAACGCCAGTGCGGCGAGCAGCCCGGGGTGGGTGCCCCCGGATTTGTCCGGCGGCGTGCAGACGGCAATTTCGCGCACCCCCGCCATTTGGGCCAGCACGGTGGTCATGATCACCGTCGAAACCAGCGGCACTTGGCCGCCCGGCACATTGATGCCCACGCGGCGCAACGGATAAAAATTTTCACCCACCAGTGCGCCGTGTGGATTGCGTCCCCGCCACGAATTGGGCACGGTTCTTTGATTAAACGCCCGCACGCAGCGGATGGCTTCGGCAAATGCCTTTTTCTGATGTGGGGTTACCCGTTTGACCGCCGCGGCAATTTCTTTGGCTGGCACGCGCAGGCGGCTGGGCGGCACGTCCACGCCGTCAAATTTTTGGGTGCAGGCGCGCACGGCGGCATCGCCGTGGCGTTCGACTTCGCCCAGAATTTTAGCCACATTTTTTACAAAGGCCGCGTCGGGCCGGGCTCCGGCGCAAAAGTCCGCCAGTTTTGCCCAAAAGCAGGGCGTGGAGGTGTCCAGAACAAGCATGGTTGAGACAGGTACAGACGCTGAACTATTTGGCGGGTGAGGGCAACGCCGGGAATGGCTGGGCGGCAGTGGATTGGCTCGGGGCCGACGTGGCTGCGGCCTTGCTGGCGGCCGCCGCTTTCGCCGCCGCGGCGCGCAGCGCAATCAGCGATGGCATCTCAAACACGCGGTCATCAATGGGTGCGTTGACTACAATCGAATCAAATTTGACCGTTTGGGTCAGATCGCCGTCCTTCGTGTAGTTGTGCAACATGGCGGGGAAGGCGATATTAGCGACCGTCTTTTTCCCTTCTTCCACAAATTCGGTTCCGGCCGGCTGTAGGATGGTGCCCCGCAAGTCACCCGTGGTTTTGTCAAAGTAGCGAACGTAGGTAATACTGTCTGGATAGTGAAAGGAGACTTTCCAGCAGGGGTTGTTGCGATAGCTAACGGGTCCCTCGGAGGTTACCTCGCTGCCGCGGACCAACTCGGCCGCGCGATAGAAATAAAGGTTTTCCATGGCCGTGTAGACGTTTTGGGTCTCTGCCGGAGCTTTCATCACGTTGAATTTGAAATTCCCGGTCTTATCCGAGGAAAGGATCCAACCCTCAAGACCATTCGAGCATTCAATCACCCCGGCCTGACCAGCTGAATGGAAGTCAGAGCGCTGGTGCGCGGGCTTTTTAAACAGGAACTGGATGCTGCCAATCAACTGGTTTTTCTCATCAAAAATCTTTCCGGTCATGGCGAGGGTTTGCACGGCGAGCAGTTTGTCTTCCGGGCCCAGGGCGGCCCGGGCCTGGGCGATGAGCGTGTTTTCCTTGCTCGCCAAATCTTTGGATGGATTGCCCGATGAATCCGCCGCGCTGGAACCATTGTGTTTGGAGCAGGCGCAGAACAGCACCCCGGCCAGCCCGGCCAGTTTGACTATGGCCCGCCACCGTGGCAAAAAGGGTGTTAATGAGCGAATGGGCAGCGACATACCGCGGGATTGGCACCATGGCAAAATTCCCCGGCAGTGACAAGGCCGGATGCGAAGGGCTTTACTCGGAACCCCTCACGCAGGACTAAGCTGGCCGAGCGCTGTTTTTCAGTTTATCTTTGTCGGTCTATCGGTTATTAGCTTCGTTTAGATATGGCCACTACCTCGTACCCAGGCATTTCCGGCGTATTGCGCAAGACGCTGCTCTTAAAGGTACTGTCCAAACCACAGCCCACGCGGGAGGATGTGCAATCCGTGGTCGAGTTGACCGCGGCCAAGGTCGTGGAGGCGTTGGCCGCGCAATCCATGTCGCTCTACCTCGTCGAGGGTAACGATATCTGTTTCAAGCACGTTTATTACTCGCCGACCCTCTGGTCCCACGAGCCGGCCCGGGAAAAGGAATTTTCTGACAAGCGCGAAAAACTGCTCAAACTCAAAATCCCCTTGGGCAATGGCAGCATGGTCGGGCGGGTGATTGAATCGGGCAATCCGGCGTTTTTCGGCCAAACCAAATGCCGCTCCAGGCCCATGGTCAATCTGTTTAAGTACACAGGCTTTGAGGTCAAAACGATGGTGACGGTACCACTGAAGGGCCTGAGCCGCAATGTGGGCGCCATCCAGTTGCTCAACCGGGAGCCCACCGCGCCGCTGCCGGAATTCAGCGAACAGGATTTGGTGATTTTGCAGGAAGTGGCGGACTACTCCTCGCCCTTGTTGCAGCGCTTCATTGACCCCAAGTTTCAAATCAGCGATTTGGACACCGCGCGCTTCATCGCCAAATACACCAGTTGCCCCCTGGTGACCAGTGAGGAGGAAATTCAGATTGATGACAAACTGGTCGAGGTCGTGGGCGATGCCATAGTCCGGCGCGAAGGCATTTTCCCCACCCGGCGAATCAGCCCGACGGCGATTGCGGCGTTGATGACGAATCCGCTCGACTATCAGAAGCGCGAATCCTTTTCCCGCGTGACGGAACTGGCCCTCGATGAAATTTCCGTCGTCCCCGCCTCTCTCTTTGAAAAGTTGGTCAAGAAATACTACAAGGAGGAGAAGCCCCTGGCGGCCGGCCCGACGGCCAGCGAAGGCATCTCGGAAATCGCCGACATCATCGGCGCGGAATATGCCCCCGGTTCGGGCGAAAAAGCCGATGGAGCGCTGGAGGATGAAGAATCCGCCCCGGTCATTCAACTGGCCAACCGCATTGTCGAGGACGCCTACGTTTCGGGCGCTTCCGACATTCACATCGAACCGCAGGAAAACGAACTGATTGTCCGCTACCGGGTGGACGGCGTGTGTGCGGAAAAGCTGCGCCTGCCCAAGGCGGTGTCCGGCTCATTGTGCGCCCGCTACAAAGTGATGGCGGAACTCGACATCGCCGAAAAGCGCCTGCCGCAGGACGGTCGCATCGTCTTCAAAAAATACACCAAGAAGAACATCGACATTGACTTGCGCGTGGCGACCGGCCCGATGAATTTTGGCGAGAAAATCGTCATGCGTATTCTCGACAAGACCAAGGCCGCGCTGCCCATCACCGCGCTGGGTTTTTCCGAGGAAAACCTCAAACTTTACCGGGAATGCATCCAGCAGCCCTACGGGATGATCCTGCACTGCGGGCCGACCGGCTCCGGCAAGTCCATGACGCTGTTTTCCGCCTTGCGCGAGATTGCCGACCCCACCATCAACATCCAGACCGCGGAGGACCCGATTGAGTACACCATCCCGGGCATCAATCAGATGCAGATGCACAAGCAAATTGGGCTAACCTTCGCCCGCGCGTTGCGCGCTTATTTGCGCATGGACCCGGACATCGTGCTGGTCGGGGAAATTCGCGACCAGGAAACGGCGGAAATTGCCATTGAAGCCGCGCTCACCGGTCACTTGCTCCTGTCCACTCTGCACACCAATGATGCCCCTTCCACAGTCGCCCGTCTGACGGACATGGAAGTGGAGCCATTCATGATTTCGGCCTCCATGGTCTGTGTGTGCGCCCAGCGCCTGCAGCGCCGCTTGTGCAAGAGTTGCAAAATACCGTATGAACCTGAGGGCAATGAGAAGGAAATCATGGAAAAGGCCATCGGTTGGTGCGGTAAAATTTTCAAGGCCAACCCCGAAGGCTGCCCGACCTGCGGCGGCAAGGGCTACAAAGGCCGCGTGGGCATCCACGAGCTCATGGCCAATTCCGAAGAGCTGACGCGCGGCATCAATCAAAAGATGGAAACAGCCGAATTAAAACGCATCGGCATGCGCAACAACATGCGCACGCTGCACCAAGACACCATGCTGAAGTGCAAAGAGGGGCTTTCCTCCATTCTCGAATCTTTGACCAACGTTCCCCCGGATATGATTACACTCGACGAGCACGGCGCCGCGAAATAAGCCGCCGCGCGCCAGCCGCGCCAACGACTTAAAAATAAGTCGTGTGGTTGCCACCGCTGGTGGTGTTGCCGGGAATGAATTTGATGGTGCCGTTGGGCAGGATGACCTCCACGCCTTGCGGCGGCACGTTGGTGATCGAATTGTTGTTGATGATGGTCGGCGGCGGTGGTTTTTGAGTGGGAATCCCGCCACCACCGATGGCGATGCCATTTCCCGTGCGGAGAATGGGGCCGTTTGGACCTACGACCCCTCCGGCATTCGATTGCTGGACAATCACGGCCTGACGTTGCGCGGCGGCGGCTTGCGCTTGCGCCGCGGCGGTTTGCTGTTGGGCAAGCAGAAGCTGCTGTTGAATGCTCGCGGCCTGCTGCTGGGCATAAATGGCTTGGGCGCGGGCGTCCGCGGCCTGGCCTTGCAACTCCACCACTTTGGCGCTGGTCGCCTGTTCCGCGGCATACACCGCAAGCAAATCAAGATAATCCTGGTGGGCGTCGGAGCCGGGATGCTCGCGGTCAAACCGGGCCAGGGCCAGCAAGCGGTCGCGCGTGGACATGGCCACGTAACTGGGGTCGTTTAAGAGCAGATCCAGCAATGCGTTGGCGCGGGCGCGGGCGTTGTTGCGGTCATTCTCTTCAGCCACCTGTTCGGCCAGCTTGGCCGTGTAAACGGGCAAAGGCATCAATTTGCTTTCGAGGACGACATCTTGCAGTGACATGACAATATTGCCACGGTCAAACATCATCAGGTATTTGTCCGGCAGCGTGATGACGCCATTAGGCTTGCCCATGGCCGCCAGCACACTGGTTACGGAATCGCCGGGTATGGGGTCGGGCAGCGCCACTGCCGGCGACAGTGGTGCGCTGGCCATCACCGCAGGTGGCGTCGTCGCTTGGTCCGTCGTAGTTGGCACGGCGACAGCCGGGCTGGTCGTGGTTGGGGCAACTGCCGTGGCGGTTGCAGTCGGGGTGGCGGAAACTTGGGGGTCGACCGGGGTCGGAGCAGTCGCAGCGCCCGCCGTCTGGGTCGCTGGGGTTTGCGCAGAAGCGGCGGCAGGGGCAGCGGCCGTCGTGTCGCCGCGGGCAAAGTTGGATAAGGCGGCCGCGCCCGCCACCAGCCACGCCATATATCGCGCGTTCATAAAATGAGAGTATAGGGCCTGTCCCCGTTATTTGCAAGTCCCGCCGGGGTGGCGGGTACTTGAATCGGGAAGACTCCACCTCTAACACCCGCACCCGCGCCTAAACGAACAATGTCTTTTCAAGTCAGCATTAAATCCTGTCTCTACCTCAATCTTTCTCTAGTACTTGACAGTGAGAGGGCTACATCAGGTCTTTTTCCGGTCCAACTGGGCTGTCTGGAGGATTGCCATGCGGCGTTAGGTTGGTACGCTTTGCCCTCATGCCCGAAGCCTCTCCGCACGCCGGCCACCGCGCCCGCCTTCGCGAGCGTTTTCTCAAGGGTGGCTTTGACAGCTTGGCGGAGTACGAGGTGGTGGAGTTAATCCTGACGCTGTGCCTGCCTCGCCGGGATACGAAGCCCATGGCCAAGGCGTTGCTGAAAAAATTTGGCAGCCTGCGGGGCGTGCTGAATGCCTCGGCGGAGGAACTGCAAAGCGTGCCCGGCATCGGCACGGTCGCGCCGGTGGCCCTGCGGGTGATACGCGAAACCGCGTCGCTCTATTTGCGCCAGGAAGTTGAGGGTCGCAATGTCCTTGACCATGTGGACAAACTGGCGGACTTTTGGCGTGCGCGGTTGGGGCCATTGCGTCACGAGGTTTTTGAGGTCGCCTATCTCGATCATCATTTCCAATTGCTCGAAGACGGGGTGGAGCGGATTGAGGAAGGCACCATTGCGGAAACAACCGTGTATCCTCGCAAAGTCATGGAGTCGGCCTTGCGCAAACACGCCGCCCATATTGTGGTCGCGCACAACCACCCGACCGGCGATGTCACCCCCTCCGAACATGACAAGCATTTGACCCGCGCACTCCAACTGGCCGGCCAGCCCCTCGGCATCAAAGTCATTGACCACGTCATCGTCGCCGCGAAGGAAACGTATTCGTTTCGGAGGGCGCGATTGATCGCACCTTAACCGCGCCCTGCTTACTGCGCCGTCGGCGTGACGTTGCAGTTCGTCATGCCGTGCTCGATGGCGAAACGCGTCAGGCTCGCCACGTCGTGCAGGTTCAGTTTCTTCATCAGGTTGGTGCGGTGATTTTCCGCCGTCTTGACGCTGACTTCCAGTTTCGCCGCAATCTCCTTGGTGCTGTAACTTTCGGCGATGAGCTGCAAAATTTCCCGCTCCCGGGCGGTGAGCGCATCGAGTTCCTGGCGATTGGACGAGCGCGGGTTGACGACGGCTTCGCGCAACAGGCTGGCGATGAAGGGGCCAAAGTAGGTGCCACCGTCGGCCACCGTTTGAATGCCTTTGCGCAGTTCGGCCAGGCGCGCGGATTTTTCCACAAAGCCGTGCGCGCCGGCTTGCAGCAACTCGCGCACGAGCGAGGGATTTTGAAAGCCGGAAAAAACCAGCACGCGCGTGTTTTTCAAATGGCGCGAAAAGCGCTTGAGCACGTCAACCCCGTTGAGTCCCGGCAGCATCACATCAAGAATCACCAAATCGGGTTTGAGTTCCAGGCAGGTGGTGCAGGCCGTTTGCCCGTCGCCACATTCGGCGACGATTTCGAACTGGTCGTCCATGCGCAAGACGGTGGCGAGCAGTTCACGGACAGCTACTTGATCTTCAACGAGTACGACGCGTTTCATGGGGGCTAATGTTTATCCATCCATTAATATAAGGTTTTTTTGACACTGGCAAGCTCCACCCTTGGGGCAAGGACAATCGTTTGAGAATATATCATGCTTTTTACGACTTGGGGCAAAAATTCGGGAGGAAACCCCCAGAATGCTCTAAACAAACCCTGACTCCAATAGGTTTCTTAGGCGGATTGGATCGCATCAGGACCGGGATGGCCGGGCTTTTACCCCCTGATGGGACTTGGTCAGGTGGTTGATCTGGCCCGATTCATCACCCAGTTTACGACCAGCAACAAGGTAGTTGCGGACGTAGTCGGTCACGGCCTCATCCAGCGGCGAAACTTTCGCGGTGTAGCCGCTGGCGCGGAGTTTGGCGATATTGGCTTGGGTGAAATACTGATATTTCGAGCGCAGCGCCTCCGGCATCTCGATGTATTCGATGCGGGGCGGGCGCTGCAATGCGGTGAAAATGGGTGTGACGAGTTCAATCCAGGTGCGAGCCTGGCCGCTGCCGATATTATAAAGTCCGCCGGCCTTGCTGGTGGCCAGATGCAGGGTCATTTCGACGGCATCTTTCACGTAGAGAAAATCGCGCTTTTGGCCGCCATCGGGAAAATCCGGATGGTAGCTTTTGAAGAGTTTGACGCTGCCGTTGGCCTGAATTTGTTGGAAGGCCTTGTGCACGACACTGCGCATATCGCCCTTGTGATCTTCATTGGGGCCGAAAACGTTAAAGTACTTCAGGCCGACGAGCCGGTTCAGGATGCCGGCCTGTTGCGCATACTGGTCAAACAAATGCTTGGAATAGCCGTAGGGGTTGAGCGGACGCAGGCGTGGCAAAAGGGTCTCATCGTCTGCCATGCCCTCCGCGCCATCGCCATAGGTGGCTGCGGACGAGGCATACACGAAGCGCGCGCGCTTTTTCAACGCCCACTGTGCGAGCATTTTGGTGTACTCAAAGTTGTTCTGGATGAGGTACCGCACATTGCGCTCGGTGGTTGCGGAGCAGGCGCCCAGGTGAAAAACCCAGCGGACATCGCGCAGCCGCGCGTCACGGGTGTTAAGCGCCGCGAGCAGCTCGTCCGCCTCCAGGTAGTCGGCGAAGCGCAGTGGAACGAGATTAAGATATTTATCATCCTGGCCCAAAAAGTCGGCGACCAGGATATTATCCAGCCCGCGCTGGTTCAGCGCCCAAATCAGCGCGCTGCCAATAAAGCCGGCGCCACCGGTGACGAGGATGCGGCCTTGGGAGAGTTTGCTCATGGAAGGTCTTCGGTTGGCAAATTAGCTAGAGCTTGGCGAGTTCTTCCGAGCGCCGCTGTGCGGCGGCCACGGCGTCCTGAAACACCTGCCGGAAATTGGCCGCGCGAAAAACGTTGAGGGCCGCTTCCGTGGTGCCACCCGGGGAAGTTACGGCATTGCGCAATTTTTCCGGATCTTCTCCGGTGGTTTCCAAGAGTTTGACGGCTCCCCGCACGGTTTCGAGCACGAGTTTCTCCGCTATGGCGGGCGGCAGCCCGGTGGCGGTGGCGGCCGCGCGGAACGCGGCGACGAATTCAAATAAATAGGCTGGGCCGCTGCCGCTGACGGCGGTGACGGCGTCAATGTCCGCTTCCGGTAATGCCAGCACCGGGCCGAGGCTGCCCAGAATACTTTCCACTGTTTGCTGGTCTGAAGGGGCGAGGGTTGTCCGCGCACTATAGGCCGTGATGCCGGCGCCAATTTGGCCGGGTGTATTCGGCATCGCGCGAACGAGGTTGCGCGCCCGGGGAAATTTTGCCGCCAGTTTGGCCAGCGGCGTGCCGGCGAGAATGGACAGCAGCAGCTTGCCTTCGGTGGCAGAGATATAAGCGGCGTCAAGACTGGCCAATTGCTGCGGTTTGCACGCCAGCACGACAATATCCGCCGCACCCAGCAATTTGGCCGGGTCGGGTTCGTAGGTGATGCCGGTTTGCGCCGCCAGCGCGGGACCCGTCGGATCAGCGCCACAGGTGCAGCCAATTTGCGCAGGCTGGTAGAGGCGGCGGGCCAACACCCCGCGCACCATGGCCGAGGCCATTTTGCCTGCTCCGACGAATGCAACCTGAATCATGCTGGCAGCATCATACGGCTGGGAGGGCATTTGCCAAGCAGCGATGCTTGCCCTCCATGGCTTAGGCAAAGGACGGAACACCCAAGCCGCAGACTCAGGTCATGGGATGAGAGAGGCGGGCCACGGTGCCGCCTTCGGGCCGGGTCACCAGCTCGATGTCTCCACCCAGGTTGCGGATGGCATGGCGGGCCATGGTCAGGCCCAGCCCGGTGCCCACGGCCGTCTTGGTGGAAATGAAGGGGTCGAAAAGGTTTTCAGCCACCTCGGGCGAGATGCCGATGCCGCGGTCGAGAATTTGCAGGATGAGCTGGGGCGAATCGTCTTCCTTGGTATCCAGGCGGGCTTCGATTTCGATTTTGCCATCCGGATTGGCCCCTTTGGGCAGGGCTTCAAACGCATTGATCAGCAATTTGCCCAAAATGCTTTCCAGGATTTCCGGATTGGTGCGCACTGCGCAATTTTTGGGGGTGAGGTTGCGAATAATGACCGGGCTTTGGATTTTATATTCCTCGCGAAACCGGGCCAGGGCGGCATCCAGCAATTCCTGCACGGCGATGGGCTGCAGCGGGAGGCGCTCAATGGTGGCGATGGTGCTGAGCTGGCGGATGATATCGATCATGCGGTCCACGGCATTGTCAATCAGCGCGACACTGCGGCGCACCATTTCCGGGTTGTCCGCCGAGGTCTTCAAGAGGTCAAGATAGCCCACGGCCACCCCGAGCAAATTGTTCAAGTTGTGCGCCACGCCCTGGGTTACCGCGCCCACGGCCGCCGACCGCCGCGACTCGCCCAGGCGTTTTTGCAATTCCAGATTTTCGCGGTGAATTTCCTGCAAACGCAGTTGGGTCTTGACCCGGGCCAGGGTCTCGTCGAGGTCAATCGGCTTGGTGATGTAATCCACGGCGCCGACGTTCAGGCCCTCGAGCTTGCCCTCTTTGGAGGAGCGCGCCGTGATGAAAATGATGGGAATGGTATTGGTTTCAGGATTTTTTTTGAGGCGCTCGCATGTTTCAATCCCGTCCATTTCCGGCATCATCACGTCGAGCAGAATCAAATCCGGCGTAATCCGGTTCACCGCTTCGAGGCACTCCCGGCCATTGGCCGCGGTCATCACCTCCATGTTTTCACGTTGCAACTTTCGCTCGAGCAAATTGATGTTAATCGGCTGGTCGTCCACCACGAGTATCAGCGGCTTTTTACGATTGGACGAAACGGCGGGCATGATGAAAAAACGGCTGTAAGATAGATCAGTGCCGGATTTGAGGGAAACAGGCACGTCGTTTACGGCTATCTCAGCTTTTAGTTTGGCTGGCAAACAATTATCCACGCTTGGGGTGTTTCCGAGCAGCTTAGTGGGTAGCTTAGCTGTCGTAGTCCTCTGCCGGAGGCTTGGGCGGGGCCGGGTCGCCCGTGACCACGGTTCGCGCCAGGTAGTCGTGGATGGCCCGGCGGTTGGGTCGAACCAGCACGACCACGGTGTTGGCGGCCAACAAGAAAACCCACATCAAGCTCGCCGCCTTAAAAATATTGCGCACCACGCATTCCATCCACGTCGGTGGCTTGGCCGTCCAGCAGCCTGCGGCCCGCAGACTAAAGACGCGCTTGCCCAAGGTTGAGCCGTCCATGACCAGCTCACTGCCGGCAAAATATACCAACAGCACCAAAAACAGCGTATTGCTCGCCGGCACGCTCAGGTCCACGTATTCCTGGCTGAGCGCGACGTCGGGCATTTTGCCTGTGGCGCTCGCTTTATCGAACGCCACTTTGAAGGTGTGCATCTGTTGCTGGATGACGGCTTCAGCATTCGGGTAGCTCTGCGGAAAGACCACCGTAGTGAGAATGATCATTCCAATGATGCCCGCCAGCGCCGAGTCCAGCGCCAATGCCAGCGCGCGCCAGAGGATCGGCGCGGGGGTCGCGGCCATCGTGCCGGCCAGCAGTGGGGGGACTTTGGTATCAGTCGGGGTCATGATGGGTTCAGGCATGGTGTTTGCGCCAGGCTTTGAGAGTGTTGCCCATGAGCATGGCGACGGTCATGGGCCCAACTCCGCCGGGCACCGGGGTGATGCGCTCCACGCGCGGTGCGACGGTTTCAAAATCCACATCGCCGACAATGCGGTAGCCGCTCTTTTTTGTCAAATCGGGCACGCGGTTGATGCCGACGTCAATCACCGTCGCGCCTTCTTTCACCATATCGGCAGTGACAAAGCGCGGGCGGCCGATGGCCGCGATGAGGATGTCGGCCTGCCGAGTGATGGCGGGCAGGTCGCGCGTGCGCGAATGGCAGAAGGTCACCGTGGCGTTGCCGGGCAGCCCCTTTTGCAAAAGCAATAGCCCGACCGGTTTGCCCACGATCAGGCTGCGACCGACGACCACGACATGTCGCCCATCCGTCTCCACCTTGGCGCGGCGAATCATTTCGACAATGCCCGCCGGCGTGCAGGCGACAAAACCGCTCGGGTCTTCCTGGACCAGTTTGCCCACATTCAGGGTATGGAAGCCGTCCACGTCCTTGTCGGGGTTGACGTGATTAAAGACGGTGGTTTCGTCCATTGACTTGGGCAGCGGCGATTGAATGAGGATGCCGTCCACGAGCGGATCGAGGTTGAGCTCGGTGATTTTGGCCAGGAGCTGCGCCTGCGTGGTGGAATCCGGGAAAAGCTCCAAGCGGCTCTGCATGCCCACCTGCGCCGCGGTTTTCTGCTTTTTGGTCACGTAGGACACGGACGCTGGGTCTTCGCCCACGCGCACAAACGCCACGGTTGGCGGTCGGCCGGAGATTTTGGCCACCTCCGCGCTAATTTGCACGAGGATGCTCCCTGCAATGGCGTTGCCATCAATTAACTCCATCCGACCAGTCTGCCGCTTCCCGCGCCGTCATTAAAGCCGAAAATGGCTTTTAACTTGGTTATAAGCCAGCCCACTCTTCGCTTCTTCATGCCGATACAGACGGGGCTTACCCTTATCGTCGGCTCGTTTAGAAATACTGAGGCTTGCCGGATGTCTCCGGCAAGCCTTCAGTTGCTTAGACGCCGAACTTGTCAGTTCACGCTTTGGGCAGTGTGACCACGAGCATGTTGTCTTTTCGATCAACCGTCATTTTGTCTGATTGCACGGGACCGGGCAGCGTCAGGATTTGGGAATATTGGGCATTCTGGGAAAACACCGCATCGCCCTTGTTGCCTTGCTGGGTATTTTCCCCCTTGGCTTCGAGCTTGAGCATCTGCCCTTCGATGGTGACATTGACATTGTTCATATTCCGATCGGGCAGGTAAGCCCGGACGACATATTTATTTCCTTCGTCTTGCACATCGAAGGAAGAATCGAACCGTGCCAGGTTGAAAAGTCCGCCAAACCCCGGCTGGCTTTGGAATTCCGCGAAGGACTGATTGAAGATACTGTCCATTTGCCGCTGCATGCGGTCCATGTTTTCCAGCACTTCACGGTCCCACGCATCCCAGGCGACCATTGGAGAATTGGGCATGATCGGGCTTTTTGCTTCGGCCAGATTCGTATTTTTGGGCACAGTAATCACGATCAGGTTGTCTTTTTGCTCGCGTTCGATCCCGGGCAACGCATTAGCGGCAATACCTTCAAGTCGGATATTCTGTTCATAACGTTCCGTCTTTGCTTCAGCTGGCGCGACAATATGAAGCGTGTCGCTGCTCAGGTTGACCTCGACTTTGTTCAGATCGCGGCCAGGCAGGTTGAGCAGCACAGTATAGCTGTCCCGCTGCTCCCGCAAATCCACGGAAGCCGTGGCCAGTGTTGATTTGCTGAGATTCTTGGCATCCTGGTCCTGCCGCAGGTCTTGCCAGGTATCGCGGAATACCTGAGACATCTGCTCCTGCCAACGCTTCATCTTTTGAATGATCGGGTCGGAATCCCCTTGAGTATTCGGACTATTGTTGGCAGCCGTGGCCACAAAAGCACACGCGAACAGCGTGATGAATACTTTAATAGCCAACAGCCAGCCCCATCGGTTCATAGCTATTTTTGTTTTCATGGCACTTCCTCCTAGCAGTGGTTGGTTTTCCAATTTGGACTTGGATCAAATGACCTTCACTTCGATCTGTTTTGGGCGGCTCGCTTCGCTCTTGGCAATATGCACCGCGAGCAAGCCGTCCTTGAATTCCGCATTCACCTTGCCGGCGTCCGCGTCATCAGGCAGATCGAAACTTCGCACAAAGCTGCCGTAGGCTCGCTCAATGCGGTGATATTTCCTGTATTTTTCTTCTTTCTCGAATTTACGCTCACCGGAGATGACGAGCACCCCGTTTTCGACCGTCACCCGGATTTCATTTTTTTTGATTTCGGGCACTTCGGCCTTGATGAGGTATTCCTTGTCGTCCTCGGTAATGTCAACCAACGGCGCCCATTGCGCCACCGTGATTGATTCGTTGCCGTCATTATTATCGCCGCGCTGCGGGCGGCGGCCCAGAAAGCCGGAGAGACGCTGTTGCACGTCCTCAAGTTCACGGAAGGGGTCCCAGCGAGTTAATGCATTCATAATTTGAATTCCTCAGGCGGAGATTTTATTTTCTTCGGCCAACCTTGTCCCGCCTTTGACCGGCCAACCGACTAGCCACATTTTCTGAGGCTATATTCATCACGCATCAAAAAATATGCCAAGGCCGGCTATTTTTATAAGTATTTTATTTTCAATATACTGTATGAATAACGCAATTATTGGCATGAGTCATGATGACACACCTTTCCAGGGAAATTTGGGTCAGAAGGTGAGCTATATTGTCACATAAAGTTTTCACGCAAAAATATACCCTCAATACCAGCCAATGGGTAAAAATTTCCAACCAATCGCTTATAATCTCCAGTTTTTAATCAGCGTGACTTTGGCGCGTGGGCGGTTTGCATGGGTGGGTGCAAGTTTCAACCGCTTGGTGGATGGGTTTCAACCTCGGCGTCCTGGCGCTGCTCGGGGTGGATTTGGTCGTTTTTCGCAAAGGGGTGCGGGGGTTTAAATCCGCCGTGGGGTGGAGTTTGGCTTGGATTCTCCTGGCGGTTGCTTTTGGCGGAGCGATTGCGTGGGGCGGAGCGGGTGGCTACCCGGTGGAGGCCCGCGGGGCGGCGGCCCTGCAATTTTTTACGGCTTACCTGCTCGAAAAATCGCTGAGCCTGGACAATGTTTTGGTCTTTGTGCTGTTGTTTCGGGAGTACCGGGTTGCCCCCGCGGACCAGCGCGGCGTGCTATTTTGGGGCGTGCTCGGGGCGATGATTCTGCGCGGCATCTTGATTCTTTGCGGGGTGGAGCTCGCCCGGCGGTTTGACTGGGTCTTTTATATCTTTGGCGCCTATTTGCTCTGGGCGGCGTGGAAGCTGGCGTGGCCGCGAAAGACTTCCAGTCGAAAAAACGTGCCTGCCCTGTGGCCGTGGCTGCGGCGCTGGTTGCCGTCCACCGAAGAAAATCCGGGCGGCCGCCTGCTGGTGCAGCGTGCGGGGCGCTGGCTCATCACCCCGTTGTTCGCCGTGTTGGTGACGGTGGAACTGGTGGATGTGACCTTTGCCCTCGATTCCGTGCCCGCGGTGGTGGCCGTCACGCGCGATCCGTTTTTGGCCTACACCTCGAATATTTTCGCCGTGCTCGGTTTGCGCGCGCTGTATTTCGTGGTCGAAAACGTCATCGAGCGTTGCTGGCTGCTGCCCTACGCGCTGGCGGGGCTGCTCGCGTTCATCGGCGCCAAAATGCTGTTGATGAAAGTTTACGAAGTTCCGTTGGTGGTTTCGCTCGGGGTGATTGCCGTGGCGCTCGGAGGCGGCGTGCTTGGCTCCTGGCTGTGTCCCTCGCCGTCAAAGCGTTGATTACATCACCAGCGTGCGCGTCCACCACGCGCCGGTCTGGTCATGTTCTTTCGGCGTGGCGAAATGGTAGAGATAGATTTTGACGCGGATATTTTGCGGGGGCGCGTTGGGAAAGGGATTCTGGTCGAGCAAGGCGAGCACCGCCGGGTTGCCGGCGCGCAACTGGCCGCAGAAGACCGGCAGCCATTGGGGCATTTGGTGGTCGTAGTAAATGCCCAGCGCGGCAAACCACATCTGCCAGTCCAGCCGCGGCATGTGCGGGGTGGTGAAGCCCGGCTCGCGCATGGGGTCGCCGGGCTTCCATACAAATTCATAGGGCTGCCAGTTGACGCCGTCACTGCTGCCTTCAATGACAATCTCCGGGCGCTCGGTGGTCATCACGCGGAACAGGCCGTAAGGGTTGGCGATGCCGAGCTGGGTGGTGCGAACGGCGATTTCTTCGCCCAGATTCATTTCGCGCGGGGCGAGCGGGGTGGCGCGCGTTCGCTGTTCCCAGGTGACCCAAAATTGCAGCACGCCGGCGAGCACAACCACCCCTGCCAGGAGCCCGCGGGTCATCAGGCCGGCGAGGCGCAGGGCAGGCGGCCAGGGGCGTTGCGGCGCCGGTTCGTGGCCGATTATTTTCCGCACGCGCTCCGGCCAGAAAGTGTCGTCGAGCAGTGGAATGCACAGCACAATGGTCAGCAGGTTGAAGAAGCCGTAGTTGCCCGAGGCCAGCAGCACCCCCTGGAGGAAAATTTGCAATAGCGCCGCGAGGTGCCGTAGCCGCCGTGGCCCAAAAAAGGCAAAGGGCACCACGAGTTCAATAAACATGCACGCCCATAGCGAATAGGCATGGACCCACGCGGGCTGATTGTGAAACCACCAACTCGTTGCGGCGGGAATCGGCTGCGTGAAGTAGTGGTAATTAAGCGCCGTACCATCGAGCCAGGTGTTATTGCCGATGGGCACGTCCGTGATACTGGAAACGATGCGGCGGAACAGCCCCGGGTGGTCCGGCGCGGCGCCCTCGTTGTTGGTCAGGATTTTCACCAGACCCGACATGAACATCAACTTGAACAAAAGCCACCAAGCCAGCCACCGGCCGACTTTCGGCGGCTCGCGCGGCGACCAGGGGCGCTGCCACAGTCCCCATGGCGCCAGCAACATCGCCATGAATCCAGCCTCAACCAACAGCGCATCCCACTGAAAATTTAAAAAAAGCGGCACGCCGTTGCGCAGCGAGGCATACGCCACCGTGCAGCCCAGCAGCGCCCAGCCCGGCACCAGCCCCGCCATCACCAGCAGCGAGCACGCCGACCCCACGCCGCACAGCCAGTTGAGGCCAAAACCATTCGGGAAAAACCAGAGCAGCGAAGGCGCGGTCCAAAACTTGGTATTCGCCGTCGCGTCTTTGGTCGAATTAATCGCGTTAAAATAATCTGAAAGCGGAATAATCCCGTGGTCGCCCACCAGCCCTGCGGCCTGGCACCAGAAGGAAACGAACGCCACCAGGAAAATCAGCCCCAGCAGCCGCAGGAAAAGCACCCCGCTAAAACGGTACGTGCTGGGCACGCCGGGGTCGCCGATAAATATTTTCGTCAGCAAGGACAACCATTGCCGGTTGTGGGCCACGCTGCCATAAAACCATTCCGACACCGGTTTAAATCCTGGCACATGCCGGTACAACTTCAGCCCCAGGCCGTGGCCCGGCGCGAGGTTCAGCGATTCAAACACCGCCTCCGCCCCGCGAAAGACCCGCCCGTCGGGCAGCACGAGGTACACGGCTTTCGCATAGTCCTTTTCGCCCAGCTCGGCAAAGCGCTCGCCCACGGACTGGAAGGTTTCGTAATCCACCGCGCCCAGGGTATAGCTTTGCCAGCGCCGGACCCAGCCTCCGCAAAAATGGCATTCGCCGTCCCAAATCATCAAGGGACGGGCCGGGGGCTTGGCCACGCGCAAAGTCAGGGGATCCATAACAGCAAGGCGCGGATTATAGCGCGGCAATGGCCGCCGTCAGCACTTCAATTGTGCGGTCCAAGGCGGCTTCATCGTGCGCCGTGCTGATGAAGCAGGTCTCGTAAGCCGAAGGCGGCAGGTAAACACCGTGGTCGAGCGCAGTATGAAAAACCTTTCTAAAAATTTTTGCGTCACCCGTCAGGGCCGTCGTGTAATCGCGCACGGGCTGCTCCGTAAAAAACAACGCGAACATCGAGCCCACTTGCGGCACTTGCAGCGGCAGGCCTTTTTTCTTGGCGGCATCGCGCAAGGCAGCGGACAATTTTTTACCCACGGTTTCGAGCGCGGCATAGGGCTTTAGTTCCTTTATAAGCGTCAGCGCGGCCAGCCCGGCGGCCACGGCCAGCGGGTTGCCGCTCAATGTCCCGGCTTGGTAAACCTGGCCGAGGGGCGCGAGCTTTTCCATCACGTCCCGCCGCCCGCCAAACGCGCCCACCGGCAAGCCGCCGCCGATGATTTTGCCGAGCGCGGTCAGGTCGGGCTTTACGCCGGTGATTTCCTGCACGCCGCCGGGGGCGACGCGAAAGCCCGTCATCACCTCGTCAAAAATCAGCAGCGCGCCGGCGCGGGTGCAGCGCTCGCGCAGACCGGCCAGATAGCCCGGCGCGGGTAATATCAGGCCCACGTTGGCGGGGTAGGGCTCGAGGATGATGCCCGCAATCTGGCCGGGAAATTTCGCGAAAGCCTCGTCCACCGCGGCGAGGTCGTTATAGGGCAGCACGATGGTGTCAGCCGCGGTCGCAGCGGGGATGCCCGCGCTGTCGGGGCACCCGTTGGTTAGCGCACCCGACCCGGCCTTGACCAGCAGCGCGTCCACATGCCCGTGGTAGCAGCCGGCGAATTTGATGATTTTGTCGCGCCCAGTGTACCCGCGCGCCAGGCGCACGCACGACATCG
>CAZCMU010000030.1:0-19085 GCA_964499725.1 uncultured Opitutales bacterium
GCGTTGATTGGGGTGGGGCTGTCGCTCTTTTTGCTGCACTTCCGCGAGCCCATTGTCGAAGCCTTCGTGGACCAGCGGCTGATCGAGAGGTTCTACAACTTTTACCAGTTTCCCGTCCAATACCGCTCCCTCGATTTTGTGAAAATTATCGGATTCACCTTTGTCATCAGCACCCTCGCGGGTGTGCTGCCCGCCGTTTGGGCCGCCCGGCTCAAACCCGCCGAATGCCTCCGTTATGAATAACGGCAAAAGCCCCGGCCGCCTTTGCGCTTAATGCCCAGATAAGAACATCTACTATTTATAGCCCATATCCAGGCAAATTTTCAACATTTTCCTCAAAAGTTTTCCATGTCCGTTTCCATTCTCAACGCGCGCAATTTGCGCAAATGCTACCGCACCCCGGCTGGAGAACTGCCGGTGCTCTGCGGCGTGGACCTCGTGGTTTCACCCGGCGAGAGCGTGAGTATCCGCGGTGAATCCGGCTCGGGCAAAACCACGCTGCTCTATTGCCTGGCCGGCCTGGAGGAAATTGACGCCGGCGAGTTGTCCTGGGACGGCCGCCCGGTGACGGCCTTGCGTCCGTCAGCGCGCGCTCGGATTCGGGCGGAGTTATTGGGATTTGTTTTTCAATCGTATTATCTGACTCCGGAGCTCGACGCCTTGGAAAATGTTTTGCTCGCCCGCCGTCTGGCCGGCCCGGTGCGGGCTGAAGACCACGCCCGGGCGCGCGATCTCCTCGGGCGCGTCGGTTTGGCCGGGCGCTTGCGCCATGTGCCAGGCCAGCTCTCCGGCGGCGAGGCTCAACGCGTGGCAGTGGCCCGCGCGCTGTTAAACCGCCCGCGGTTGCTGCTGGCCGACGAACCCACTGGCAATCTTGACGAACACACCGCAGAGGAAGTTATCGACTTGTTGCTGCGTCTCTGCGCAGAGGAAAACACCGCCTTGGTACTCGTGACCCACCACGCGGGATTTGCCGCGCGGGTCGGGCGTCCTTTGCGCCTAATCCACGGAGTCTTGGCGGCCGGTATTTAGGCGTTGGCCATGGCTGGAGCTCAAGATTTATTTGCCGCCGCTGGAATGAAGCCTGTTCGTTTCGGAGAACGGGCGGGTGTTATGGGGTGGGCCTGCTCATCGTCCTGGTTGCTCTTCGTTCCGCCACCCGGATTAAGGCTTCGGACGGCAAGCCGATAAATAAAAATTCTGTTGATTTTCGTTCGGCGAACTCTAGAACCTCCCAGATGCTCTTGCATTTATACCCCAATTGCCTGGTGCTGACCGGGCTGCTGACGGTTTCGGCCCTGCGGGCGGCCGACTCAGCGGTCATTAGCGAGAGCGTTGATCAGGTAAGCACCGCGCAAGCCAGTTTTTCGGAATTTAAAGACCCTTACAGTCATAACAGCTGGATGGTTGCGCAGGTTGATTTTACCGGCAAAGCCCCGGGCCCGGAAAAATGGATGAACAACGTCACCGTGACCCTCACTATGGCTTGGGGAGAAAAGGGCTCGAGCCCGCAGATTGAAACGGCCCTGACCGCCACCATTAATCTTGTCGCCATTGAGTCCGGCAAACGCAACGCGGTCTTTTTCTTTGTGTCACCGGAAATCTTGGGCCAAGGGCCGCATGAAACAACCTACGAAGCCGGCAAAGTACCGACCTTCTATGCCATTCAGTACAGCGTGGATGGCCATCCGGTCAGTCTTGGCAAGCTCGATTATTCCACGCAAACCCTGCCCGATGCGAATTTTGTGAAAGGCTTTCTGAACAAGGCTGGTGAAAAAGCGCAAAAGGGCGTGCTCTTTGAGGAGGCCACCGTCCCGCCCTATGTTCTCAATGCCGCGTTGTTCCGTCTCACCAGCGATGGCAGCGCTTTTCCCACTTATCTCCAATCGGCTGATGCCGGGCATTGACACCAAGCCACGATTGTGTAACGTCTTCCATTCCCCCTGACTAAATTTCCCTCCCCAAATCGGTTTTACCCTCTTTCGGATGCCCTCGAAAACCCTCGTCATCAATTGCGGAGCCAGCCATGTGGCCGCCGCCATCTTCTCCGCCGCCGCCGGTAAACTTACGCTGGAAGATTTGGATACCCGCGACATTCGTTACGATGTCGCCAAGGATGAGGCTTGGCTCCCAGCCGTTGCCGAAGGCTTGCGCGACCTCACCCGCTCGAACCCCCGGTTCCGCGGCAAGGCCACGTTCATTCTGCCCGGTTACCAACTGCTCATCAAACCCATCAAGGTTCCGCACGTTGAAGCCGCCAAGCAGTCCCAAATCATTGCTTTTGAAGCACAAAACAACATCCCCTTCCCGCTGACCGAGGCCGTTTGGGGCAGCCAGGTTATTTCTGATGACGGTATCGAAACGGAAGTGCTCCTCGCCGCGCAAAAAGCGGATGCCGCCAACCGCTTCTGTGGGTTGATGGCGTCCCAAGTCGGCCTTCAGCCCATTGCCCTCCAGCCCAGTTCACTGCTCGATTACAATGCCTACAAGCTGGTCTATGGTGCCGATGCCGAAGACACCTTGATGGTCAATCTTGGTGCCCGTTCGACTAATCTTACCTTTATTAGTGCTGCTGGCCTTTTCATCCGCAATGTCAATATCGGCGGCAACACCCTGACCCAGGCTCTCGCCGATACCATCGGCAAGCCCTTCAACGAAGCGGAAGACCTCAAACTCGAATTTTATACCGGTCATACCGCTTTTGAGGCGGAAAATCCAGTGGTTGGCCAGTTGCAAGGCAAGGCGCAGGAGTTCATGAAGAAGGTCAGCCAGCAAATTACCCAGTCTATTATTGCTTACCGCCGGGCGACCAGCCGCCCTGCTCCGGGGCGCATCCTCCTGACCGGTCGCGCGAGCTTGTTGTCCGGTCTGCCCGAATTCCTCAGCGAGACCCAAAAAGTCTCCGTTGATTATTTTAATCCTTCCAGCGCAGTCACCCTGGGTTCCCGCGTCGATAAGGGTGTTATGGAGCAGTATTATTACCAAATCAGCGAAATCGTCGGCGAAGCCGCCCGTTTGGCCAAAGCCGACTCGCATGGTATTAATCTGCTGCCCCAGCGCATCCGCCAGCGCCTCGTGTTCGAAAAGCAGAAGCCGTTCTTGGTGATGGCCGCTGCCGCTCTGGCCCTCGCGCCGTTGCCCATGCTCTATAAATACGAGCAGGAAGTCGGCATGCTCACCCGGGAAAAGCAGCAGTGGGACGCCCGCACCAGCCAGGTTAAGGGAATTTCAGCCGACATCCAGCAGGCTACCGCCAAGGCCACGGATATTCGTGGTAAAATCTCGCAATATGAAGACCTGATGAATTCGCGGTTCAACTGGGTCATCTTTTTCTCCCAATTGCAGGGTGCCCTTGTTGATATCAAAGATGTCTGGCTCGATGGTCTTGAGGTGGTCCGGGAAGTTCCCCCCAAGGCCAAGGTTCGCTATGGCGCACGCAGTGCAGCGGCCAATCCGGATCCCACCGCCGATGGCACCCCGGCGCCGCCGCCCCCTGTGCCAAGTTACAAAATTAACATCAAGGGCCGCATGCTCCTGCGCGATGCCGACCCGGACGCGCCGGAAAATACCGTTGATTCCAAGCAGGAAACGGATCGCATCCACCAGTTGATGGCCAGTTTCAAGACCATCCCGTTCGTCAAGGATGTGGATGAAAGCAGCCAGAAACTCGATTTGGTGACTGACAAGCGCATGGTCGGCTTTGAATTCACCGTGGACATTGACCCCCAGCACCCCCTGTGACGTGGTCGACTGATTTACCTCCCGCTCCTTTCGCCCTCATCCCCCTACTCTTTGTTGCCCATGGATTCCGTAAAACGTTACCCGGTTTTAACCGCAGTGCTGGCCCTTTGTGTTGCCGCCTTCGCGGTGGAGTCGTTTTTTCTCTGGCGTTTCAACACCCAGATCATGCTTGTCCAGCGGAACTTGAAAACCGCCCATGACACCGCGCAAGCCATGGAACAGGCCTCGCCCGCCCCCACGGACGACAACAAGTCTGCCGCACTGAAGAACGTTGACGATTTGCAGGCCGCGCTCGACAAGGTCACCAACACTCTCCAGAACACTCCCCTCAAAATTACCGATGTCCCCAAAAGCGCCTCGGACCTCTTGGTGGCCATTCAATCTTATGTGACTGACCTCGCCGCCAAGGCCAAGGCGAAAAATGTCATCCTGCCGAGTCCGGATTTCGCTTTTGGCATGAGCATGTATGTCGGGCGGGCCTCGCCGCCGCCGGCGGACAAGATTCCCGCCGTCTATACGCAGATGAAAGTCCTCGACTATATCTTGGGCCACCTCATGGGTGATGCCAAGATGGACGATCAGCAGATGATGCTTGTTTCCATCATGCGCGAAAACGTCGCCGTCCCGTCCTCTCCGACCGCCGCCTTCAGTGCCAGCCCCGATCAGCCCGACATTTTTGTCATTCCGTCCACCATTACCGCTCGCGGTCCCGGCTTGGATACCCTGGCCTTTCAAATCCAATTCATCGGCTACACGGAATCACTGCGCATGCTCCTCAGTGACCTGAAAACCTTCGAAATGCCCCTGGTCGTGCGCAGCATTCAAGTAACCCACGCCGATGAAAGCACCCTTGAGGCGGCGGTCAATGGCGGCAATCCGCCCGCCCTCTCCGCCGCCGAGCGCGCCAAAGCCAAGGCCAACGCCTCCGTCCGCAAACCGGTGGTCTCGGAGAATCTTTCCCAATTTACGCTGGTCATTGAATACGTGCAGTTGCCCCAGCCCCCGAGCACCCCAGCCGCCACGCCAGATGGTGCGGCCGCCCCTGCGGGAACTGCGGCCACCAGCAAATAATAACTCCACCCTTACCCCCCTTCCTTTTCCAACGCGTCTTCCAACGCCTTAGTCCGGCATGAAAAAATATTACGACAAGATCCTCTTCCTCCTCGGGCTTGCGGTTTTGGGCATCGGGGCCGCCATTTACTTTGTGAAAGGTGGCACCCCTGCCAGCGCCCCGCTTCCCCCGATGAAGCTGACCGGCTCGGCCTTTGAAGTCATCCCCCCGCCCACGATTGAAGACAAGACGGCGGACTGGGACGCCCCCCCCGACCAGGGTGATGACCGCAATGAAACCGGCTGGACCTATTCGATCTTCACTCCGCCAAAAATCTGGTGGGAGCCCGGTGAAGGATGGACGGCCCTTCCGCCTTCCGGCCCCGGTCGCGTCGTTCCCTTCGGTATCCAGTTGGTTGACGCGCAGAAAGACCTTTACCGTGTCCAGTTGGGTGGCATTGGCGGCACGGGCGAGGCCAAGGACCTCATCTCTTTTTACGAACCCGAAACCGGTTATGGTTTCCGGCTCCGCGTCGGCGAGGAAAATACCCGCGTCCAGGTCAAGGTTCTCGACATGACGGTTGACCGCGTGGAAAAACAGCACGGCATCATCAAAAAAGAGGCCAAAGTTACCATCCTTGACGAACAGACCAACCAATCCGTCACCCTCGTGTCCGGAGAACCGTATTCTCCCACCAACAACGAATATTACGTTCTCCACATCACCGCGCCCTATCCTGATCAGACTTGGAAAGTCACTGCCGTTGGAGACCATACCGATCTTCCCAATAAAGGGAGTTTCGTTGTGACCGCCCTTGACTTTGATAAGCCGTCCGTTACCGTTGATAAACATTCTTTTAACAAAAAGGGCCGGGAGATCATCACCAAGCGTGAGTTGACCCTGGTTGACGAATCCGCGCCCCCGCCTCAGCCAGCCCAACCGGCCAAATCAGGCCGCCCGCCCGCCAAGCCTGCCGCTCAATCCTCCTCTGACCCCTTCGGCCAGTAAACCCAGCATTTTCCCATGAATTTTCACCCCACCCTGGAAACCTTATACATGCGACCCACCGCTAGCATCAGCCCTATGAAGACGCTCAGGAAATCCCGCCGCACCACTGCCATCGCTCTGGCTCTCTCCGCCGGTTTGCTGGCTGGCGCCATTACGACCCCAACTACGCTTCGTGCCCAAGCCGTCTCGCCGGCCGATGCTGCCAGCCAGAAAATGCAACTCATGTTGCAGGCCATTGACGCACGCAGTTCCGGTGACTATGCCAAGGCGCGTGGGCTTTTCGCCCAACTCCTGGCCCTCGACCCGGAGGACGCCAATCTCAAGAAAGATGTGGCGGACATGGATGCCGCCATCGCTGCTCAAAGCCAGGCCCAGCCCGCCGCCGCCGCTCCTGCTGCTGCAGCTCCTTCTGCGGATGCAACTGCCGCCACCCCTGCCGCAACCTCAACGGCCAGCGCTTCAACCGGCAAAACTGCCGCCGCCGGAAAGGCTGCGGCGCCTGCCCAGCCCGTGACGCCGGAAGCCGTGGCCGCCCTCAAGGCCCAAACCGCCAAGCAAAAAGAAATCGTCGCCGAAGCTGGCGCCTCCATTGACAAGGCCAACGGCCTCATCAAGGCCGGCCAGTATGATGACGCCCGCACCTTGCTCGACCAGACCCAGACTTCCCTACCCCAGGGCCTGGCGCTCAATGACATTCGCGCCGCCATCACCCAGGCCACGGCCGATAGTTGGCTCGCCCAGGGCGTGGACGCCTACAAAAACAACCAGATCCCCACCGCGCGTGAGGATTTGGCCAAGTATGTCGCCATCGCCGGCGACACCAGCACAGGTCGTAATTTCCAGAAAGCGCTTGATGCGGCCGAAAAGGATCCCTTCCACCAGGACATTAATGTCCTCAGTCCCTCCTTTGAAACCAAGGAGGACAAAATTGCCCAACTCCTCGTTCAAGGCAAAGCCCAGTACCTTTATGGGGATAACGAAGGCGCTCTCCAGACCTTCGACAAGGTTTTAATCAATGACCCGGATAACGTCGAAGCCAAGGCTTATGAGCTTAAGATTAATGAGAACATCATTGGCGACAGCTACCTGAATCAAAAAGTCACCCGCAATTCCATGCTCAAGGAAGTTGACGAAGAATGGTCCATGCCCCGCGTGTATGCCCAGGTCGCCGCGGCCAACACCTCGGGTACCAACGAACCCGCGGAAGTCGTCAAGATGAAGAAGATCATCATCCCGCGCGTAAATATTGACGTGCCCACGCCGTTGGACCAGGTCGCGGCCACCCTCAAGCAGCTTTCCGAGGAATATGACCCCGAAGGCAAGGGCGTGAACATCATGGTTTATCCCCCCGCCAGCGGTGGCAACATGCCCAAAGTTTCCCTGCCTAATCTTACCAACTTGAGCTTGGACAAGCTGCTCAATATCGCCTGTAAGGACGCCAAGCCCATTGCTTACAGCTACAGCGTGGAGGAAACCGTTGTTTCCCTCCGCGAAGGCGGCGGCGGCGCCGGCGGCGGTGGTGAATTTGAAACCCGCGATTACGCCCTCAGCGAAGGCACCAAGACTCGCTTCCTCGGCATTACCGGCGGCGGTGACGCTGGGGCTGGCGGCAGCAGCGCGGACCCGTTTGCCTCCAGCGGTGGCGGCAATAGCACCAGCACCCCGAGCGGCGGCACTCCTCCCGCAGCCTCCTCCTCCACCCCGGCGGCTTCGGACTCCAGCAGCGAGCCCTCCGCCAGCGATATTGAGGAACGTCTGCAAAGCCTCTTTATTCGCGCAGCCGGTGCTGATTTCCCGGCGGGCGCCAAACTGGCCTATGTCGCCGGCAAAATTTATGTCACCAACACCCCGCGCAATCTGGATTTGATTGACCACTTCCTGAAAAAGTACAGCGAAGTCAAGCAGGTCGAGGTGGAAGCCCGCTTCATGGACGTAACCCAGGGCGACCTGCAAGAAGCAGGCACCGCTTGGAATTTGTCGAAGGGCAACACCGCGATTGGCACTGGCGTAGGAACCACCAACGACTTGCGTGGCCTGGCCAATGCCTTCCCCTTGGGCGCCACCGGCGCCGCAAACACCACCGTCTCCGGCTTGACCAATGCCGCCACGGGTGAGCCGCTGAAGGACATCAATATTCAACAGGCCATCCCTTCGCTGCCTAACGCCCTCAACGTCGGTGCAGGGCTTGCCGATTCGTTCAACGGCATCCTTGGCGTGGTCGAAGGTTATAAGCTTAACCTCATCCTCGACATGCTGGACCAGAAGCAGGGTAACGACTTGATGGACGCTCCCAAAATCACCGTGTTATCCCAAAAGGACGCCACCATCACCGTGGCCCAGGAACTGCGCTACCCGAACACCTTCGGCAGCATCCAGTCCCAGGTCAGCCAGGCCAGCGGCACCTCTGGCGGTGGCGGCGGCGGCGGCGTGACCGTCACAGCCGGTACTCCGGAAGACTTCCAAACCGAGGAAATCGGCGTCATCATGAATGTCATTCCCACCGTGGAAGAAGACGACTCCATCACCATGCACTTGGAGCCCAAGGTCACGCAATTCGAGGGCTTCATCGAATACGGCGGCACCTCCATCGCCATCCAATCCGGCATCGTCGCCACCGTGCCCTCCGGCTTTATTCAGCCCGTCTTCGACGTGCGCCACATCATGACGGATGTCACCATCTTTGACGGCGCCACTGTGGTCATGGGTGGTTTGACCCGCGACGAGGTCTCCACCGTGGAGGACAAGGTCCCGGTGTTGGGCGATATTCCCTTCATCGGTCGCGCCTTCCGCTCCAAAGGTGAAACTTCCCAGAAGCGCAACCTCATGATCTTCGTCACCGCCAACCTCATCTCCCCCGGAGGTTCGCTGGCCAATCACGCCCTGCCCAGCATCCCGGCCGGCACGGTGTTTTCGAATCCGACGGTTGACACCCCCTCGGGTGGCTTCCGCCGCCAGCCCGAAACCTCCCTCACGGCCCCGGCGCCCACCAATCAGTAAAGGGCTTTTCCGGTACGCGGCTTAATCGCCGCTCACTCGCAGGCTCCCCGCCATCGGCTGGGAGCCTGTGCTGTTTTTGGCGTTCTTGTTCTAACCACCACCAAGAAGCATTTTACCCAAAAATTTCTTCCGGGCGGAAGAAGCGCTGAATTTCTGCCACCGCCGCTGCCGCACTGTCGGAGGCATGGCAGATATTGGCCATCTTGTCCGTGCCTAAATCACCCCGAATGGTCCCTTTGGGCGCCTTGGTTGAATCCGTCGGCCCCAGCAACTCTCTCACCCGGTCAATCGCCCGCTCGCCGCGCAGGATGAGCACCAGTACCGAACGCGAGCCCATGAAACGCTCGATTTCAGGAAAAAACGGCATTTTCGCCAGATGCGCATAATGCTCGCGCAGCAGGGCGGGCGACAGATGCATCATTTTACATCCCACGATTTCAAATCCGGCCCGCTCGAAACGTTCGAGGACCGTTCCGGTGGCGTGCTGATTCAGGCAATCAGGTTTCAAGATGACGAGAGTTTTTTCGACGGTCATAGGGATTGGGTGGAAAGGGTGGGTAACAAGCCGTGCCAGCTATACAGAGGTTGTTTGGAAGGCCCGTTAGGGTAGCGGCAAATCGTTCCACCATGGCACCTTGCGGGCTTTTTTCAAGCTTCTTTCCGCACTTGACCCATCTGGTTTTAATCATTCTCATAAAGGGCTTTCCCGTTATGAACACCTCCAAGCTTGCTACTTTTGCCCTTCTCACCCTCGCAGTTGCGCAATTTACCGGCTGTGCCATGATGAAAAAAACCGGCGCTTCGGCCTCCTCGCCTTCCGCCAGTTCCCTGGCTTCAGTTTCTGAAGATGTTCATATCCAATCTACCCCTTCTGGCGCAACCGTTTCCATTAATGGCAATGATGTTGGCGTTACTCCGCTGGTGACAACTCTGGATCCTTCTCAAACTTACATCATGGGGGTTAAGCAGGCTGGTTTCTATTATTACACGCAAACCCTCAAGGCTGAAGCGGCGGCTTCTTCACCAGCGCAGTTTCCCCCCGAACTTTCGGTAACGCTCGCGCCAGTCCAGGATTCCTTCCATGCGCTCGAAGTGGCCGTGGCCAAACTCGACGACCAACTTGCCACGCATCAAATCAGTCCGGAAGCTTACAAGCAGCAGCTCCCAGAAGTCACTGGCCTTTATCACTAGAGCAAGTAATGTCTGTCTGATGACGCCGGCGCCCGCTCGAACACCGCTCTACGACTGGCATGCCCGCCATGGCGCGCGCTTTGTGCCCTTTGCCGGCTGGGAGATGCCGGTGCAATATACCGGCATCATGGAAGAGCACCGGGCGACGCGCACGGGCGCCGGCCTCTTTGATGTCTCGCATATGGGCGAGGCCATCGTGACCGGCCCTCAGGCGGCGGAGTTTCTCGACCACGTGGCCACCAACCGGCTGGGTGATCTCGGGGTGGGCCGGGCCCGCTACACGCTGTTGTGCGCGCCGGATGGCGGGGTCGTTGATGACATCATTGTTTACCGCACCGGGCCGCAGGATTTCCTGCTCTGCCTCAATGCGGGCAACACTCCGGGCGATCTGGCCTGGCTGGCCGGGCACGCCGCGCGCTTCGATTGCAAATTTCGTGATGCCTCCCCCGACTACGCCCAACTCGCTTTGCAGGGTCCGCGCGCGGTTGAAATTGCCGCCCGCCTGGCCCCGCCTGCAGTCAACCTGGCCGATGTCCCGCGATTCAGTTTTGTCGAAATTCTCCTCTCGGGTGCGCCGATTCTGGCCAGCCGCACCGGTTACACCGGCGAGGACGGTTTCGAATTTTATCTTCGCCCCGATCAGGCGGCCACCTTTGCCGATGCGCTGCTCGTCGCCGGGGCCGATTTGGGTTTGAAGCCCTGTGGCTTGGGTGCCCGCGATAGTTTGCGGCTCGAGGCGGGTTTGCCGCTTTATGGCCACGAAATTAGCCGTGAAATTTCGCCCCTGCAGGCGGGGCTCGGTTGGGCCGTGAAGCTCGACAAACCCGGCGGTTTTATCGGCCGTGACGCCTTGGCTGCCGAGGCCGCCCAGGGCTCCCCCTCGCGCGTGGTGTTTTTTGTCTTGGACGACCGCCGGGTGGCGCGCGCCGACATGGTGGTAAGTGCCGCGGGTAAACCGGTTGGAAAGATTCTGTCAGGCACTGTTTCTCCAATGCTCAATCAGCCGATCGGCAGCGCACTGGTCAATCGCGCCGCGCTCGACGCTGGTGCCGCCCTCACAGTTGACGTGCGCGGCGCAGCGATTCCACTGCGACTCGCCAAACCCCCCTTGCACAAGCTTCATGGATGATGCAATTCGGGCGCCAGCCAAAATGCAGTGGAAATACTTTTTGCTTTTCGATTTCGATTTTTGCTTCATCCTTCCTCTTTCCTCCTTCATCCTTTTCATCATGAGCTCTGTTCCCGACGACCTTCGCTACACCAAGGATCATGAATGGCTGAAACCAGCCGCCGACGGCACTGCCCTGGTCGGCATCACCGACTACGCCCAGCAGAGCCTCGGCGACATTGTCTATGTGGAACTGCCCAAGCCGGGCACGAAATTCGCCGTCGGCGCCACCTTTGGCGTGGTCGAGTCAGTCAAAGCCGCTTCGGATTTGTACATGCCCGTCGAGGCCGAGGTCATCGAGGCGAATTCCACCCTCGAATCCATGCCGGAACTCGTCAACCAGGTTCCTTATGCCGGTGGCTGGATGCTCAAGGTTCGTTTGATCAATCCCGCTGCCACTAACCAACTTCTCGACGCCGCGGCCTACCAGCAGCTCATTTAATTTCGGTCCCGCACCGGTGTTTGGTTAAAAACGCGCGAAGTCCTGCGGCAAATGCTGGCAGGTTTTCCAAATGGGCCATGTGCCCGGCCATCGGCACAATGAGCAATTCCGCCGCTGGACAGCTGGCGGCTATTTTTTTCGCCAGCATGCAATATTTTTCATCCTCGGCCCCGGCACAAATCAGCACGGGCAGCTGTAATTCACCCAGTTGATTCCACACCGGTTCAACTACCGCTTGGCCAAATCCACGCAAGCTGGCCGCGAGGCCGGCGGCACGAAGACGGCCCCGTCCTTTATTCATCGCTTGCCGCCAGGCCTCGGGCAGCCGCATTTGTGACGCAATCAGCGGACGTTGCTGCCATTCGTCGAGAAATGCTTGAACCCCGCGCTCAAGAATCTCTTGCGCGAGTAACTCATCCTCCGCCCGCCGCCGCCTGCGCTCGTCTTCGTCCAAAAGGCCGGGCGAGGTGCCAATTAAGATGAGTGCCGCCAGGCGTCCGGGTCGGGAGAGCGCGTAGCGCAAGGCCAGTCGGCCCCCCAGTGAATAACCCAACAATACTCCAGGCGTGGATTTTTCCGAAATCAAGGCATCAAGATACCGCAGGCTGGCGGCCTCGGTGCAGTCGTCACCCGGCGCGGAGGGCGCGGAAAAGTCCGGAGCGTGTCCGGGCAGGTCGGGTGTTCGCCAGCGCCACTCCGGCAGCGCCTGGGTCAGCGGCGCAAAGTCATTGCCGTTGCCCGTAAAGCCATGCAGCGCCACCAGCACCTTTGTCCTCAGCCTTTCTTGATCGACGCTTTCACAATCTGCTGCTTTTGCTTGGGCCGGTCGCTCATGTCGGTCTCGGTGCGCTCGATTTTCTCCACGACGTCATAGCCTTTCACCACTTCGCCGAAGATGGTGTGCTTCATGTGCAGCCACGGAGTCGCCGCGGTGGTGATGAAGAACTGGCTCCCGTTCGTGCCCGGGCCGGCGTTGGCCATCGCCAGCAGACCCTTGCGGTCGAACTTCACATCCGGTTTGCACTCGTCCTCAAAGTTGCGCCCCCAAATGGATGCGCCCCCGCTGCCCGTGCCGGTTGGGTCGCCGCCTTGAAGCATGAATTCTGGAATCACCCGGTGAAAGATAATGCCGTTGTAGTAGCCCTTTTCAATCAGGCCGGCGAAATTCTCGCACGCTTTGGGTGCGGTTTCAGGAAAAAGGCGCAATTCAATCACGCCCTGGGTGGTTTCAAGCACTGCGGTAAGAGTAGGGGATGGCATGGGAGAATGATGAGACTAGCAGAGATGTCGGGGAAAAGACAAAGTTAGAATGTGCTTAAAAGATCCGCAATTCCTTGACGGGCTGGCCGCCAATCAGGTGCTCTTGGATGATGCGTTCGAGGTTGGCCGGGGTGCAGTCATGGTACCAGACGCCCTCCGGATAGACCACCGCAATCGGCCCGCCGGCGCAAATCCGCAGGCAGTTCGCTTTGGTCCTCGCCACGCCACCGCGTTCCGATAATCCGAGTTCCTTCAGGCGCTTCTTTAAAAAATCCCAGGAAGCCAATCCGGCCTCTTTCGCGCAGCACTTCGCCTCGGTCTGGTCGGCGCACAAAAAAATATGCCGCTGAATGCAGTCGAGGCCGTAACTGGCGGCAATTTCGTGAAGCTCGGGCATGGGGCAGTTTTTCGCGCCTATTTTTCTTCCCGGGTTTCCTGCCGGTATTCCTCCACCGGCAGTCCCATGCCGGCGAATTTAAGGTAGAGCAGGCGGCTGACCCAGGCGTCGGTGGCGGCATAGGAAGTTTGGGCTTGGGTCAAATCCGGGCGCGCCCAGTTGGTCACCTGGGCGCCTTTGGACACGCGAAAGCCGAGGAAAATTGCGCTCAAATTGCGCAGCCCCGTGTTCGTAATGTCGAGGCGGCGGGAAAGATCGCTGATTTCCACAAAGTTGCCCGGAGCAAAACTGCCCAGTTCCTGCAATTTGCGAATATCATCGCGAATTGCCACGCCCGCTTTGCGGATCGAGGGGTCGGCCAGCAAAGCCAAAATCGGATCGAGGTTTTCCAGCAATTGCAGTTGAAAGAGATAGACCCGTTCGGCGCCGGCCAGTTGTAACAGCGCCACCGGATGGTTGTCGCCGCGGCGGAAGGAGGGGCGCGACTCCGTGTCAAAACCCAGCAGGGTTTCGTCGCGCAGATACTCCACGGCCGCCCAGACGTCGCGCGGGCTTGCCACCACGGTCAACGGGCCTTCGTAACGGGCCAGGGGCAGGGCATTGACCTGCTCTTTGGCGATGGTGGTGGGAAACGAGGGCGGGCGCGACACGGGAACAATGATAATAATCCAGCTTATCAGAGCTGGTCGCCGTGAGAAGCCAGAATTTGCGTAAAATGAAACAACCTTACAATTCCACTTCGAGGCCGTCGTAGGCCATCAGCACTTCGGTCGGGAATTTCTGCGCGCCATGCAGTCGGCCGCCCATCTCCTGGTGATAAAGTTCGGCGTACATGCGCATGTTGAACAGAATTTTTTCGAAATCCGCATCGCTATGGTGCGGGTCGTGGTGAAACAGCGCCAGGCGCTTCACCCGTGCGCGCGCCGCCAGTTCCACGCCCATCACATCGCTCGAGTGGCCCCAATCCACTTTGCTGTAGGTGGCCTCTTCCAGCGAATACATGGCGTCAAACACCAGCAGGTCGGCATCGGCGTAAAATGAGGCCAGCGGGTAGTTGGGCGCGGCCGCTTCCGTGTGTTTGTGCTCGGAATCGGTCGAATAGACAAAGGTCTGGCCCTGGTGCTCAAACCGGAAGGCAAACGAGCGGCCCGGGTGGTGTTGTTCGCACACGCGCACGCGCAGCCCGGCGATGACTTCGTCGGTCTCCGGCCCGAGTTGCCGGTAGCTTATTTTCGCTTTCAGGTATTCATACGGCACCGGAAAAAATGGCTGGGCAAACTGGGCCCGCACGGCTTCTTCTATTTTCTCATGGCCGCCATAAAAAATCACTTCCGTGTCCGGCGCATAGAACGGGTAAAAAAAAGGCAGGCCTTGCAAATGATCCCAGTGGAAATGTGAGAGAAAAATGTGAAATATGGCGCCGACCGCATGGGCTGGCCGGGTGCGCCGGGCCGCCTGCTCGCAATAATCGCGGGCGAAGTCGCGCAGGCCGGTGCCGCCGTCCAAAAGCACAAACTCTCTTCCACCTGTGCTGATTTGCACGCACGGCGTGTTGCCTCCACAGGTGGCCCTTACGGAAAAAGGCAGGTGCTCGTCCACCCACGCGCCCAAATGGGCTTCATCTGTGGGCAACGTATGTCCTTGGGCAGCCGTAAGCGCCTGCACCACCTTTTCACGAACCTGTCGTGCGGTGAGTGGTGCGGGCAAGGATCCACGTGTGCCCCAGAACTTGATTTTCATAGAGACCTGACAGCGGCGGTCATCCTGCGTCCGCGCTCTGCCAGTGGCGAGTCTAAACGTCGGTTAAAAATTAAAAATTCGTTAAGGGGTGGGCAAAATGACCGGCGCCAATACCACGCGCAGGCCGATTTGGTTCGAAATGGTTTCTGGCCGGACGCCCTGGCCGGGGTCGCGCCAGGCGGAGCGTGCGTCGCGCGCATAATCGCCCCAACTGCCCCCGCGGTACAAGCGCCGGGCATGATCATCGCCGGCAGCCAGGGCAGGGGCGGTGACGTCGCCCCCGGGCAGCCGCGACCGATAGGCGTCCAGCACCCATTCCCGCACATTGCCATGCACGTCATACAAACCCCACGCATTTGGCGGATAGGTTCCCACTGGGGTCGTGCCGTTGATCGAGGCGGCGGAGGTCAAATCCGACCCGCTGGCGGAGGGGTAGGTGCCTTTAAAGTTACCCTTGGTCGGATCGGCGTGGTCGCCGAAGCTGAACGGGGTCGTGGTGCCGGCCCGGGCAAAGTACTCCCACTCCGCCTCCGTGGGCAGCCGGTATTCATAGCCGGTGGGCAGGCGTCCGGCGGCTTTTTCCCGCTCGGTGAGCTTTTGCGTGAATTCGCGGGCCTGGAACCAGGAAACTTTTTCCACCGGGTAACGTTCAGGAGCATCCCGGCCAAATTCCGACGGATTGTCACCCATGATGGCGAGGTATTGAGCCTGCGTAACTTCAAAGCGACCTGCCCAAAACCCGGCTGGAAATGTCACCTTCGTCGCGGGGCCTTCGCTTGGCATGCGGTCAATTTCACTGCCAGGACTGCCCATGGTGTAGCTGCCGGCGGGAATCCATTTCATGTCGAAGCTCAAGTAGGGAATTTGGTAATCCTGCTCCGACTTGGGTGGTGGCAATACACTCAGGGATGTGTCCCAACTCAGCGCCTGATTTGGGCCGGTCTTGAAGTCCCGCACGGCGCTGGCATAGTTTTGGGCCTCAACCCGGACATTGTCAGTTTGATTGGGTGGCAAGGCGTAGGTCCCGTCGGCACTGGGGAGCATATTAAAATTATTCACGAACACTGTGATGGGCACGGCCGGGGTTGCATGGATGACGAGCCGGGACGGCCGGGGCTGCAAATTCGCCGAGGCAGCCGAGGTTTTGCCGTAAACGATGGTCACCGTTTGGTTGATGGGGAAATAATCAGGATGTTCGAAGGTGACCGCATAGTTGCCTTCGAGCATATTCGGCACCTGTCGCGTCGAGGCCGGATAGTCGCGATGGTTGATGACAATCTTGGCGTCGCGCAGCTCGGCCGCGGTAAGCGCGTGTCCGTTAATTTGGAGTTCCAAGGCCAGGCCGCCCATTTTGGCGTCGAGGCTGCCAAGGTCGATTGCTTCCGTAATATTGGGCCGCACACGCAGGGTGCGCGCCACCGTCTGGTAGCCTTGCTTTTCCAGCGACAGCTCCACATCGGTATCCACGGGAAATTCTTTGGTGGTGAAAGGCGTCTGGCCCAACACGCGATCACCCATGTGCACCGTCGCGCCCGGTGGTTCGGTGGTCAGCGTGATAACGGCGGGCTGGGCCGTGATTTTGAGGTCAAAATGATAGAACTTGGTCAGTTCCAATTTTTGACCGGCCAATTGCGCCGCGGTGTAATCTTCCTTGTTGGCCGTGAAAGTGTAATTGCCGTCGCCCAATCCTTGCGTCACATGCAGGTTCCCCTTGGCATCAGCCACGCCCAGCGGGATGGCCGGGCCGTGGTCCGGCTGGGCCTGTACGGTCGCGCCGGGCGCGGTGGAGAAATCCACAATTGCCCAGGCCGGGTCTAAATTCACGAAGAGATGATCCGGCTGGGCCTGGACCGTGTAGGGGGTGCGCTTCGTGCGGTACTTGGGCGGTGATTCCACGATGATGGTGTAATCGCCGCGGGCAATGTCCAGCGGCAGTTCGCCATCTGACACCTGAAACACCGCTTTGCCAATGGTCACGATGCTATTGCGCGGCGTGATGCTCAACCGGAGCATCGGCGACTGTCCTGCGATAGTTCGGGCGGCGGTGATGTCACTGGTTGACAAGGCATCGCTGGTTTCAATTTCAACGTACAGGAAGGAGGCGAGGCCGACCAGGATGATGGCGGGCAGGCCGATGAAGAGTAATCGCTGGGTGAGCGTCAGTGGTTTGCGGGCATGGCGCGGCGGCTTGACCGGCTTGGATTTTTTGGCCACCGGCGGCCTGCTGTCTCTCTTTTTACCGGCCACCGGCGCGGCGGGCGCATCCGGGGGCAGCAATAATTCCAGTGGTTGCTTTTGCGCCAAGGGGGTTAGCTCGGCCAGATTGCGTAAGTCAGCCAGCGCGGCATTGGCGCTGGCATACCGTTCCTCAGGCTTGCGCTGCAAGCAGCGCTGGGCAAAGGCATCCCAGCCCACTTCAATCCCTGGCTGCAATTGCGAGGGGGGTTGATAAGGTGATGTTGGTTTTCGGCCAGTTAGCAGCCAATGGGTGTCCACGCCGACGGCGTAAATATCCGAGCGGTATTCAAGCGGCTTACGCAGCCGCGCTTCCGGGGAAAGAATATCCGTGGTCCCGAGGAACGAAAGATTGGTATTTTGCTTCAGCGGGGGAATGCCGGCCGACACCAGCATTTCAAAAAGTTCCTGGCCTAGTATTTCCAGCAAATGATACCCGTAGACTTTGATTTCCCCGACACCGGAGCGCAGTATTTTTGTCGGGCTCAGGTTCAGGTGCATCACCTTGTTTTCATGGGCATAGGCCAGCCCGGCCAGCACTTGCTCCAGAATGGGCGTTACTTGCGCCGGCGGCAAATTCGCCGCGGATTTGGTTTCCGACGAACTTAATAGCGAGCCGGTCAGCAGCATCGCATGATCGGGAATGGTCAAACCCTCGAACGCTTCACCCACGAGGCAGTAGCTGTTCTGGATGATGAGCGGTTGCGTAAAATTCAGCAGGTTGGGATGCTTCAGCTCGCACAACTTCTTTGCGTGCGTGTTGAAGCGGCCTGCGAATTTCGGGTCTTGGGCCACCAGTGTGGGAAAGACAAACAAAGTCTCCCGCTGGTTGGTTTGGTCGTTTTGCGCAAGGTATAAACTTCCCAGCATGTCGTAGGCCAGGCAGCGGACGATGGTGTAACCGCCAAACGGTTTCCCGTCCTCGATTATCTCATAGGCGCGGCCGAGTGGGACTGATTTGGCCATCAGGTTGGATTCAGGCATGGGCAACACTTGACGATTCCAGGGAGGAATCCGGCTGCGGACAGTATAGGGCTCCGGCCCCGCCGCAGAAGCATAAAATCAACTTCCGTCCGCAAAACCGTCTAACCATTCATCAGCTCTGCCCGGGTCGCCCAACTAGTTGGTCGTGGCTTCCACTTCGGGAAGCACATGCACCATCCGCTTCGCGGCGTCCCATTTCACCAGGCCGTCTTTCAGCGCAAACAACGTGTGATCGCGGCCCAGGCCGACATTATCTCCGGGATGGAAGCGCGTGCCGCGCTGGCGGATGATGATGTTGCCGGCGATGACATACTCGCCGCCATAGCGCTTGACGCCCAGGCGCTGGGCGTGGCTGTCGCGCCCGTTTTTGGAAGTTCCCTGACCTTTTTTATGTGCCATGACCGGAGGGGTGGTGAAAGTTTGAAAACAAAAAAATGGAGGCCTACGCCGTGATGCCTTCGATCTTGATGACCGAAAGTTCCTGGCGATGGCCGCGACGGCGTTCGTAGCGTTTGCGGCGCTTCTTTTTGAAAACGTCAATCTTCGGACCGCGCTTGTTTTCCAAAATGCGAATCTGCACCGAAGCGCCGGCCACCAACGGGGTGCCCACGCGGGCATTCACGCCATCGCCAACCAGCAGTACTTCGGAAATCTGGACGGTGTCGCCGGCCGAGGTGTTCGGGTAGCGGTTTACCTTCAGGATATCACCTTCCTGAACGATAAATTGACGCCCTTGGGTGTTCAAGGGCTCACGCCGGAACAAAATCCTTTTCTGGGTCTGCGGGGGGTGCGGCTAAGCCTGCGTTTCCCGGACATCTTCAAAACACAGCTTCGCGCGATCGTACGTGCCGCTGCCCAATTCCCGATTCGC
>CAZCMU010000031.1:0-18681 GCA_964499725.1 uncultured Opitutales bacterium
AAGATGGACATGGCATTGAAAAACGGCGTGCAGCGGAAAATCGCCGCGACAAACACCGCGCCCACCGTCAGGTAAAGCCAGACGAGGCCGAATTGCCCCGCGAGCGGCCAAAGCGAGATTGCCCCGTCCAGCAATCGGGCAATGACCCCCCGCCACCACAAAAATCCCACCAACATTATAAAGGACACTGTCGAAATGCCCACGGCCAGCACCAAGGTGCGCCATATGGATACTGACCGCCCCCGCCGCCCGGTGGGAAACAGGTGTTTGAGGGCGAGGTATACTGGCCAGGGCATAGTGACAAAATTAGCGGGTGGTAAACAGGGCGGGCGCAAGCGTGGTCAGCAGCGCAATGACAGCACGACCATTTCTATTCCGACTTGGAGCCTTTGCCCTCGGCGGTTTTTTCCGGCCGCAGGGATGGGAAAAGAATCGTGTCCCGGATGTTCGACGCGCCAGTCAAAAGGATTATGAGACGGTCAATACCCACGCCCATGCCACCCGCGGGAGGCATGCCGTGTTCGAGCGCGGTCAGAAAATCCTCATCCAGCTTCTGGACATCGTCACCCACCTGTTTTTCAAACTGTTCGCGCTGGAGCAAGGGGTCGTTCTGCTCCGAATAGGCGGGCGCGATTTCCTGGCCGTTGATGCAGAGCTCAAAGACGTCAAGGGTTGTACTGTCCCCCGGGGTGATTTTGGCGAGCGGGCAAAGTTCACGCGGAATGTGGGTGACAAAAGTGGGCTGGATGAGTTTCGGCTCAATGAGCTTCTCAAACACGTCCTGCGTGATGGCGTAATCGGCGTGGGTGGGGTTGACCTCGACGCCGAGTTTGGCGCAGGCGGACAGTTTTTGTTCGCGGGCACGCGCGAACCAGTCGGCATCGCCGGTCGCTTCAATGATCAAGTCCTTGTACTTCACTTCGCGCCACTTGCCGGCGAGCTCGATTTCGCCGCCCTCAGGGCGCGGGATGCTAGTGCGGCCACCCAGCGCCGTGCGACAGATGTATTGGACCAGGTCGTGGATGAGCATCATCATGCCGCGGTAGTCCGAATAGGCCTGGTAAACCTCGAGCATGGTGAACTCGGGATTATGGCGGCGGGAGAGGCCCTCATTGCGAAAGACGCGGCCGATTTCAAAAACACGATCAAAGCCGCCGACCAACATGCGTTTGAGGTGCAGTTCCAACGCGATGCGCAGGTAAAAGTCGCAGGAGAGTGCGTTGAAATGCGTCGTAAACGGCCGGGCCGAGGCACCGCCGGGAATGGCATGAAAGACCGGTGTCTCGACTTCGACAAAATCGCGGCTCCACAAATATTCGCGCACGGCGCGCACGATTTTGCTGCGAAGCTGGAAGCGCTCGCGCGATTCCGCATTGACGATAAGGTCGAGGTAGCGCTGGCGGTAAATCTGCTCGCTGTCGGTCAGACCGTGCCACTTTTCCGGCAACGGGCGGAGGGCCTTGCTGAGCAGGCGGTATTCACGCGACCGCACGGTGATTTCGCCAGTCTTGGTCTTAAACAGCGGGCCGACCGTGCCGAGGATGTCGCCGAGGTCGAGCTTCTTGAACGCGGCGTAGGCTTCGTCGCCAATCACGTCCTTGCGGACATACGCCTGAATCGTGCCGTCGCGGTCAAGAAGCTTGATGAAGCAGGACTTGCCCATGTCGTTGAACATGACGATGCGACCGGCGACGGAAACTTCGGGGCCGGTTTCCTGCCCTTCGGGGAAAGCCTCGATGGCCTGTTTGGAAGTGTGCGACTGCGTCCAGTTGCTCTGGAATGGGTCCTGGCCCTGGGCGCGCAATTCCTGCAGGCGCAGCAGGCGCACGGCGCGCAAGTCGTGGCTCACGTCGGAGACGGACGGCTGCTTGTCAGAAGGCTGGCCAGAGGGTTGGTCGCTCATGAAAAACGAGGACGATGACATCCCACCCCGCCCGAGGCAAGTATTTGGCGAGGGGAGCTACTCCACCGCTTTGGCTTGCCGTTGGGCGGAACTCAGTCCATGGTAATGCTGTCTAATTTGGCCACGAACCTTTTACCCATTTAGACATCTCCATCTGCCATGCTAACGGAATATCTTTTATTGTTCATCGTCCCAATCGTCCTCGGCCTCTGGGCGCAAATGCGCGTGAGCAGCACCTACGCCAAGTGGTCGCAAGTCGGATCCCGCACGGGCATGACCGGCGCGGAGGTCGCCAACGCGGTCATGCGCTCGGCGGGGATTGACAACGTGGACATCGTCGAAATCCCCGGCCATCTGACCGACCACTACGACGCCCAGAACAAGCGCCTGGCGCTGAGTTCGGAAAACTACCACGGCACGAGCCTGGCAGCGCTGGGTGTTGCGGCGCATGAATCCGGCCACGCCATCCAGGACAAGGAGCACTACGCCGCGCTGAACATGCGCATGCAGTTGGTGCCTATTACCAATTTTGCCTCTTCGCTGCTGCCAATGATCATCATCGGCGCCATCTTCTTCCGCATCTTCGGCCTGATTTATATCGCCATCGGAGTTTACTTAATTCTGTCCGTTTTTCAATTGGTGACGATGCCGGTGGAATTCGATGCCTCGCGCCGGGCTTTGCAAAGGCTGCAAGGACTGGGCATTCTGTCCGGCGAAGAAATGGTCGGTGCGCGCGATGTGTTGAAAGCGGCGGCCTGGACCTATGTGGCCGCATTTATCGCATCCCTGGGCACCCTGCTCTACTACCTATCGCTGGTTTCCGGCAACCGGCGCAGATAAATTGTTTGAATGAAATGCCCCGCACCGGGAAAGACTTGAGCATCAGGCCTTTTTAGGATGGAATGGCAGCTTGGCTAGCGCTCCCCATACCGTGCCGGTTGCCGCGCACGAAACCCCGGTTCCCCTCGCACCGTTGTGCGTGGATTTGGACGGGACGCTGATATATTCGGACATGCTCTGGGAATCGCTGGCGCGGTTGCTTAAGCAAAATTTTTTGTGCATCTTTGCCGTACCCATCTGGTTGTTGAGCGGCCGGGCAAATTTGAAGCGCCAAGTGGCGGCACGCGCGACCGTCAACCCCGCGCTCCTGCCTTACAACGAAGCATTTGTGCAATTTTTGCGCGACGAGAAAGCCCGGGGCCGGCACCTGCTGCTGGCCAGCGCATCCGACCGCGCCTTGGTGGAGAAGGTAGCCGCGCACGTGGGGCTGTTTGACGAGGTACTGGCGAGTGACGGGCTGACGAACCTGCGTTCGGAAGCCAAACGAGATGCATTAATCGCCCAGTTTGGCCAGGGCGGCTTTGACTATGCGGGCAATTCATCGGCGGACGTGCCGGTCTGGGCGGCCACGAGGAAAAATATCGTCGTCAATGCGCCTGCGGCGCTGGCCGCCAGAATGCGTGGAGATGGGCGCGTGGTGGCGGAGTTTGCCGGGCCGCCAGAACGCATCCGGGCGGCCTGGCAGGCGTTACGCCCGCACCAGTGGGTCAAGAACATCATCATTTTTGTGCCGCTCATCACGGCACACAAGGTGAGAGACGCGGCGGCGGTGCAGGCTTCGTTACTGGCGTTTGCGGCATTTTGTTTTTTCGCGTCGGGCGTGTATGTGCTCAACGATTTGCTCGACCTGGAATCCGACCGGCAGCACGCGCGCAAACGCAACCGGCCGCTGGCGTCGGGGCGACTGTACCTGCCGTGGGCATTCGCGGGCGGGCCGCTGCTCTTGTTGGTGCCCATGGTGCTTTCGCTCATCGCCCTGCCGAAGTTTGCCTTGGTGCTGCTGGCTTACGGGGTCATTACCTCCGCGTATTCGCTGCGCTTGAAGGAAGTGGCCATCCTCGACGTGTTTGTACTGGCGGGCTTGTACACGATGCGCCTTGTGGCCGGCCACGTGGCCACGGGCATCGAGTTTTCGTCGTGGCTGCTGGGGTTTTCGATGTTTATTTTTCTGAGCCTCGCGATGATGAAGCGTCTGCAGGAATTGCAATCGCTGCGCGAACAGAACCTGACCGGCATCAAGGGCCGCGGGTATCGCGTGGGTGATTTGGAGATGGTCAATACCTTTGGCATCACGAGCGGCTACCTCTCGGTCATCGTGATGGCGCTCTACGTCAACAGCGACCAAGTCAGCAAATTGTACCACCATCCGGGGTTGCTGCTGCTGATATGCCCGCTGCTGCTGTATTGGATCAGCCGGGTGTGGCTCATCACCCATCGTGGCCAATTGCATGACGACCCGGTGCTTTTCGCCCTGAAGGATGGGCAAAGTTACCTCGTCGGAGCGCTTGCGCTACTACTGGTGTGGCTTGCGACGTAATTGGCGCACAACCCCGCTCATGAGCTGCGTTTTTCAAACCCAACGGCACGACGCCGCCTGCGCGCTGGCTTACTCCCTCGCCGCCGAGCTGGCCGACCCCGACGAACGCAGCCTGCAACCACCGCATAACGACATCGCGCAATTTATCCTGCGCGAGCAGGCGCGCATGATGGATTTTTTGCGGCCACCGATGAAACTCGCCACGCTCGGCTTTGACGAGCTGGCGTGGGTGATAATTGGGCAACCCTTTCACCGTGCTCCAATCGAAAAGCGGGAAAAGTTCATCATGTGGTGGAGAAATCTTCCACTCGGGTCGACGCGCGACTTTCTCCGCTTTCACGAAAGTCTCACGGCCTTGGCGCTGCACAGCCGCGCACTGAGCACCGAACCGCCCGCCGAGCTTGACGGACCGCCGGGGGCGGTCGTGCGTGACCCGCCGGTACAACAACGTTGCGAAGTGCTGGTCATCGGCTCTGGACCAGGCGGCAGTATTACGGGCTGCCTGCTGGCGGAAGCGGGGCGCGAAGTGTTGATGCTGGAGGAGGGGCCATATCTGGGACTCGAGTCGTGTGAGCCGTTTTCACGACAGGAAATGGAACAGAAATACCGCGGCGGCGGACTGACCGTGGCGATGGGGCAGACGAAAATCGCCTACGTCGAAGGCCGGTGTGTGGGCGGAGGCAGCGAAATCAACAGCGGCCTCTATCACCGCACGCCACCGGATATTTTGGAAACTTGGCGCAAAGATTTTAAGGTTGAGGGCACCGAAGACGAAGCACTGCGCCCACATTTTGAAGCGTGCGAAAAAGACCTGAGCGTTTCCCTCCTGCCCGGCGCGGCTCCTGCGGCGTCGCTAAAATTGCACAATGGCGCGCTCAAGCTTGGTTGGAAATCTTTGGAAGTGCCGCGGTGGTTTCGCTACGAATCCGGCCCCAACGGCGAGTCGCACGGCTCGCGCCAGTCCATGACGCGCACGTTTGTGCCGAGATTTTTGCGCGCGGGAGGGAGATTGGTGCCCAACAGCCGGGCCTTGTCCATCCGGCAGGAAAACGGGCGCTGGCTGGTCCGCGCGGAACACGGCTCCGGCAAGACAATCGAAATTTCGTCGGAAACCTTGTTCGTGTGTGCTGGTGCTGTGCAAACACCCGCGCTATTGCGGCGTTGTGGCATAACCAAGAATGTCGGCGAGCGGCTGCGGCTGCACCCAACCATCAAACTCGTCGCCCAATTTCCCGAAACGGTTAACGCGGCGAACCTCGGCGTGCCGGTGCACCAAGTGAAGGAATTTTCGCCGCGGTTGAGTTTCGGTTGTTCCGTGAGCAGCCCGCCCTACCTGGCGCTGGGCCTGCTCGACCATCCCGGAGCAGCGCGCGCCGTGTCCAAGACATGGATGCGCCAGGCCAATTACTATGCGATGATCACTGGCGAGGGATACGGCACGGTGCGCCCGCTGCCGGGCTTTCGCGACCCGCTGGTGCGTTATCGGCTTTCCTCCGCCGATATGCGGGACTTGGCGGACGGCCTGCGCAAACTCGCGGAGATGATGTTCGCGTCGGGGGCGGAGGCGGTCTATCCAGGCGTGACCGGAACATCGGTAATACAGAACGTGGATGAACTGCGCCAACTCCCAGATGCAGTGCCGCCGGGCAAGGCGAGCCTCATGACGATTCACCTTTTTTCCTCTTGCCCGATGGGCGAAGACCGCGCGAAATGCGCGGTAGATTCTTTCGGCCGCGTGCACGGATTGAAAAACCTCTTCGTGGCCGACGCGAGCCTGCTCTGCACCGCGCCGGGCGTGAACCCCCAAGGCAGCGTAATGGCGTTTGCGCGCCGCAACGCACTTCACTATTTAAATAAGAACTAACATGGGCAACTGGCCAACTGAACAAGTCATCGTCACCGGCGCGCAAGGCTGGCTGGGCTTCCGCCTCGTGCAACGCCTCATCGAGGGTCAGCCGGATCATGACCTGCTGCGCGGGTCAAACCCCCGCTTGAAAGTGCGGGCGTTAATTTTGCCCGGACAAGATGCAGCCGCGTTGCGTAAAATTTCCGACCGGGTGGAAGTGGTCGAGGGCGATTTGCGCGACCCGGCCACGTGCACGCGGCTGTGCGCGGGAGCCAAGGGCGCGATTTTGATTCATACGGCGGGCGTCATCCACCCGCGCAAGGTGAGCGAGTTTTATGAAATCAATGTCAACGGCGCAAAGAACGTTCTTGACGCTGCAGCGAGTGCCGGCGTTAAACGCGCGGTGATCGTGTCCTCGAATTCCCCCTGCGGGTGCAATCCGTTTCCCGATCATTTGTTCGACGAAAATTCGCCCTACCATCCGTATATGAATTACGGAAAGTCAAAAATGCAGATGGAACTGGCGGTGAAGGAACGGGCCAAACGCGGCGATATTGAAACGGTTATCATCCGCCCGCCGTGGTTCTACGGCCCGTACCAGCCGCCACGGCAGACGCTATTCTTTGCGATGATCCGCGACGGCAAGGCACCGATTGTCGGGAGTGGGAACAACAAGCGCTCGATGAGCTACATTGACAATTTGTGCCAGGGCCTGCAACTCGCCGCATTGACACCCGGGGCAGTTGGGCAGACGTATTGGGTGGCGGACAAGCGGCCCTATACGATGAACGAAATTATTGATACGGTGGAGCGGTTGCTCGAAACGGAATTCGGCCAAAAATGCGCGCACAAACGAATGCGCCTGCCGGGCTTGGCGAGCGAAGTTGCGGAAGTGATTGACTGGGCTTTGCAGTCCGCGGGCATTTATCACCAAAAAATCCACGTGCTGTCGGAAATGAACAAGACCATCGCCTGTTCGGTGGCGCGCGCCGAACGCGAACTGGGCTACCGGCCGGCCGTGGATTTGGAAGAAGGCATGCGGCGCTCCCTGCGCTGGTGCGCGGACAACGGCATCAAATTCTAAATTTTATGAAACACCTCGTCACCGGCGGCTCCGGATTTCTGGGCAATTTGATTGCGAGAAGGCTGCACGCCCGTGGCGAAACGGTGCGCGTGCTCGACATTTGGGAAGACCCCTCGCGCCCGCGGGAAATTGAATATGTCAACTGTGACATTCGCGACGAGGCCGGAGTGCGGCGCGCAATGGAAGGCGTGGACGTGGTGCACCACAATGTCGCGCTGGTGCCGCTGACCAAGTCCGGCGATAAATTCTGGTCAGTGAATGTGGATGGCTCGCGCATCGCCGCCCAAATGGCGGTGCAGACGAAGGTGAAATCGTTCATCCACATGAGCTCGAGCGCGATTTTCGGCACGCCGAAATGCCCGGCAACGAATGACTCGCCGCTGGAGCCGGTCGAGATTTATGGCAAAGGCAAACTGGCCGGCGAAGTGGCCGTGAGGGAAGTTTGCGCGGCGGGGAACCTGCCACTCGTCATCATCCGGCCGCGCACGATTCTCGGCGAAGGAAGGCTGGGGATTTTTCAAATTCTGTTTCAGTGGATTGAAGAGGGCCGGAAAATTTACACCATCGGCGACGGCAACCAGAAATTTCAATTTGTCCACGCGCATGACTTGATGGACGCCTATATGCTGGCCATGGATGCGGGCAAACCGGGCAGTTATAATGTGGGCACGGACCGCTTCGGCACGCTACGCGAGGCGCTGGAAACCCTGATCCAACGCGCGAAGTCGCCCTCGAAAGTGGTGGGCATTTCGCCGGCGCTGGCGATTAACTCGTTGCGCGTGCTCGACTGGATGAACCTGAGTCCACTGGCGCCGTGGCATTACCTGACTTACCACAAGGATTTTTATTTCGACGTTTCGCCGCTGCTGAAGATGGGCTGGAAGCCGCGTTATTCGAATGACGAGATGTTTGCGGAGAGCTATGAATGGTTCCTGACGCACCGGCAGGAAGCGGCCAAGGGTGATGGCTCGGCCCACCGCAGCGTGGTGAAGCAAAAATTACTGGGCTGGTTGAAAAAGATTTCATAACAAATTGCAGCGCAGGCGATTGGCCAAGGTGTTTCGTGATTGCAACCCCGCAACATTCCTGCGAGAGTGGCGTTGGTCGGGTCCTATGCAACGTTGGACCGGTGAACTCCGCCAGGCCCGGAAGGGAGCAACGGTAACCAGGCTTCGCGAGTGCCGTAGGGTGCCTGACCGTTTTTTTTGCCTGGATGGGGCGAGGTAGCAGCCAAGTTCGCGGTAGAGATTATTTTCACCGCAATGACGCAAAGAGCGCAAAAGGGGAGATAACCGAGCCTTTCTTTTTGGCTTCATCCGACGGCCTTCCTCCTTCATCCTTGCCGCTCGATGACCGACGATGACGCCACCGTAGTGACCGCGCCCGACCCCACCCTGGCCGAGGGCGACGTGGGCCTCGTATGTCCGCAAGATTTCATCAGCCACGAGCCGTTTACGTTCGACTGCGGCACGGAGATTCCGGAATTCACGCTGCGGTACGAAACCTATGGCGCATTGAATGCCACGCGCTCGAACGCCATTTTCATCTGCCATGCGCTGAGCGGCGACCACCATTGCGCCGGGCGGTACGCAGCCGACGACCGCAAACCCGGTTGGTGGGACAATATCATCGGTCCGGGCAAGCCCTTCGACACGCGCGAGTATTTTGTCATCTGCGCAAATTGCCTGGGCGGCTGCCGTGGCTCGACGGGGCCGGCCTCGACCAACCCGCGCACGGGCCGGCGCTACAGCCTCGATTTTCCGGTGGTGACGATTCGCGACATCGTGCGCGCCCACGCGCGGCTGGTGAAGCAGCTGGGCGTGGACAGCCTCGCCACCGTGGTGGGCGGCTCGATGGGCGGGATGATGGCGATGCAGTGGGCGATAGATTTTCCGCAGACGGTGCGCAGCATTGTCGTGATGGCGGCGACGGCGCGGCAAAGCGCGCAAGCCATCGCGTTTAACGCGGTGGGACGAAGCGCGATCATGCAGGACCCGGCGTGGAACAAGGGCGACTACGAGCCGGACAAGGGCCCGAACGTCGGCCTGGCGGTCGCGCGGATGATGGCGCACATCACGTATCTTTCGAACAAGAGCCTCGATTCCAAATTTGGCCGCGCGCGGCGGGAAACAGCGGGGAATGGCGGCGACGCGCCGGGACACTTCGATGTGGAATTCGAGGTTGAGAGCTACCTGCAACATCAAGGCCAGAGCTTTGTGAACCGCTTCGATGCGAACACGTATCTGTATTTTACCAAGGCGCTGGACCGCTTCGATCTGCATGGGCCGGACGGAAAGCTGGAAGATGCGTTCAAGGCGATGACGGCGCGGGCGCTGGTGGTGGGCTTCACCTCGGACTGGCTGTTTCCGTCGGAGCAGAGCCAGGAAATCGCGCAGGCGATGCTGCGCGCAGGCCGCCGGGCGACCTTTGCCGAAGTCACCTCCGACCTCGGCCACGATTCGTTTTTGCTCAATTCGCCGGATTTGTACGCGCTGCTGCGGGCGTTTTTGCAGGCGGGGAAGGTTTAACTTCCCTCACCGCCAGTCGTACTCAACGCGGTAAGTGATAGTTTTTTCCTCATCGGGCTTGAGGGTGACGCGGAATTCGACGGTCTGGGCGTCAGTTTTGATATAATCGTCGGATTTTTCGAGGATGGTCCAGTTGGTCCAGCGGTAGAGGTGTTCGACGACACGGATTTCGACGGGCTCGGTCTTGTGGTTACGAACCTTGATTTCAAAGGCTTCCTGCATCGCGTCGTTGCGCTGGCTCATCTGGTAATCGGTGCGGGTGCGCTCACCGACGAGGTCGAAGGAGTCGCCGGTGTAGAGGCGCACGGTCTCGTCGGCGGGCGTGTGGTCGAGGGTGTTTTCGCCGACGAACTGGAGGCTGTGGTCGGCATCGTCCTCACGATAAAAACGCACGCGCCCGGCGGGCAGCGCGATACCGAGGCCGTTTTCCTTGCTGTTCTTGAATTCGCGCATGACCCAGACTTTTTTGTTCGACTGGGTGCCGAAGTCGGGATTGGTGCGGATGGCCATGGGGTCCCAGCCGCGGAAATTATCGAGCGCCGCGCCATCGTAAACATAAAGCGTGGCGGCCTTGATACTGGCGGCGCGAATGAACTCGACCTGCTTGGTCTCGCGGTCGTGCAAGGACACGGGCCGGGCGAGAGAATAGAGGTGGAATTCGTCGAAGGCTTTCTCAGTGACTTCGGGCGCGGGCGCGTTGGGCGCACCTGCGGAGGCATAGGCCATCATGGCCCGCGGTTGGATTGGCTGAATTTTATTCACATTGCCGGCCATGAGCTGGACGGTCGAATTCATGAATTCACGGCCGGAATTATTCTGGAACGTGACCCAGCCAACGAGGTCGAGCGTGTCACCTTTTTCCGGCGCGACAAAATTATAGGCGGCATTCCAAGAAAGCCCGGCGGTGAGGTAGCTCAGTTCGGCGTCGAGTTTGGCCGGGGTGTCGGAGGCGATGCGCCAGGTGAGGGTGGGCTTGAGCACGGCGTCATCGGCAAGCGCGGGGAACACGGGCTCGCCCGGCAGCGAGAAGCGCAATTGGCCGTTGACCAGGATGATGGGCGTGTTGGTCATGGGGCTTTGATTGTCGGCGTTACCGTCGTAATTTGCATAGGCGTTCGCCAGGGGACTGTAGCCACTGCGGATGATTTTTCCCTGCAGTGGGTATTCCTTGTTGTCCTTGTCGCGGACAATAAAATCAATGGTTTTGCCTTCATTGAGCTGAAGCATGTAGCCGACCGAGAGGGTGTCCGCGCGATAGCTTTGGTCAACAATGCGCAGGGGCACTTTGCCCGCCGGGTCGCGGAGCACCACGGAGTCGGGCTCGAGCTGCGCGGTGACGCCGGTGTAGGGCACCACGTTTTCGCCAGCCTGAAGGTCGAGGGGCACCTGATCGCGAACGACGGCGAAATTCTGGTTATAGATGGTGAGGGAAGTCTGGGCAAACAAGCCCAACGGCAGAAGGGCAAGAAAAAGCAGGGGGCGGATTTTCATGACGGGAGTGGCGGAACCTAGCTTAAGACCCTGCGAATGGCAAATTGTTCGCGAAATCATTGGGGGTTGCCAAGCATGAGAGCGGAGAGTGTAATGACCGCCCTACCCTTTTGTTGGCATGAAACGGCGCAAATTTTTGATTCAAACCGGATTGGCCGCGGCCGGAGGGGTAGTGGGCGGCTCGTGGGCGGGCTGCGCCAGCGCCCACGCGCCGGTTTCCTTAAACAATGATGCGGAGAACGGTGGTGGCAACGTGGTGGCGATTATTGCCGATCCGGCCGATCCCGTGGTGGCGGCATCGCCGGCACAATGGGGTGTGGAAGAATTGCGCGGTGCGCTGACACGGCGCGGCTTTGACGTACATGTGGTAACCAAACCCGAGGACGCACCTGCGGGGGCGCGCTGTGTGGTAGCCGCGGGCGGCAATTCGGCGCTGGCCCGCGAGGCCGGAGCCATCACCCCGACCGAAGCCGAATCGCTGGCCATCACACCCGGCCGGCTGGGGGCACGCGAGGTGCTCGTCGCCAGTGGCGCGGACGCCCGCGGCTTGATGTATGCACTCACGGAAATTGCCGATGCGGTATCACTGGCGGACGTGCAGGTGGCCTTGTATCCCGGACAAGCCATCATTGAGCGCCCGGCAAACCCGGTACGCAGCGTGATGCGGATGTTTGTCAGCGATGTGGAGGACAAACAGTGGTACAACGACCGGAATTTTTGGCTCAACTACTTGTCCATGCTCGCGGCGCAGCGGTTCAACCGCGTTAATATTTCCTTTGGCCTGGGTTACGATGCGCCCAGCGGCCTGCGCGACACCTACCTTTATTTCGCCTATCCGTTCCTGCTCGATGTGCCGGGTTATAAAGTCAGCGCGGTGGGCCTGCCGAATGGCGAGCGCGATAATAACCTGGCCATGCTGCGCTTTATCAGTGACGAGGCAGCGGCCCGCGGGCTGGATTTTCAACTCGGCCTCTGGACGCATGCCTATGAGTGGACGAACAGCCCGAACGCCAATTACAACATCAGCGGGCTGACGCCACAGACGCAGGCGCCGTATTCGCGGGATGCGCTGGCCATTATTCTAAAGGAATGTCCCGGCATCACGGGCGTGACGTTCCGCATCCACGGGGAAAGCGGCGTGCCCGAAGGCAGTTATGATTTGTGGAAGATGATTTTTGACGGCTGCGTGCGCAGCGGCCGGCGCATCGAGATAGACATGCACGCCAAGGGCATGGACCAGCCGACGATTGATGCGGCGCTGGGCACGGGGCTGCCGGTGACCATCTCACCGAAATTTTGGGCCGAGCACATGGGCCTGCCCTACCACCAGGCGGCCATCCGCCCGACGGAGCTGCCCACGCGGGCGCGCGGCACCGGGGCCTTCGCGCAGAGCAACGGCGCGCGCAGCTTCCTGCGCTACGGCTATGGAGATTTGCTCACTGAAGACCGCAAATACGGCATTTTCCATCGCATCTGGCCCGGTACGCAACGGCTGTTCCTGTGGGGCGACCCGGTGTTTGCGGCCGGCTACAGCCGCGCGGGAAGTTTTTGCGGCAGCCTGGGTCACGAAATCTTTGACCCACTCGGCTTCAAGGGCCGCAAAGGCTCCGGACTACCAGGCGGGCGCGACGGCTACGCTGATCTGACCATGCGCGCACCCGGCGGCGATTTTGAAAAATACCGCTACACCTTCCGCATGTGGGGGCGGTTGCTATACAATCCGGAGACGCCGGCGCAATGCTGGCAGCGGCAACTGGAGCGGGAATACGCCAGCGCGGCGGGCGCGGTGGAGGTGTCACTGGCGCACGCCAGCCGCATCCTGCCGCTGGTGACAACCGCGCACCTGCCCTCGGGCGCCAACGCCAATTACTGGCCCGAGATGTACACGAACATGTCGCTCATTGATTCGACGCGTTCGCCCTACACGGACACGCCCTCGCCGAAGCGGTTCGGCACGGTCAGCCCGCTCGACCCGCAACTATTTTCGCGCATGGAGGATTACGCGGACGAATTGCTGCAGGGTCCGCCGAGCGCGAAGTATTCGCCCATCGAAGTCGCACAATGGCTGGAGGATTTGGCTGCCAGCGCGGACGATTATTTTGGCCGGGCCCGGGAGCGGGAACCCGACCGCCGCCTGGCCGCTTACCGGCGCTATGCCGCGGATGTGGCGGCGCAAATTTCCCTGGGCCGGTTCTTTGGCAAGAAAATCCGCGCGGGGGTGCTGTATGCGCTGCATGAGCGCACCGGCGACCCAGCGGCACTGACCTCCGCCCTAAAAAATTTCCGCGAAGCGCGCGAAATCTGGCGGGTGCTGGGCATCACACTCACGGGAGTTTATGTGCCGGACCTGACCTTTGGCGACACGCCTTGGTTGCGCGGGCATTGGAGCGACCGGCTGGAAGCCATGGACAGTGACATCAATACCCTGGACGAGCGCGCCAGCAACGTGCTGACCACGGCCACGGCCAATCCGCAATACATCCCCGTGTTGATTGAGGCCGCGCAGAGCCGGCCGGCCGCGCGCCCGGCGCCTGGCGTCGGTCACCTGCCGCCCGCGCCATTCCGCCGCGGGCAACCGGTGGTACTGGATCTAATACCGCTGCAGGATGCCACGCCGCTGCCCTCTGCACAGTTGCATTACCGCCAGACCCAACAGGCCGAAGCCTGGCAAACGCTGCCGATGACACGCTTGGGCGATGGCTTCCGCGCGGAGATTCCCGGCGAGTACACGAATTCGCCCTACGCCCTGACTTATTACTTCGACCTGCGTGATTCCACCGGCGGGGTGGCCATTTATCCCGGCTTGAACAGCACACTGGCGAATCAACCGTATTTTGTGCTGCGGCAAGCGGTGTAAACAGTGGGGCGTTTTACTTTTTCTGCGTGGGCAGCGTGGGCGGCGCGAGCGGGCGGGGGCGCAGCCGGTCAAGGGTGGTTTTATACAAATCAATGCCGTCCGCAAGGGCCAGGGCGATTTTCTGGCGGTAATCCGGCGTGATGATTTTTGCGCCTTCGGTCGGGTTGCTCAAGAAACCGCACTCGACCAGCAAGCCAGGCATGTTGAGCGGCGTGAGCACATCATAGCGCGCGCGTTTGATGCCGCGGTTGACGGCCCCGAGTTCGCGCGTGACCGCGCGCTCAACCGAAAAGCCGACGACGGTGTTCCAGTAATCGAACCGGTCGCCGGGCAATACTTTCTTGTCGGTCTCGCTGGACTTGGCCTGGGTGCTCGAGGGTTGCCAGGGCGGCGTGAGAATCCAGGTCTCCACGCCGGAGACGGAATCTTGCGGCGCTTCGTTAAAATGAATGCTGAGGTACAAATCGCCCTTGTCACTATTGGCCATCAGCGGACGCTCCTTGCGGTTGAAGGTGACGTCTTTGGTACGCGTCATGATGACCTCGTAGCCGCGCTTGCGCAGTTCGTCCGCCAGGCGCAGGCCGACGTCGAGGGTGTTGGTTTTTTCGTTCGTGCCGATGGCGCGGTTTTGGGTGCCAGGGTCGTCGCCGCCATGGCCGGGGTCAATAATGATGCGGTGCAGCGCGGGCACGGCGGAGGGGATTTGGCCGGGCGAAAGAAGCGGGAAGATGTTATTGTCGAAATCGCGCTTGGAAAGAAACAGCATGTTGCCGTGAAGTAGAACGGGCGCGCCCAGGGCCAGTGGCTGGCTGTTCAAACGCAAACTGCGTTCGCTGACCGTGAATTCGATGGTGCAATACTGGTTCTTCAGCTCCAGCGTTTTGTCCGGCGTCTCCCAACTCATTTTCATCCCGTATTGGGCGGCAACATCGGACAATGGGCGGTAAGTGGTGCCATTAATCGGCACGTCGGCAGCGCGCAAAACGAGGGTTCCCGCCAGCAACGATGCCATCCAACAAAGCCGGGAGATGCGTCCGGCGAGAAGGGACGTGGCGGGGGCAACCGGCGTCATAACAAGAGGGGCGGGATCAGACGCCGGTGGGAGGGCTGCCGGACGCCGGGGCGACGGCACCTGAGGCTGAATTCACAGACGCAACCACGCTGGCGGACGCAACCGGCTTGGGCGGCAATTTGGTGGTCGCCGAAGGCTGAGCGGGGCCGTGCTCGGGACCAAGAGCGGAACCATGGTCACCCTCGGGCTCCACATTGCCCTCGCGCAAACTATATTTCCATTTGCGTTTGTTGGGCGGCAGGGGCGAAAGCGTCGTAGTAATGTTGCGGCCAAACATACGCGGAGGCTGGTCAGGTGTGCCGATGTGCACCAGGTCCGCAATGGCCCGCTTCATGGTTTCAAAGCCGAGTTCCTTGTGCTCCATTTCGCGGCCCTTAAAAAAGAGCGTGAGCTTGACCTTGTCCCCGTGGAACAGGAATTCCTCCACGTGGCGCAGCTTGGTGAAATAATCGTGCTGTTCGATGCGGGGGCGAAATTTGACCTCTTTAAACTTGGAGGCGTGCGTTTTGTGATCTTTCTGCTTCTTGCCCATCTCGTACATGTATTTGCCGTAGTCCACGATTTTGCACACCGGCGGGCGGGCGGCGGCGGAGACTTCAACCAGATCGAGCCCCTGCAACTGGGCGAGGCGCAGGGCTTCCCGCGTGGGGATCACGCCGATTTGTTTGCCATCGTGGCCGATGACGCGGACTTCGAGAACGCGGATGCGCTCGTTCTTGCGCAACTGCGGCGTTGGCGGGATGTAGGGACGGCGTGGGCCAAACGGGCGCTTGGGCCCGCCACCTGGAAAAGGACCGGGCGGCATCAATGCAAGGGGTTGGGGCGAAGCCGGGACGGCTGCCCTACGGGACAGATGGAATGGGTCATACTTATGGCGAACCTCACGACTGGCGGGCAAGTTCGATAAATCAGTGGCCATAGTAACCCCACCCTGGCGGGTTTTTCAACACAAATCCGCAAGCTTGCGCCACGGGCAAGCTTTCGGCGTTCCCAATCTTGCCGCAGGTTAACACTTCCACGTGAAGCTGGATGCCCGCCATCCGAACTTTTGTCGTGCAGGCCGCCACACACCCGAAAGACGCTGATGTTCCGTCGCTCAATTTCCCCGCCCTCGGGGAACAGTGAATGAAACCGAGTGGGGATGGCTGGCGAGCATTTCTCACTAAAAATTATTATTGGCATCGGGACAAATTTTTCCTGAATTGGGCGAGTCATGCCGGAAGCTGCGCCCGATCCGCCACCGCGCCCGGCCACCGTGGCCAGGCGCGCACCCGTGTTGTGGGTGGTTACGGCGGTGTTGGCGGGATATATCGGCGCGACGCTCTGGCCGAAGGTGCCGCCAAAGATTTTAGCGGGCCTGGCGTTGGCTTTTGCATTGGGCGCGTTGGGCGTGGCGGTGAAAGCGCCGCTGGGCGCCTTTCGGCAAATGCGTTGGACCGCGATCTGGGGCGCGGGATTTTTAATCGCCGGGATGCTGCTGGCCTGGGCCTGGCACGAAACGCGCGTGCGCGCGCCAGCGTCGGAATGGAAAATGTTGCCGCCGCGGGAGGCCATGCTGACGCTGAGGGTGACACGCAATTTCACCCAAAGTCCGGGCAGCAATTCGGTAGGCGGATTGGCGGTCGTGGCGGATGCCCCCGAGGTGTTCGACGAGCTAAGGGACACGAACATCGAGTTCCGGGTGCGGCTGGGCACAGGCAAAGGCCCACCGGCGCGTGGCGCAACGATGGAGGTGCTGGGCGTACTCACCTACCTGCCGGTGCTGACGCCAAAGGCCGGCGATGAAAAATCGGAGGACGATGCGCGATTTCGCGCCTTTTTGCATGCGCAGGGGGCGTGGTTCGAGCTTTCCCGTGGAATCATGGTCGGCCAACCCACACCGCCGGGAGCATGGGCGGAATGGCTGACGCGGCAACATACGCGCGTCGAAATGCTGCTGCGCCATGGACCGGCGGGCTTGGAGGAACGCTACGGCAACATCTACACGGCATTGCTGCTCGGTGAACCGGCGTTGCTCGATGCCGACCAGCGCACGGCGTTCACCGTCGCGGGGGAAATTTATCTTTTTGCCATCAGCGGGTTGCATGTGGCGGTGCTGGCGGGCACGCTGTGGTGGCTGCTGCGAAAAGTCCCCGGACTGCCGCATGCGGTGGGCGAAGTGGTGACACTGGCGGCGGCGTGGCTGTACATCGAAATCGCGGGCGGCACGCCCTCGGCCCGGCGCGCGGGGCTGATGCTGACGTTCTACTTGCTGGCGAAATGGCTGGGGCGGGCGCGCAGCCCGCTGGCGGCGGTGCTGGCCGCAGGAGCAGCGACGCTGCTGATTGACCCATTGGCGCTGCAAAATTCCGGCTTCGAGCTTTCCTACACGGTCGTGCTGGGGTTGATATTGTACGCCCCACTGCTACGCGACGCCCTGCAACGCCGCGCGATGCCCTGGCGCGATGTGCCGCCGGCGAGCCTCGCCCCATGGCAAAAATGCATGCGCTGGGGGTGGGCACGGTTGCTGGACATGGCGGTCACGACCTGGACGGCGCTGCAGGGCAGCGCGCCATTGACAGCGGAGTTCTTCGGCGTTTTTTCGCTGCACACACTGACGCTCAATTTCGTGTTTTTTCCGCTGGTGTGCGCGGTGCTGTGGTCGGGCGCGATGGCAGTCCTGACGGGGTTTGCCGGATTGCCGCCATTTACATGGCTGGCGTGGCTGGCGAACGGCGCGGGGCTGGCGGTCGTCGGCCTGATGCAAAAAATCGCGCGGTTTGCGCCGCCGTGGCCGTGGGTATTCGCGCATTTGCAAATCAATCCGCCGGCGGCGGGCTCGTTAGCAGCGCTGGCGGTGCTCGTGGTAATGCTCCTCGCACAGCCAAAAAAGCACGCGCCGCGCTGGTGGTATTATGTGCTGCCAGTGGTGGTGTTGGCGGGTTTCGCGATTTTTACGGCAACGCCGGCATAACCGGCGGGCTTGCGTCTGCGACGAAGGGCCGTTTTGATTGCAAACATGAAAAGCGCCTACGAACTCGCCATGGACCGGCTGAAAGCCACCGAGCCGGAAACCAGCACAAAATTGACCGCCGAGCAGAAAAAACAGCTCGCTGAGGTTGACACACGCTATAAAGCCAAACTGGCCGAGCGGGAAATTTTCCTCCAACAGCAAATCACCGCCGCGCGGATGGAAGGCCAAGCCGAAGAGTACGAAAAGCTCCGTGAACAACTTCGCCGCGAACGGACGCGCCTGGCGGAAGATTGCGAGGATGAGAAGAACCGGGTGCGGAAGAAAAGTTAGGACAGGGAATGACCTTGTAAGCCGAGCCAGTTACCGCGTATTTTATCGGCATGAAATTTTCCCTGTTTTCCGTCAGTCGTGAATTGCGAATGGCGGTCTTGCTGGCGGTGGTGTTGGGTGGCAGTGTGACGCAACTGGGGGCCCGGCCGGATCCGCCGGCGGCGGACCGCTTGATGGACCCGACGAAGCCAGAGAACCAGGGCGCAAGGCATTTGTTTTTTCACAGTGACGATGAGCCCA
>CAZCMU010000032.1:0-18590 GCA_964499725.1 uncultured Opitutales bacterium
AACGTGGCATGACTTGCATTTGCAGATTATTTATTTTGGGCGTGAACACTGCACCACGCGTGGCTGCGACGGGCATAAGTGCGAAATCTGCCAGACGGTGAATGGGTGAGATGTAAAGGGTTGATTTGGACTGCGGCGGCACGATGTCATTTTGGGTAGAACGTCATGCGGAAGAAAAGCGGCGTCGTGCCGCCGCAGTCCAAAGGCTTGCCATGGCTGGTATAATGGATATCACAAAGCGTTAACCTTCAAACGCTGGCGAAATATTTATTGAAATTATTTCTTTCGTCCCTCCGGGACCAGAATTGGCTTAAGAAACCACTTTTTTCACCAGCAGCTTGTACGCATCGCGGCCGGCGACGATGAGGGCTTCGCCGGGGTGGAGGAAGCCGTCAATGCAGGAGGCCTCGTATTTGCGGCCGTCAATCTCGGCCAGACCAGTGGGGGCAAAGGCCGTGGCGGCGCGGCCCTGTTTGCCGACCAGGGTCAACGCGGTAGCGTCGCCGGTGTCCACCGCTTTGCCGGAAGAGGCCGCGGCATTGAACATTTTTTTGCCAAGTGGGGTATGGGGCAGGAGCTTCAGCTCCAGATACACCACGAGACCTGCCGCGAACAGGGAACCAACACCCATGGCCAGCGCGCCGAAGACGCCGTAGCGCTCGAACGCTGTTCCCACGCCGGCCACGAGACATACGCCGCCAAGTGCTGCGATCAGGCCGCTGGGCATGAACACCTCCGCCGCGATGAGCAGCACACCCGCAAACAAAAGGCCGAGGACGAGTTCCATAAGGTGAAAAGGTTAGTCCTTCGCGGCTTCAACCGCCAGCGCGAAGTCTTTGCGGCCGATGACCACGACCGTCGTGCCGCGGTTGATATTAATATGTTCGGCGCGAGCCTGGAAGCGGCCGCCGGCTATTTCGATTTCGCCGAGGGGACGCAAGTCTGTGACCGCCAGGCCGCGGGTGCCAGGCTTGGGGAGGGACGTGGCACCCGTGGCAGCCGCGCCACCCGCAGCAGCGGCCAGATTGTCGCGCGGCACGGCGGCCTGATTCACGAGCCGCCCGTAAAAACTGGTCTGCGGCAAAAAGCGCAAGGCGAGCGCAAAGCCGCCGCCAGCGAGCAAAATCGCCAGGCCCGTGTTAATCAGCGGCTGCGTCAAAGTGTCCATGGACACGCCGCCGAATTGTTGCTGGGGCCAGACGTCGGTCATGGCCCAGACGAAGGCGCCAAAGAAGCAAATGACGCCGGTCAACCCCAATACGATCGTGCCGTGGAAAATAAGGAGTTCCAGCAGAATGAGAATGATGCCGAGGGCAAAGAGCACCGCAGGCTCGTAACCGGCCAGGCCGGCGACGTATTGGCCGGCCAGCACGATCAGCAGCAGGGTGATGCCCGCGATACCCGGCAGACCAAACCCAGGGGCCTTGAATTCCAAGAGGAGCAAAAAAATGCCGATGCCCATCAGCAGTGGCGCGACCGAGTTGATCAACTTCGCCAATTGCTCCGACCATGACAAGTTGAACTCCTGCAATACATAGCCGTGGGGGCCGTAGAGATTGGCCAGCAGGGTGTCCACATCGGGGGCGAGGCCAGCGCCGAGCAAATTTTGTGGTGGTTTGCCGTAGGTCTTGCAGGCTTCCTCGCCGGTGAGCGTCAGGAGCGTGCCCTTGGGCTTGATGACGGTGTCGCCAATTTTTAACTCATAGTCGGGGTCCATCATCGCACGCTGCACGTCGGCCCGGTAGCGTTTGCCGGCGGTGATGCCGCGCACAGTTGCATCCATGAAGCTGTCCAGCTTCAGCTTCATCGTTGAATCAATGTCCGTGCCCTCGGAGGTCACTGGCGCCGCGGCGCCGATGCGCGCGCTGCCGGGTTTCAAGTAAATCTCGCTGGTGGCGTCGGCAATGAATGAACCCGCCGACATCGCCTTGTCGTTGACATAGGTGTAGGTATGGCCGGGAAATTTCGCCAGAGCGTCCATCATGTCCAAGGTGACGCCCATTTCGCCGCCGAGGGTGTCCATATCTATCACCACATCGGCTTTGTTCTCGATAGCTTCCTTCAGGGCGCGGCGAAGGATGTACAATTGTGGCACGCTGATTTCATCGTGAATCGGCACCAGGTAAACCGTTGTCGGGGGGCCACCATGCGGCGGCATCTGCATGGGCTCCGGCAAGGCGGCGGCGTTGATCAAGGGTGCATTTGGCGCCGAAGAATCCGCGTGGTCAACAACTGGCGCGGGGGTGGCGGCAGGATCGGCAGCAGGCGCAACAGTTGCGGCACGGGCCAAAAGCATGGCCAGCAACAGGAACAGGCCGGCCACGCCAAACCGCGCGTGGCGGCTGGCCCGTCCCGGTATGCAGACATATCCGGGAGTATTCATATGCGCATTTTGCGCCCGTCCCGCGCAAAAAGCAAGCAGGGGGTTGCGAGTTATTGGTGTACCCGTCAATTCGTGCAAACCCTCCCAGTCATGTGTTCGCCCTTGCGCTGCTCATTGGACGCTTTTAACCTTCAATCCAGGTGAAAATTTCACTCAAAGTTGAATATGCCTGCCGCGTGCTGGGGCAATTGGCCCGTGGTTACGGTCGCCCCAGTCTTGCTCATATTGAAGCGCTGGCCAAGGCGGAGGCAGTGCCGGCAAACTATCTCGTGCAGATACTCAACGAGTTGCGCAACGGCGGACTCATCGTCAGCCGCCGGGGCAAGCAAGGCGGTTACGCGCTCGCCCGACCGCCGGCGGAGATTACCCTCTACGATATCGTGCGCGTGGTGGATTCCGAAATGTTGGATGCGCCGATCTCCACGGCGGGACAGTCGGGCGCGCGAGTTTCCTTGGCATGGCGTGATGTGGGTACAGCTTTTGAGGCAGCCTTAAAAGCGCGTACCGTGGAAAACCTACTTACGCGCGATGCCGCGGAAATGTGGCATATTTGATTTGAGAGGCGCGGGAAAAGGAGTCACATCGGCGTCGGCAGGGTGAGGATACGCTGGGTTTCCTCTGGGGCGGCAAAAAAAAGATGCCACGCATTTTCCGGCAGGCGGGGCCCCAAGTTTTCCGGCCATTCGATGGCGAGACACCAGGGGGATTCAAGAAATTCGTCAATGAGCAGCGAATCATAATCTTCGGGCCGGGCCAAGCGATAGGCGTCGAGGTGGATGAGTTGCCGGCGACCGTGGTAGATGAGAAAATAGTTGAAAGTCGGGCTGGTGACCGGCCCGGGTTCATCCCAGGCACGGGCGAGGCCGCGCACGAAGGTGGTCTTGCCGGCGCCCAAGTCGCCATGCAGGGCAAGGACGGTATCCGGCGGCAGGACGGTGGCGAGAACGGCGCCGGCGGCCTCGGTTTCGGCGGGGGAATTCGTGGCCCACCCTGCGGCAAAGCGGGCCAAGATTGTCTCGCGGGGCATGGCCTAGGGCTTGGCGGCGCGCGGTGCGGGCGGTGGAGCAGCCGGGCTGCTTTCCGCGGCATCATAAATATAACCGATGCCATGGATGGTGCGAAACTGGGCAAGGTCACAGGCATGGCGCGCAAAGGCTTCGCGAATGCGGACTATATACTGATCGAGCGAGCGGCTGCGCACATCCGCATGGACACCCCAAACGGCGTGAATGAGGCTTTGACGGGTAAGGACCAGCTTGGGGTTTGAGGCAACGTGAACTAAAATACCCAATTCCTTGCGGCCGATTTTTTCGGAAAGACCGTCAGGAAAGACAATCTCCATGCGCTGGGGATTGACCTCCGCGCCACAAAAAGGAAAAGGGTCCTCGTCCAGCCGCGCGTTTTTGGTGATGTGGGCGTCCTTGAGAGTTTCGCTGCGGCGGAGGACGGCGTGGATGCGGGCAATGAGTTCCGGAAAACTGAAGGGCTTGGTAACAAAGTCGTCGCCACCCATTTCGAGCCCTTTAACTTTGTTGCTCTCGCTGCTGTTGGCTGTGAGAAAAATAGTGGGCACGCTGACATTCACGAGCTTCAATTCATCAATCAACTGAAACCCGGTGCCGTCGGGCAGGTTGATGTCGAGCAGCATCAGGTTGGCGAAATTTTTGCTAAGGAAACGCGTGGCGGGGATAATGCGGTGGAAGACTTGCGCGACCATGCCTGCGTCTTCCAGCTGCTCGGCGATGAGCGCAGCCAGTTCCTTTTCATCTTCCACGATTACAATAAGGGGTTTGGTTTTGGCCATGGAGAAGGAACCCGGCAAGCCTGTGGGTATTACTCCATTATAGAAACGAAAGTCGGTGGCTTGACAATCCACATTTTACAATTGCCCAAGAGGGGTACCGCTGGCTTGATTACCCGGTTGCCTGTGGGCGCTGCCAGCCACAAGCGACCCATCCGATGTCTGTCACGAAACCAACCCCGTCACTTTTGATGCTGGGCCTGCCCAAGGGCAGCCTGGAGCAGGCCACGCTGGCGTTGTTTGCCAAGGCCGGATGGAAGATTGGCCAGAATTCGCGTTCCTACAAGCCAAGCATTGACGACCCGGAGCTCGATGGGCGCTTTGTGCGGGCACAGGAAATCAGCCGTTACGTCGAGCATGGTTTTTTTGACTGCGGGCTGACCGGGCGCGACTGGGTGGTGGAAAACAGCTCGGATGTTGTCACCGTGTGCGAACTTATTTACAGCCGGGCCTCAAACAGCGTGAGCCGCTGGGTTTTGGCCGTGCCGGAAGATTCGCCCATACGCGCCATCAAGGACTTGCAGGGCAAGCGCATTGCCACCGAATTGGTGCGGACGACGAGGGAGTTTCTCACCAAGCAAGGCGTAACGGCGGAGGTGGAATTTTCCTGGGGCGCGACGGAGGTCAAGGTGCCCGACTTGGTGGACGCGATTGTGGATTTGACGGAAACGGGTTCTTCCCTCCGCGCCAACAAGCTGCGCATTGTGGACACGATTTTGGAAACCACGACCCAACTGGTGGCCAACCGACAAAGCTGGGCCAACCCGGCCAAACGGGCGAAGATAGAAACCATCGCGCTGTTGCTGCAAGGAGCACTCAATGCCGAGAGCAAGGTGGGGCTCAAATTCAATTTGCCGAAGGCGAAGGTCCAGGAAGTAGTCAACACCCTGCCCGCGTTGCGGAACCCAACGGTTTCACCACTGTCCGACACCGCCTGGGTGGCCTTGGAGACAATTATTGATGAGGCAGTGGTGCGCACCATCATCCCCACCCTTAAATTGCACGGAGCGGAGGGAATCATCGAGTACCCGCTGAACAAAGTCGTCTATTGAGCACCCCATGAGTGCATGAGAGTTGTTTTTTCGCTCTCATCACGCAGCTTGGGGCAGGTGAAATAAAGACGCCGATTACAGTGTCGGCTTTACTTCTGACGGCGAGCATCTAATTTTGAGATTCCAGTATGAAACTTGCCCTGCTCCAGCTTCGCGATTACGGCTCGGTGGCGGAAAATCGCGCCCGAACCGTGCGAAAAATTGCCGAAGCGGCCCGAGGCGGCGCAGAGATTGTCTGTACGCAGGAGCTGTTCACGACGCCCTATTTCTGTGTGAAGCAGGATCCGGCGCTGTTTGATTTGGCGGAGACGATTCCCGGGCCGACAACGGATGCATTGGTCAAAGTGGCAAAGAAAAACAAAGTCGTGGTCGTGGGCTCGTTGTTTGAAAACCGCGGCAGCGAGGTTTACCATAACACGGCGGTGGTCATTGATGCGGATGGCACACTGCTGGGTTTGTATCGAAAAAACCATATTCCGCAGGATCCCGCATTTGAGGAAAAATTTTATTTCACGCCGGGCGACCTGGGTTACCGCACATGGAAAACGCGCGCGGGGCGCATCGGAGTGCTGATTTGCTGGGATCAATGGTTTCCGGAGGCCGCGCGACTCACGGCGCTGCGAGGCGCGGACCTTTTGCTTTATCCGACGGCCATTGGCTGGCTACCCGCGGAAAAGGCGGCGTTGGGCGCCGCGCAGCACAACGCTTGGGAGACGGTGCAGCGGGGTCACGCCGTGGCCAATGGCTGTTACGTTGCAGCGGTAAACCGCGTGGGGCGCGAGGGCGACACGGAATTTTGGGGCCAGTCCTTCGTTGCCGATCCCTATGGCCGGATCACGGCGAAAGCAACGGTCCATCGAGAGGAAATTCTGTACGCCGACATCAATTTAAAGTTGCAGGCGGATTTTCGCCGCATCTGGCCATTTTTCCGTGATCGGCGCATTGACACGTACGGCGACTTGACGAAAAGGTTGGTGGATGAAAAGCCGGTCAAGCCGATGATGAAGAGGAAGAAGAAATAGCCATGGCCATTTCTTTTCCATCGCCGGTTCCGGCGGAATTGGGTTTTCGCCTGCCGCCGGAGTGGTCGCCGCAAGCGGCGATGTGGCTGTCATGGCCCAGCAATCCTGCCCTGTGGCCGGGCCATTTCGAAAAGATACCGCCATTTTTCGCGAATTTTACCGCCGCGCTTAGCCGGTTTGTGCCCGTGCGCATCAATGCCGCAGGCGCACAACACGCAGAGATATGCCGGCGGCTGGGCGAGGCGCACGCGGACTTGGCGGTGGTGCAACTATTCGACCACCCGGTTAACGACGTGTGGTGCCGCGACCATGGGCCGCTTTTTGTGAGAAATTCGACCACGGGCGAAGTAGCGGTTACGGACTGGAAGTTTAATGCCTGGGGCGGGAAATTTTCACCGTGGGATTTGGACAACGCCATTCCGGCGCGCATCGCGACGGCCCTGAATATGAGACGTTTTGCATGTGACGTGATTCTGGAAGGCGGCGCGGTGGAAATCAACGGCCCCGGCCAGGTCTTGACGACGCAGGTCGTTTTACTGAATCCGAATCGCAACGCTGGCCTTACTGAAGACGATTACACCCACCTGCTCACGGGTGGTCTGGGGGCGACGGAAATCCTGTGGTTGCAGGAAGGGCTGCCCAATGACGACACAGACGGGCACATAGATAACATCACGCGGTTTTTCCGCGATGACGGCATCATCACAGTGATGCCGCACGATGAAATGCAGGATGCCGGCGCGAAGATTTTGCGCCACAACCTGCTGCAAATCCAGGAGTTCTTCAAGACGCCATCCGGCGGCAAATTTGAAATTGCGGAACTGCCCCTGCCCCACCCGGCGGTGATCGTTGACGGGCGGGAATTGCCGGCGAGCTACGCGAATTATGTCGTAACGAATGGCGCGGTCATCATGCCGGCGTACAACCGGCCGACGGACGCGCTGGCGGCGCATGTGCTGCACGAATGTTTTCCGGGGCACCAAATTGTGCCGCTGGATTGCACGGATATTTTGCTCGAGGGCGGCGCCCTGCATTGTCTGAGCCAGCAACAACCGGCTTAATCGCGCCAGGCGTCAGGGTGAAGTTTACGGCCTTCGGGTTGCGGGGTTTCGGCAAAGTACACGGCCAGACGGAAAAAGCGCAACCGGGTGGCGGGAACACCCGGTTTTAAACGCTGGAGGTCTTCGAACAGCACTTCTGGCGCGCGGCCTTGCAGCTCAAAAATATCGCGCAGGCCCAGGTCGAGCAGATCGCGGGCGACTTCCACGGGCAGGCGGGGAATGCGCATGAAGGGCGAGGCCAGAGCCGCATAGTCAGCCTCTTTCTTTTTTTTTGGCAGCATGGCTAGGGATGCGCTGGAGGGGTGAGCGTGTCCAACTGCTTTTGCCAGCGGGCCTGCAAGTCATCCGCGCCGGAGCTTTTGGCCAGAGTGATGGCGTCGGGCAGGAGGGCTTTAAGCAAGTCTGGATGCGCGGAGGGGCTGGCGAGGACGCGGGCGTACAAATCGAGGGCGGTGTTGCGCGCATCATGGTCGGCGGCCCAGCGGGCCATTTCGCCGAGGAGGCCCAAATCGTCCCGAGGGGGCGCTTCGATGTTGGCGGCCCAAGCGAGGCGTTGCCAGGCCTGGTTGTCTTGATTGAGCTGATGGTCAAGCTGGGCAAGGGCAAACGCAAGGGCGAGGTCCGGATGCTGGTCAAACTGGTTCTGCCCAAAGGCGCGTGCATCGGTCAGTTGGCCCTGCTCCTGAAGCAAATTCATTTGGCGGATGACCGCGTAGGCGGAATAGGCGGTTGGCGCGCTGGCGTGCCGGGCGAGTTGTTCCGGAAGTCCGGTGGCGAAGGGATGATAAAGCGGGTCGCCGACAAAAATTTCCATCCAGCTCAAAGCGGGGAGTGAATAATAGGCGGCCTCGCCGGTGGTTTTGCCGGCAGCCAGCGCATCCATGAATAAATCAAGGTGATGGGTGAAGGAGAGATAGGGCTCGAAAACATTGCCGACAGTGGCCGCCGCGCCGCGAATGACGAGCGGGCCGACCCAGTGGACGCCAGCCTGGCGGATGTTATCCCCGGAAAAACTATGGATATGAATGGCTATTGCACCAGGAGGGAAATGAAACTGGGGATCGGAAATTGGGCCGGAAGGCTGTGCGGCATACCAGCCAAAATAAAAGGCCGGAGCATCAAAACGCGTGCGCCAGGTAAAGAGGCTGCTTTCGTGGTCCTCACTGATATCGAAACCGAGTTTGCGCAATGAAGCGCTGGCGGACTTGAGCCACGCTTCGCCTTCTTCATGGGGGCCGCCCATATCAATATAGGCCCGGCCTTGCAGGCCGCGGGCCTCGCCCTCGAGGGCGCTATCAATCATCCCGCGCACGGCGGTAATGCCGGGGCCATCAAGCCGGGCCACCTTGACCACCAGGGTGCGAGCATAGGCATCGGGAGTGAGTTTGTTATAAAGGGGGTTCGACACGAAACCAGCAATCGGCGTATCCGGTGCGGCAAGCAGCGACAACTCGCTATCCACCGCAGCTTGATTGGTATCCAACTCCTTGTGTTCAATCGTCAATGGCGTGGGCTTCAAGCGGGCCGGGTCATTGAGGATGCGCACGGGGATGCCATAGCAGATGACGAGAAAGTCAATTTTGTTGCCATAGAAAACATAACGCAGGCGGCCTTCACTGTCTTTCAAATCGGTGGTGTAGGCTTGCAGCCAGCCGTCTTTGACTAGTCGGGAGCGCAAGGGATTGAATATTTTATCCACAAACACACCCCAGGTAACGTCTGGTTCAACCGGAGTATCAATGATGACAAGGTTTTTATCCGGAATGCCGCGCTTTTGCATGTAATAGCGGGCGATGGGTTCCGAATCCGGGTCGCGCGAATTGGCGACGACGACCACGCGGGCAGGGCTGGGTGAGGAATCCGAAGCCGCAGTATTGTTAGGGACCGTTGTGGCCGAGTCAGTTGATTGGCCAAGCGCCGGGTCCATGCCCCCAAGGACGGCGAAGAACAGCAAAAGCTTGGGGCGGAAGCACAGCATGGCAAGAGGCCCTGACATTGGCCTACGACGGAAGGGCCGTCAGCTTTAATTTCCAAGGGTAGGCGTGCTCTGCCATTGACTACCGGCGCGCTTGGCGGGATTTTCCCCGAATGTCCGTTTCCCCCGAACCACCTCAGGACGCGTTGGCCGCCTTGCGCGTGCCGGCGTTCCGGGCCTTTTGGTTCTTCCGCTTGTTTGTTTCAACGGCCATCCAAATCCAGGGGGTCGCAGTCGGCTGGCAGATTTACGAGCTAACCCACAAACCGCTGATGCTGGGCTTCATCGGGCTGGCGGAGGCCGTGCCGGCATTGGGTATTGCGCTGTTTGCCGGACACGTCGCTGATGTGATGAACCGGCGGACAATTTTGCGGCTGGCGACGGGCTTGTATCTGGTGGCATCAGTGGCGTTGGCCACAGTTTCGTATCCAGAGTTTCATGAATACCTTGCCGGCCACATCTGGCTGATTTACCTGATTATCTTTGCCACCGGGCTCTGCCGTGGGTTTCTAGCCCCAGCCCAGTTTGGCCTGCTGGGGCAGATTGTGCCCTCGGAACTGTATGGCAACGCCTCGATCTGGAACGCCAATGTCTGGCAGGCAGCCTGCATTGGCGGCCCGGCGATGGCCGGCTTTCTCTACTTGCTCCACGGGGCGGCAATAACTTACGCGTTATCCGCGGTGATGTTGTTTGCAGGCTGGGGGTGCCTGGCAGGAATACCACACCTGAAAATCAGCGTGCCGCGGCCGGACCAATCCATCATCGCGAGCATTCATGAGGGCCTGCGGTTTGTGTTTCGCAGCCAAGTCATCTTTGGCTCAATGGCGCTGGACTTGTTTGCGGTGCTGTTCGGCGGGGCGGTGGCGTTGTTGCCGATTTATGCGGGGGAAATTCTCCATACCGGCCCGCTGGGCCTGGGGTTGTTGCGCATGGCGCCGGCAGTGGGGTCGGCCATCGTCGGATTATATTTGTCCTGGCGGCCCATCACACGGCGCGCGGGCCCGGCACTCATGTGGAATGTGGCCGGCTTCGGCGTTTCGATGATTTTATTTGGAATTTCCAAAAACGCCTATTGGTCGTTTTTGTGGCTGATGTTAAGCGGGGGATTCGATGCGGTGAGCGTTTTTGTGCGCTGGACGATGTTCCAGATTGTGACGCCGGACCATATGAAAGGCCGGGTGGCCTCGGTCAGCTCCATTTTTGTCGGTTCTTCGAACGAAATTGGCGAGTTCGAGTCGGGCGTGATGGCGACATGGATGGGCACGGTACCGTCGGTAGTCTTTGGCGGGTGCATGACACTGGTGGTGGCGGCGACGACCGCATGGCTGGCGCCCAAATTGCGGGCGTTGGACATGACCAAGGTCGTTCCGGAGGAATGAAAATATTTTGTGGCCCCGGCACAAGAGGCTTCCACTGGGCGGGGAATGTGCTAGTTTTATCCCTCTGTTTATGAAAACCCGCTTCCCACGCAGTGTTTACGACAAGACCGGCGGCATCGTCTATTTCGCACGGATGCTGGACAAAATCCGCCTGCATGCGGCGGGCGAGCTCGGCAAGGACTATATTGAGAATCTCGGCACCGGCTTTGACGGCCGTTGCTGCGACTTTCTGGGCGTGAAGTACGGTGAACTGAAGCAGCGCGTTTTGGCCGGCGGCGCGGACGACGAGCTGCTCCAGTGGTGCTTTGAGCATGGCCGCCAGCGGACGGAGGAGGAAATGAGCGACTGGAACGATTTTATGGTCAAGCGCGGCTGGCGCGATGGCGTGAGCAGCCGCCTGCAAATGCGCCTGAAGGAAGCCAAGCTCGAGCACCGGACGGGCGAGATACTGACCATGTTCGACTTTATTGAAGTGGACGAGGGCCGGGTGCCACCCAAGTTTGCCTGATCATTTTGTGAATACTTCCGAAAACTCCGGCCCGCCGAGTGCGAGCCTCGAAGACCGCTTTCTTGAACTGCTGCGGCGAAAAGATTATGCTCCGCTGAGACATGGGGAGCTGGCCGCGGCATTGAATCTGGATCGCCGGGAGGAGAAAAAACTGGGGCCGCTGCTTCACCATCTGCTGAATCAAGGTTTCATCGCCAAGGTCAAGCAGGACCGCTACGTCATCCCGCGCGATGCGGATTTGCAGAGCGGGCACGTCAAATTCCGGCAGAGCGGCGCGGCGCTGTTTTTCCCCGATGGGCCGGATGGTGCGCCGGGTGAAGCGCCCTGGCACATCCCGGCGGAGGACACCGGCACGGCGCTCCACGGCGATCGGGTGTTAGTGCGCGAAAACAAACGCCCGCGCCCCTGGCGGGTGGCGGCGGCGCGGCAGAGCGAGAAATTGGGCCGCGTCATCCGGGTATTGGAGCGCACGCACGAATCCGTGACCGGCACACTGCGACGCGACAATCAATTTTGGAACGTCACGCCTGATGACCCGCGCATTGTGCGCACCATCCTCGTCGCCGATCCCGCGCAAAGCAGAGTTTTCCCGCCACCCCAACCGGGGGACAAGGTATTGGTGCGCCTGGCGGAATGGACGCAGCGGCACCTCAACCCCACTGGCGAAATCACCGAAAACCTGGGCCGCACGCATACGCCGTCAGCCGAGTTCAAGGCCATCCTGCACAAATACCGGCTGCACCCAGAATTTCCCGAGCCAGTGCTGCAGGAAGCGGCGGCGTTTCCACCGGAGGTGCGCCCGCGCGACTATCAGGGCCGGGAGGATGTGCGCGGAACCTTCACCATCACGATTGATCCGGACGACGCCAAGGATTTTGACGACGCGCTTTCATTGGAACGCTTGCCGGGCGGTGATCTGCGCATCGGCATCCACATTGCGGACGTGAGCGCGTATGTGAAACTGGGCACGGTTTTGGACCGCGAAGCGCGGGCGCGAGGGAATTCAACGTATCTGGTCGGGTGCGTGGTACCGATGCTGCCGCATGCATTGTCGAACGGGTTGTGCAGCCTGGTTGAGGCGCAAGACCGACTGACCAAGAGCGTATTTGTCACCTTTGGCGCGAATGGGAAAATCCGCACGAGCCATTTTGCCAACACAGTGATCCGCAGCCGCAAGCGGTTGACCTACCGCCAAGCCTATGCGTTGTTGCGGGAAGAAGACCTGACGGCGATACGCGCCCTGCCGTTGCCGCCCGCGCATGCGACAGGCTCGACCGGCCGCGCTCTGGCGGGGCTCAGCGACGCCGAGTTGATTGAGTTGCGTGAGACGGTGCGCGCGTTTTGGAGCATCGCGGAGCCGATGCGCCGCGCCCGCATGCAAAAGGGCAGTCTCGATTTTGATTTTCCCGAGGTAAAAATTTTCACGGATGCCGAAGGCTACGCCGACCGGCTGGAGCTGATCGAGAACGACGAGAGCCATCAGCTCGTGGAGGAGTTCATGTTGCTGGCCAATGAAGTAGTGGCGCGCCGGTTGCACGAGGCAGGCCTGCCCTTTTTGTCCCGTGTGCATGACCAGCCCGATCCGGAGAAACTGGTCGAACTGCGCGATTTACTGGCCACCTTTGGCGTGCAGGCAGGAGACCTCACGCTGCGGGAGGAAGTGGTGCGGGTGTTGGGAAAAATCCGCCACCACCCGCAGGGGCACACGCTCAAGACGCAATTTCTGCGGAGTCTCAAACAGGCGTGCTACCGGGCGTCGGTGGACGGCCACTACGGGCTGTACAAAAAATTCTACACGCATTTTACGTCGCCCATCCGGCGGTATTCCGACCTGGTAACGCACCGGATTTTCGACGATTACCTGGCGCGCACCAGCGGGGGGCAACCGACAGGCGCGGCCACCCGTTACAATCAAGCGGAGCTGGATGCCCTGGGCAAACACCTGAGCCTCACCGAGCGCAACAGCACCGAGGCGGAGCGGGAGACGGTGAAACTCAAGCTGCTGGAATTTTTTGAGCGCGAGGCCAAGCGCACGCCGCGGCAAACCTTCCCGGCACTCATCACGGACATTCGCAACCACGGGTTCTTTGTCGAGTTGCGGCAGTCCATGGCGTATGGCTTTGTGCCGGTGTCGTCGCTCGAGGACGATTTATACTCCCTGTCCGGCGACGGGCGGGAGCTGGTGGGGCGGCGCACGAAGCGCAAATTCACGCTGGGCCAGGAAATACCGGTGGAAGTTTACCGGGTGGATCGGTTCAAGCGGCAGATTGATTTTCGGGTCACTGGCAGCAAAAAAACAGGTGGGGCCACAAGTGCTGAAGTCACCCCGGCGATGGTGGCCCAAAACCGCAAGATGCAGCACGGCCCACGCAAGCCGAAGCCGTCCGAACACCGGCGGCGGAGACGATAGCGTGTTTGGTGTTTGCCCGGAGGCAGAAATGGGTGCTTTATCCCAAGCCTTGGTGAATACTCAAATTTTTCACGGTGATGCCCAGTAATGACGATCAGGCACGGCTCAGCACACCCGCCATTCTCACTGGGGCGCTGGCCATGATTCGGCGTCTGGGGCCCAAGCCCAACGCGGCGTATCTCGACATCGGGGCGGGCTATGGACACCTCATCCAACTGGTGCAAAAGGAATTTTCCGTGGTTCCGCGCGTGTGTGATTACACCACGGAGTTACTGCGCCTGCCGGGCGTCCAGGTGGACGTGGCTGACCTTAACCACGACCCGCTGCCCTATGCGGACGCGACCTTTGACCTGGTCACATGCACGGAAGTCATCGAGCATCTGGAGCATTACCGCTTTACGCTGCGGGAAATTTTCCGGGTCCTTAAACCCGGCGGCATCCTGGTGGTAAGCACGCCGAATATATTGAATCTCAAGTCCCGGATTCGCTTTTTGACCTACGGCTTTTACAATCTTTTCGGTCCGCTCCATTTCAAGGAAAGCCAGCTGCATTCCACCGGCGGCCACATTAATCCGGTGAGCTATTTCTACCTCGCCCACTCCCTCACCGACGCGGGATTCACGGGAATTTTGACGGCGGTGGACAAACATCAACGCACATCCTGGGGTTGGACAGTGCCGCTATGGCTGCCGGTCAAAATTGGCGCGTATTTCGCGCACCGGCGTGAAGTCAAAGGCCAGACGATAGATGCAAGCAATGACAGCTTTGTCCACCACATGAATTCCCTCGATCTGCTCCTGGGCCGCACCATCATTCTCGGTTGCCGAAAATAGCCGCCGTCATCGGCGTTAGTATGGATATGTTCCGGGAGTCGGGCGGGACTAACCGGGTGGCAGTAGCTCCCCTTGTCCGTCCGCGAGAGGAATTGGTGGAGGCAGACCGGCGGCCTGCCAGCCTTTGGCGGTGAGGACACGGCCCTGCGGGGTGCGTTGCAGGTAGCCTTCCTGGATTAGAAACGGCTCGTGGACTTCTTCGAGAGTATGCTCTTCCTCGCCGACGGCGACGGCGATGGTGTTCACGCCGACGGGGCCGCCTTTGTAATTGTGCGCCATCACGCGGAGGATGCGTTTGTCCATTTCGTCGAGGCCGGCGCGGTCAATTTCAAGCAGTTCGAGCGCGGCCTCCACGACCGCTGCGGTCACGGGCCCGGTGGAGCGTTGCTGGGCATAGTCGCGCACGAAATGGATGAGGTTATTGGCGATGCGCGGAGTCCCGCGGGCGCGGGCGGCGATGACCTGCGCGCCGGCATCGGCAAGGTCAACTTTCAACAATTGGCAACTGCGGCGGACGATTTTAACCAAATCTTCGCGGGAATAATAATCGAGCCGCGACTGGAGCGTGAAGCGGCTGCGCAGTGGGGCCGTGAGCAGGCCGGTGCGGGTGGTGGCGCCGACGAGAGTGAAGCGCGGGATGGACAGGCGCACGCTGCGGGCGTTGGGGCCTTGGTCAATCAGGATATCAATCCGGTAGTCCTCCATGGCGGAATAGAGATATTCTTCGACAGTTTTGGCCAGCCGGTGGATTTCATCTATGAAGAGAATGTCGCCTTCCGTCAGGTTGGTGAGCAGCCCGGCGAGGTCGCCGGCTTTTTCGATGACCGGGCCGGAGGTCACGCGCACCTTGCGGCCCATTTCGTGGCCCAGAATGAAGGCCAGGGTGGTTTTGCCCAAACCCGGCGGGCCGGACAGCAGTATGTGGTTGAGGGCTTCGCCGCGGGCGCGGGCAGCGCCAACCATGACGCGCAGGCGCTCAACCGTTTTGGCCTGGCCGGTAAAGTCGGCAAAGGTGGGAGGACGGAGGACGGCCTCGACTGCCGCGGCGGAACCCTCCACGGGTGGTTCGTTAAACTGGTCGCGCAGCGCGACGGCGCCCTTGGCGCGGGGAGGTTTTTCGCTCATAGACGCGAGGTAACTAATAACAACGCACCGTCGAACGCCAAGACCCAAAGGGAAGGCCAGTCAAGCAGGGTTGGGGCACCAAAGTGCCATTGGACAGGATTTCTTTCGACTCGCAGGAACAGGGCGGCCTTGGTTTATTGCGGGCACCATGAAAAAACTATTTGCCCTCCTCGTCATATCTTTCGCGCTTTGCGCGCCGGTGTCCGCCCAAACGGCCAGCCCCGCGGCTCTGGCCGACGTGCCTTCCATCGTGATTGACGGCTTCGATGCCTATGCCAAAGGCGGTTCTGACAGTGCCATTAATGTGTGGTGCAAGGGCTCACCGATGGAGTCCGACCTTACCAATCGGATGACCACGGCCAGCAACCTGAGCAAGTTTGAGGGTGCCTACGGCAAATACGTTGGCTGGGAATTGGTCAAAGTATATACTTTGACACCGTCCACCAAAGTTGTTTTTGCCGTGGCGAAATTCGAAAAAGGGCCGCTGTGGCTGGCGTTTAGTTGCTACAAAGCAGCCGAGACCTGGAACATCCCAACGCTAGGGATGGCGGCTGACGCGATGAAGATTCTCCCGTCCACGGCATTCAAGGAGTAACCGAGGGTTGGTCTTTACGACTTCTGCGCGGGGGGGCGGCCATAAGGGCAGCCCATGTCAGCCATGCTATGCCCGAGATGATCAGCCCCAGGCGAAACGACGACGGAGCGTATTCGACCACGAGATGGTGATGCCCGGCGGTGAGGGGAATAGCGCGGACGATGTAATCGGCGGGCAGAATTTCGTAAGCGGTCTGGACACTGCCGGGCAATGCGTGAGCATGCCAGTCGCGACTGTACAGGTCCGTGATCAGAAGCAAGGCGGGCGCCGGGGTGGAAACGTCGAAGGTGAGGGAGTCGGAATTGTTCTCGGTAGTTTTCACTGTGCCCGCAGCCGCGCCGGGTTGGGGCCGGGAGGAAGGCTCGCTTTCGAGCAGGACAGTTTTACTTGGATCAAAGGCAGCTTTGGTTAGTTCGGCAAAAATGGCATCGCGGCTGGACAGCACCTGATAATTGGAGACAAGGAGCGCGTGGGGCAAAGCGCCAGGATTGTCAATGAGTTCACGGCCCTGGTTATTTTGGGCAAAGGCGATACGAAAGCGGAGCAGGGCAAATATTTTGGGCAATTGGGTAAAACTCATGTACTGGCCGGCTCCCTTGGGGTCCACACCTTGAGTAAAGGCGATGAACTCCGCGTAACGTTTCAGGGCGAAGGGATTGTCGCCCCATAGATCGGGAGCGTGGAGGAAATAACCGTTCTCGGGCTTTACTAAATTGAGGACCCGGTAGTCGCCTCGGTGCGCGTCCACATATTTGGCAAGGACGGCTGGCTCGACGTCAGCCAGGTGTGATGACCCGGAATAGCCATAAGCGAAATAGAGCAGCTCCACCGGCAAAAGTACCAGAGGCGCCCAACGCCACGCTGGGTGGCGATGGGCCAGCAGCAACGTGCCGCCCACCGCGATAAACAACCCGCCGCCCATTATCAAGCCGAGGCCGGCCTGCTGGCCAATACTTTGCAAGTATTGCTCATCCGCGAAGTTCGCCGTTGGCACATAGCTTTGATGGTCTTGATGAACGATAGTCCAGAGGCCTTCTAAAGACCGGGAATGGATATTGATAAAGGCACCGAAACCAACGGCGACCATCCCGGTCAAGACCAAGCCCATGGCCAGCAGCCTTGGACCGAGTCGGCCGCGAATGAGCGCATCGGCGCCGGCGCCGATGTTAACAAAAACGAATAGCACCGTGGGAAAGATGAATTTGCCGATGCCGCGAAATTGGCCGAAGAGGGGAACGTAATCGTAAAGCAAGCGGAACAACGGGGTGTGGTAGCCCAGGGCGAAAACAAACAGGAGCGCGGCGATAAGCCAGTCCGTGCGGGCTCGTCGAACGTTTACGGCGGCAAATGGGGCCAGGAGGGCCAGGGCCAATCCCGTGACCCCGACAAAGGCACTCGTTTCCCACACATTATATTGTCCCCAGTAAGCAACATTGGACAAATTGCCAAAAAAGCCCGGGGCAACCAAAGTGAGCAAATTTTCCGGAGGATAAGAAATCAGGCGGGCGAAGCCGAAGGCGAGCTTGTCCTGACGAACCCCTTCCGCGGCGGCGGCCAGTCCGGGCAATAGTTGTGCGGCAGCCAACGCGGCTCCGGCGAGGTAGGCAACCGTGAAAAATGGCAACGCCCTTCGCCGAACCGCTGGTTCGACCATGGAATAAACGAGCGCATGCAGGCCTGCCGCGACGGCGACATAAAAAACATACTGGGGGCTGCCAGCCAGTATCTGCAGGCAGACGACCGCCGCCGCCAGCAGAAGCGGCTTTAGCGGCCGGCCAAGCCACGATGATTCCAACGCACAAAACAGCCAGGGTGCCCAGGCCATCGTGCAGAGATGCGGAAGGTGTCCGGCGAAAAGCCGCAGATAAACAGGCCCACTGAGAGCAAATCCCAGTCCGGCCAAAGCCCCGGCCAAGGGCTGGCCTCCGCGGCGGGTGATCCAAAAGCCCATCCCCCACCCCAGCAACAGCAAGTGCAACAGAAAGGATAAATTGACGGCGCGGGCCAGGGGCAAAAACAAAAAAACAATATTGGGCGGATAAAGCTCCGCTGACTGAAAATCACCCAAAAACGGCTGGCCGCCGTAGGCATAGGGGTTCCACAGCGGGAAATGTCCGGCCCGAATATTATCCGCGGCAAAGGCCCGCCAGGCTGCTTCCTGGCCGACCAGATCCGTATCGGGTGAGGATAAAAATGTATCCGCTGGTAAAATATACACGATAGCCACCACCACGGTGACGCTGAACAAAACAGTCAGCCAGACACGAGGGAATCCGCCCATGGAATTACGGAACGGCATGATGACGCGGCGCGCGGAAAGAAAGTCCCAGCAATATAATCCAAATCAGCGAGGCGAAGGCGGAGATAACTAGCCCGATGCGGAACGACACTGGGGCGTACTCCACCACCAGATGATGATGGCCGGCGGCGAGGGGTATCGCGCGAA
>CAZCMU010000033.1:0-18311 GCA_964499725.1 uncultured Opitutales bacterium
CGCTTTTTAACATCCGCGCCACCTCGGACTGCGGCAGCTTGAATTTATGCTTGTAGGCAAATGAGGGTAATTGGGGAAATTCTTCCTTGCCAATGCCCATGATTCGGAACAGCGAACCCCCGGAGGAAATCTTGGCCTGATGGCCCGGAGTACTCTCCACCGCCACTTCAAGGCTCGGCAACGCCTTGACAATCTCCGCCAGCTTGCGAACCGGCAGCGTCAGTGCTCCCGGTTGTGAAACTTCCGCTTTGATCCGGCACCGAATGCCTAGGTCGAGATTTGTCGTGGTCAGCGCAATGCCCCCGTCTTCGGCTTGCAAGAGCACATTGCTCAAAATTGGCATCGTGGCGCGGGTGCCAACAACATTGAGCACCTGCTGCAAGCCGGTGGCAAAATGGTCACGGTTTATCTTTAATTTCATGAGGGGCAAGTAAGCAGGTCAAAAGGAAAACTGGCAATCTTGAATCACCAGAAGATGATAGTAGGGATAAGGAAAGAATTAACTATCCTCTTATTATAGGCTGTCAGTATCGTGACAACTGCAAAAAACACCGCCTATCAAGGTCTTGTGTACTTGTAGTCAGTGCAAAACCCTGTGCCGGAACCGGAATGTTTGGGAGAATCGCAGTTATCGGCTGCTTATGCACAAAGTTCTTCACTGCTAGAAAGCATCTTCCTCCTCGGGTTCTGTCAACGGTTCCTCGCCTCCCGATGGATATTTCTTTTTCCATGCCCGGCGCACATAGCGGCCCAGACCATAAAAAATATAGCAGAGGAAGAATATGGCGAAGGAAAATTCCCGTAGCCGGTAGGCGATGGCAATCGCAATAATCACCAGGATGAAAGGACGCGCCTTGGTCTGCATTTGCCAGTCAACATGTTTGAAACTCGGGTAGGGAATATTGCTCACCATGAGTAATGCCACCAGCAGCAGCAGCGGCAGGAATAAAATCGAAAATTGCTGGATCGTTTCTTTGCTGAAATCCAGATGCAACATGACCAACACCAGTGAAGCGACAAACCCCGCCGCCGCCGGTGAAGGCAAACCCATGAAGTCCCTGGTCAACGATTCCGATTTACCTCCCAAAAGCAGCGGGTTGGTTATCACATTAAATCGGGCGAGCCGCACCCCCACGCACAACAAATAAACAAAACCAACCAACCAGCCTATTTGCCGGAAAAGCTCCGAGTACTTCTCCGATACGGGCCCCAAAATTAGGAAGAACACCATCAAAGCCGGGGCCACGCCGAATGAAACTGTGTCGGCAATCGAATCAAATTCTTTGCCAAACAAAGATTCCCGGCCACCCAGTCTGGCCAGGCGCCCATCCAGCATGTCGCAAAATCCCGCAAATAAAATACACCAAACTGCATCGGTGTAAAACGCCACGGCTTCCGGGGAAAAAAAGTTGTTTACCTGGTCTTCCGGTGCCACATACCGCGCCTGAATGCAGCGGATAATGGCGGCAAACCCAAAAAATAAATTTCCCGCCGTGAACAAATTGGGCAGAAAATATATCCGCGCCGCCTCTTCGGGCGTTTTGTATTTTACCCCCCCCGGCAAAGGCAGGCTGTCGTCTTCCGGCGGTGGTTTGGGTACAATGTGCATGGCGGATCCAAAGGGAAAGTTCTTGGCGGCATTCGTTATTCTGGCCGGTAAAATAGGTCAATAATACTCAACTGGCAAACCTGGCGCTTGTCAAACTCTGGGTATGCGGCTCAGCCTCCCGAAAGATTCACTTCTTTAAGCCCTCCAAATACTTCCAAAACGACTGGTGCTGTTCGATCAAAGTCTCTTCCGTGAAAGGCAGTTTAAACCGAAATACAAAGTCCGCCAGTGAATGTTGGTGTAGGATGTAGTGCATGAACAGGGATTCCCCGGCGGCTTCAAAATAAATCCGGAATTCCCCCGCCCGCAACCGGTAGAAAGTCTTTCCTTCACGCGAAAACCGCCCCATGTGTTCCGCCCCCCTCGACAGCTCCTCCGGATGAATCAAACTCATCGCCTCCATCAACCCCAGTTGGGCCAACTTGGGGAGTTTTTTTAATTCGGCCAGGGCCTGGTCGCTGAAATTCAATTGATACACGGGGAACTATTTTGGATGTGTTAGTTGCCAATCCGGCAACATTTGCACCGGACATTTGTTTCTTATAATACACCGGATAGGCATCCTTTGTCAGGGCCAAACTCATCCATACGAACTTAGACGTGCCGTATTGCTTTAAAACACTTATCTCCATGCACACCAAAAACTTCCAGTACAAGGGCCCATCTTTTTGGCAAAGTATGGCCGTCTTTACCATCCTTGCCGGCGTTGCCCTTGCGGCTGAAAATGCGCCTGCCCCCACGAATTCATCCACGCCACAAAATCCCTTTGGCCCCAAACCAGACTCTCAGGCTACCTCTCCAGCTAGCCAGTCAGCTTCGGGGGTCATGCGGCCAGCGGACACCGCACCAGCCCCTTCGTCTGACAGTTTTATCCTGACTTTGCGTGCGATGTTGCTCCGCCGATTTGACAAAAACAGCGATGGCCAACTCGACGCCTCCGAACTGGCGGAAGCCCGCAAAATTCTCTCCGACGGTCAAAATACCCGCCTGCCCACTCCGGCGGAAGTTGCCCTTGCCGCCAATGGGCCACTTTTTGGCCTTCGCCCGGTTATCATGAAACGCTTCGACCACCGGGGTGATGGCCAGCTCGATGCCGCTGAACTCGCGGAAATCAACACCCTGCTCTTTGGGCCGGACGCCACGCCCCATCCAGTCGAGGACCTTGCGGCCCTCCAAAAAGATATTCTCCGCCATTTCGACAAAAAGGGTGACGGCCAGCTCGATGCCACCGAGCGCGCCGCGGCCAAAGCCTGGCTCCAACAGGTCCTGGCCGACTTGGACAAACCCGCGGCAGAAAAATCCGCTGAGCAAATAAAGTGAAACTTCCGGCTTCGCTTGGAAACGCTAGGGTTACTGGGCGGCAATTAATGCGCCTAGCTCGGTTATTTCTTTATCCGTCATCAATTCCCGGTAAATGGGATGGTCTTTATACTTTTGCCAGCGATCCAACACCTGCATCGCCCCGGCGTTTTGCAGGTATTTAAGTTCGTCAAACGAGCTCTTTCCTTGAGTGGCCAGGGTGTCTTTGAGCCGGTCATTGAATTTCAGGCCCAATTTGGCGGAAAGCTGCCGGCGGTAGTCCTGCGATGAGAACCATTTATCGTAGCTGACCGGGATTTTATTCGGCACGATTTGGGTGAGGCCCAGGTACTCTTTGGCATACTGTTTCCATCGCGCCGCCAGGATTTGCCGTCCCTCCGCATGCCGCAGGTGCGGAATCGTCGGCGACTCCAGTTTATCCAGCCATTCCAGCCGGGAAGCGAAGCAGTTCCGCGGATCCCGGACGATGACCAAATTATAATTATGCTCGGATGGGCCCAAATAAAACGATTTTAACTTAAGGAAGTCCGCGCTAAAAATTAAATTCAGGTCCCGATCTTCGTAATTGTAGATGACACCGTTCCGGCGCTGGATATTGCCACACCGGTCCGCATACGTGGCCGGATTGTCTCTTGAAGCCACCAAGGGGTTCGTCCCTGGCGCCACATCATTGAGGATAAGCAGCGGTTCGGCAAAATGCCCCTGGATCCATTGAATGACGGCATGATGCCCGCTTCGCATGAGGGCCGATGCGCTTATTTCATAAATCATAATCGTTCCTTGATTGGGGCTATTTGTATCGCTTGGGTCTCGCCGTCGTCCATCACCGATTTTATCAAGCGGCGCGCGTTGCTTCCTTTAGTTGCGCGCGGTTTCCGCCACGCCGGCCATCAGGCCCATCAGCGCCGCCTCGCTGAATTGCGCGCGTAGCACTTCGCCCGCCCGCCGGCCTTCGCGCATCACCAGGATGCGCCCGCACAGGCCAATCAATTCCGGTAACTCGGACGATATCACCAGCAGCGCCTTGCCCTCGCTTGCCAGTTCATCAAGCAGTTGGTATATTTCCGCTTTCGCACCGACGTCAATGCCCCGCGTCGGCTCGTCCACCATCAACACGTCGCAATCCCGGGCTATCCATTTCGCGAGCGCGATTTTTTGCTGGTTGCCGCCGCTCAGGCTGGCCACCGCCGTTTCCAGCGAAGGGGTTTTCACGCGCAAACGCTGCGAATAGCGTCCGGCCATTTCGCGCTCGGCTCGGCGTTGCACCCAGCCTAATTTCGTCAAGTACGGTAGCGCCGCCAGCGAAGTATTCTCACGGCAGTTCATTGCTAGCACCAGTCCCTGCCGTTTGCGGTCCTCCGGCACCAGGCCGCATTTGGCCTTCAGCACCGCGTGGATGGAGCCCAGCGGCATCGCTTTTCCATGCAGGGTTACTTGCCCAGTCGCCTTCGGATCAAGGCCGAAAATCGCCTGCGCCACCTCGCTGCGCCCGGCGCCGACCAACCCCGCCAGGCCCACAATTTCCCCTGCGCGCACGGAAAAGCCGATGTCGCGGAATTTGCCCGGCGAAGATAAATTTTCCACCCTCAGCAATTCCGTACCCGGCGCATGTTTTAAATGAACAGGTTCGCGCACCAGCAGATCCCGGCCAATCATTTGGTGGACAATGCGCGCGGGATTTGTCGCCCCAATGGGCTCAGTAACCACGTGCCGGCCGTCGCGCAACACCGTCACCGCGTCACATAACTCAAAAATTTCTTCTAGCCGGTGAGACACATAAATCAGCGTAATACCACGCGACTTCAACGCCTGAACCAGACGGAACAATTCGCGCGTTTCGCCAAGTGAAAGCGAACTCGTTGGCTCGTCCATGACGATGACCCGCGCCCCCGTGCCGACCGCCGCTGCGATTTGCACGAGCTGTTCCTGCCCGGTGGACAGCGTGCTAATGAGCGCCGCCGGGTCGATAGCCGCGCCAATCTCCGCCAGCATGGCCCGAGCCCGGGTCCGCAGTTCGCGCCGCTTGACCCACCCCAGCGCGCCGCGCGGCTGGTCGCCCAGGCACAGATTTTCCTCGACGCTCAGGTTTGGGCAAAAAGCCAGTTCCTGATGTACCATCGCGATGCCCAGTTGCCGCGCCGCGTGCGGAGTGGTTGGATGGATGACCTTTCCGTCGAGGTGTAGTTCGCCGCTGTCCGCCTGGTAAACTCCCGCCAGAATTTTGCCCAAGGTGCTCTTGCCCGCGCCGTTTTCGCCCACCAACGCATGGCAGGTTCCGCGTTCAATGGAAAAGCTGACGCCGTCCAGCGCCAGCACGCCGGGGAAGCGCTTCGTCACGTAATGGTATTCGAGGAACGCCAAGCGGTTATTCCGGCATCCACACGTCCAGCTTCTTTTTGTAATCAGCCAGCGTTTCTTTGGTGACGGGAATAAGCGGGCTGGGCACGAACACCTTGTCCGGCGTCTTGTGGTTCACGATTTTGTCCACCAGCAGCGTCACGGACTGGTAGCCCCATTCGTAGCACTGCTGCGCGAGCAGCAGGTTGACGTGACCATCCTCCAGGTAGGAAAGTTCGGGCCGCAGGGCATCCACCGCCACGCACTTGACTTCGCCGGGCTTCCAATTGAGCGCGTTTTTGGTGAAGAGCGGCCAGCCGCCAATCATCGCCCATCCCGTTATTTCCGGGTTCGCTTCCATCACTTGTTCCACTTTCGCGGCGGCGTCGGGCGGCGTTTCCTTATGGTAGTACGTGTCGAGAATTTTGATGCCCGGAAATTTTTTTGCGCATTCATCGCGCACCGCCTTGGCCCGGGTCTGCAGGTTTGGCGCGTTCTGGTTGCCGGCCAGAATGGCCACGACGCCCTTGCCGCCCATCTCCTTGCCCAGCTCGTCCATAATCAGTTCGCCGCATGTCTTATCGTCCGTGCCATAGGTCGCAAAGCGCATGCTCAGCGGTGCGTCCGAGTCGAAGGTGACCACCGGGACGCCGTTTTTCACCGCATCATTAATCGCTTGGGTGACTTTGTTCGCGTCCGAGCAGCTCACCGCGATGCCGTTGGCCCCCGCGAGCACGAGTTGCTCAATATTGTCCGCCTGCTGTTGCGCGTTTTCTTCATTGGGCGTGCGCCAGTCAATTTTAATGGCGACGCCATATTTTTTTCCCAGGTCTACGGCGGCAACTTCGGCGCCGCGCCGCGCGGCTTGAAAGACCGCGTTGCTCTGCGACTTGGCCACCAGGCCTAAAGTCAGAGATTTAGGGGTGGCGGTTTGCGCGGTTGACCGCAAGGGCAGCGTATTCGCAGCCAAAACGGCCGCCATGAGGAGGAGGAATTTTTTCATAGGGTAAAAGAGGGGGTGGGGAAGTCGGAATAAAGCGCAAAAACCGATCGAGGTCAACCCGCTGCGCGCGACAACCGCCGCTGCGCCAGCCAGGTGTTCAGTTTGTCCATCACCACGGCCGTGATGACCGCGCCGCCGATGATGACCTTGCTGTAGCTCTGGTCAATGCCCAGCAGGATGATGCCGCTGCTGATCATCTTCAACACCACCGCGCCCAGCATCGCGCCCAGCGCGGAGCCGCGCCCGCCAGTGAGGCTCGCTCCGCCAATCACTGCCGCCGCCACGACGTCCAGCTCGTAGCCGTCGGCGTCGCCCGACGACCCCGAGCCGTAATACCCCAGCGACATCAGCGCCGCCAGGCCCGCGCAAACGGCGGAAATGACATACACCGCCAGCTTCACTCTTTCCACGCGGATGCCGCTGAAGCGCGCCGCCAGCTCATTCCCCCCCACGGCAAACACCCGTCGCCCCGCCGCCAGCCGTTGCAAATAAATCCACCCCAGCACCATCACCACCACCATTACCAGCGACGGCACCAGGTACAGTTCCTCGCCGGTTTCATGTTTAATCACGTGCTGCAACATCGGCGGGAAATCCGTCACCGATTGGCCGCCGGTGACGACAAACGCGATCCCGCGGAAAATGGTCATCGTCCCGAGCGTGATGATGAATGGGTGCACGCGTAGCGCCACCACCAGCGCCCCGTTGATCAACCCGCACAGCGCCGCCACGCCCAGGCACGTCGCCACGCCCAGCGCCAGCCCCAGCCCCGGCGACGCGCTGCCCGCGCCCGTCGGGCCATAATAATGCATCACGTTGGCCGCCAGCACCGCTGCCAGTGCAAACACGCACCCCACCGACAAATCAATGCCCCCGGAAATAATCACCATCGCCATCCCCACCGCCATGATGCCGATGAAGCTCGAGTCCTTCGCCAGTTGCGCCAGGTTTTGCGGGTTAAAGAACTTGTTGCGCTGGACTACCTGCGGCACATCCTCGCCCTGCGCGTTTTTGGTCATCACCGGCACGATGTCGCCATTGGGCAGCGTCTGCACCACGCGCTTCGGCACCGTCCCGCCAAAAATCGCCAAAATAATCCCCAGCCCGATAATTACCAGGATGAGGCCGCTCTCCTGAAAAAACAAAAACAAAAGCGAACGCAGGCGCGAGGGCATGGCGGGTAAAGCGGCTCATCATACGCCCCCGCCGCCCACAGGCAAGAACGGGAGTGGGCCAATTTCAACCCATCCGCGTAACCTTTTACGCACTTGCCGCTTTTTCGCTACCATAGCGCGCGCTCTGTTCATCGGCATGATACGACGACCGCACCAGTGGCCCCGATTCCACCACGCCAAAGCCAAGTTCCTTGACGCCGAAATCCCGCCAGTGCGCAAATTCCTCCGGCGGCGCCCAGCGGGCAATCGGCGCGTGTTGGGGCGAGGGCTGCAAATACTGGCCAATCGTCAATATATCCACCCCCGCGACGCGCAAATCGCGTAACGCCTGCGCAATTTCATCTTTTTCCTCGCCTAGGCCGAGCATAATTCCCGACTTGGTCACAAAACCTCGCCCTTTGGCATGGCGCAGCAAATCCAGCGTGCGGTCGTACCGCGCCGTCTTGCGAATCGGACGCTGCAGCCGTTCCACCGTTTCGAGATTGTGATTGAGAATGTCCGGGCGCGCATCGAGCACGGTATCGAGTGGCTCGGTCTGCCCGCGAAAATCGGGAATGAGTACCTCGATGGCTGTGCCGGGGTTGCGGTGGCGCACGGCGCGAATAGTCGCCGCCCACACGCTCGCGCCGCCGTCGGTCAAATCATCACGCGCCACGGAGGTAATCACCGCGTGGCGCAGGCCCATCTTCGCCACGGCGTCCGCCACGCGCGCCGGTTCGCCAAAGTCGAGCTCCGTGGGCCGCCCCGTCTGTACCGCGCAAAACGTGCACGACCGCGTGCAGATATTCCCCAAAATCATGATTGTCGCCGTCCCGCGCGACCAGCATTCGCCCATGTTCGGGCATTGGGCCGACTGGCAGACGGTGTGCAACTGGTTGCGGTCCACCAGCTCGCGCGTCTCGCGGTAGCGCGGGCCGGCGGGCAGCTTGGCGCGTAGCCAGTCAGGCTTGCGGGCGGTTTCCATGGAAGCCGCAATTATCCACCAATTCCCGCGCCTTGGCACGCCAATTTTAACGCTGCTTTTTGCTCATTTTTTGCGCTTCTTTGCGGCTAATATATTCGTAAAACTGTCCCCAAAACTCCTCCGCCAGCACCTCCTTAATTTCCTCCTTCGTCGGCATTTTTTCTTTTCCAAGTTCCCGTTCGAGCGACGTCACCTCGCCCACTTCCGGCCCCAACCCGCAGGGAATTATCCCCGTGTACGGCCCCAAATCCCCATCCACATTCAGCGCAAACCCATGCCACGCCACCCACGACCTCACCGCGACGCCCATCGCCGCAATTTTCCGCCGACCCGCCCACACTCCCGTTTGCCCCGCGCGTCGCGCCGTTGCCAGCCCAAAGCAGCCCAGGGTATTAATAATCGTCTGTTCGAGCACGCGCAGGTATTCGTGCAAATCTTTTCGCGGCTCGAGGCTCACAATGGGGTAGCCGACAACTTGCCCCGGCCCATGGTAAGTCACATCCCCGCCGCGGTTGGTTTCAATGACTTCTATCCCGTGCTTCGCCAGCGCCTTCGCATCCCACAACACATTTTTTGCCGCCCCGCGCCGCGCCCCGAGCGTAAATACCGGGTTATGTTCCGTGAACACCAGCGTGTCCTTCGCCGTGCCCAGCTTGCGCGCCTCAACCAGCGCCGCCTGCCGCGCCACCGTCTCGCGGTAGTCCGTGCGGCCCCAGTCAACGAAGGGCGGGGAGGGTGCTTTCATTACGGATGTCCATAGCCGCAAAGCGCCCCAAAGGGCACAATATTTTTTTGCGCAGTTTAGGTAGTGGGTTCGTTTGGATTTTGTTTGTCGCCCCAACGGGGCGAAGGAACCAAGCCTAGGGTTGCGTAGGCGCAGCCGAAGCTACCCTGGGAAACTGGCGAGGAAATATTTTGCGCCCTGTCTGGGCGCAGGAATCGAAGGCGCGCTCCTCCGCCTCTTGTAGGCTGCGAACGAGATTTCAGACGAATAGACTACCGCAGCTTGCGCTTCTTTGCGGCTAATGCTTAACCTGTCCCATGCCCGAATTGGCCGAAGTCGAATTCTACCGCCGTCGCTGGTGGGAAGCCGCCGCGCGGCAGGCTGTCCTCAAGGCCGAGATTAACCCGCGCTCCCGCGTGTTTCGCAGCTTTGCCAAAGACTTCACTGGGGACACAACCGCGTTAACCAAGGCACTGCGCAACGCCAAACTCATCGCCTCCGGCACGCACGGTAAACAAATGTGGTTTGTCTTAAAGACCGGGAAGGGAAAATCGCAATATCTTTGGCTCGGCATTCACCTCGGCATGACCGGCCATCTCCGCGTCGAATCGCTGGGTTATCGCGCCAAAAAACACGACGCGATTGTTTTACGATTCGCGAAGCATATTTTGGTCTTCAATGACCCCCGCCAATTCGGCCGCGTGCGCGCTTCATTCTGCTTGCCCGGAGAACCCCCGTCTTGGCTAGGCCATTTACCTGCAGAAGTTCTCTCTCTGGAATTCACGGCGAAGTTCGTCCGCGGCGTCTGCGCCCGCCATGCCCGCGCCCCACTCAAGGCCGTGTTATTGGACCAACGATATTTCCCGGGCATCGGCAACTGGATGGCCGACGAAATCCTCTGGCGCGCCGCCCTGCATCCGGCTCTACCCGCCGGTCGCGCCGCCACTCCCGGCACCGTCAAAAACCTGCATGCCGCCATCCAGCAAGTCACGCGTGCCGCCCTCCGAGTCATCGCGGGCCAGGGCAAAAAACTCCCGTCCGACCTCAACGTGCACATTCCCGACACCTGGCTCTTTAACCACCGCTGGGAAAAAGGCGGCGTTTGCCCCAAAACCAAAAAGCCCTTGTCCCGTGCCGAAATCGGCGGCCGCACCACCTGCTGGAGCCCCGCGCGGCAAAAGTTGCCCCGCTAATACCCGAGCTACTTCGCCTTCTCCAAATACGCCCGCAACCTCGCCGCCATGCTCGCGCCAATGCCCGGTGTCTCGGCCAGTTCCTCGGCGCTGGCCGAACGCAGCCGCGCGATATTTTTAAACTTCACCAACAGCGCCGTTTTGCGCTTTTCACCCAGACCCGAAAAATCGTCGAGCACGCTTTCGCGGATTTTTTTCGAGCGCAGCTTCGCATTATAGGTATTGGCAAAGCGGTGCGCCTCGTCGCGCAGGCGTTGCAGCAATTGCAATGCGGGCGAATGTTGGGGCAATTTTAAATTGTCACGCTCATCGGGAAACACGACTGTTTCCTCGCGCTTGGCGAGGCCAATCAATGGCGGCGGCGTCAGCTCTAACACCAAAAATGCCTTCAGCGCCGCATGCACCTGCCCCTGTCCGCCGTCAATCACCAGTAAATCGGGAAACGGCTTTTCCTCCCGGCTCAACCGCCCATAGCGTCGTCCGACCACTTCTTCCATCGCGCGATAATCGTCATTTTTAATCGGACCGCGAATACGGAATAGCCGATATCCGCTCTTGTCCGGCGCACCGTCCACGAAGCGGGCCATCGCCGCGACAACGAATTCGCCCGAAATATGCGAGATGTCAAAACACTCCAGCGTTTTCGGCGGCGCCGCCAAACCCAGGGCTGTGCCCAGTTGCCGCGCGCCTTCTGCGGCCGAGGGGTTTTTAATCGGATTTCCGCGCATAAAGCGCCGGTCTCGTGTGGTATTCGCAGTCGTCAGTTTCACTGCGGCCAGCAAATCGCGCAGCTGCGCCGCCCGCTCGAATTGGCGACTCTCGGCCGCCTTCAACATCTGCGCGTGCAATTCCTCGCGCCAGACCTTGGCCTTGCCCTCGAGAAAATCCACCGCCGCCCGCACCCGCGCGGCATAGTCCGCCGACGTCACCTCGTTCGGGTGCCCGTAAATCTCCGCGCGCACGTCGCTGTACAACCGATAAACGCCGGATATCTCCGCCGCTGTCGGCGCCGGTGCGTCGCCCAGCCGGATGCCGAATAGCTTCCGCATCTCGGCCAGGGTCCGACGCAATTGCCCACCGTTGGCGAAGGGCCCAAAATAGCGCGAACCATCCTCCCGGCGCAGCCGCGTAAAACGAAATGACGGGAACATTTCATTTTCATCCAGCCGCACCAGCAGAAAACGTTTGTCGTCCACAAAGTCCGTGTTGTACTTCGGCCGCCACTCCTTGATGAGTTTGCCCTCCAGCAACAGAGCCTCCGTTTCCGAGCGCACCTCAACCCAGTCCAAGTCGCGCACGAGCGAAATCATTGCCGCGATTTTGGGTTGGTCAAACTGCCGTCGGCGCCCGCGCTGGAAGTAAGACGACGCCCGCTTTTTTAAATCCTTGGCTTTTCCGATGTAAAGAATTGCGCCAAAGCGATCCTTCATCAGGTACACCCCCGGTCGGTGCGGCAATTGCCGCAATTTCTCCTTGAGCCGCGAAGTGGTGCTCCCGCTCGGAATATCTGCCTGCGTCGGGGAGGGAGGGGATGCCGGCATGGGTGCAGCTCAAAATTTCTGTGTGCGCAGCCAGGCAATGCACTGGGCGTTCCACGCGTCCGTCAGCCCAAAGCCATGGCCCCCGTACGGCCCGCGCAGGTACACGACGGGTATATTGAACTTTTGCAGCGCCGCCACGTATTCGTCTGAATTCGCTATCGGCACCGTGCGGTCCGCGGTCGAGTGGACCACGAAGGCCGGCGGCGTGTCCGCCGACACCTGCTTTTCGCTGCTCAGCAGCAGCTTCAAATCCTCCGGGGGATTGTCCCCCAGCAAATATTGCCGCGAGCCTTTGTGCACGATGGCTTCGTCCGTAAACGTAATCACCGGGTACAGCAGAATCTGCAGGTCGGGGCGCGAGCCGGCTCGGTCAATCACATCCGTCGCCGTCGGGTTGCCCGCATCAAAGTGCGTCGCCAGCGTGCTGGCCATATGCCCGCCCGCCGAGAAGCCGATGATGCCCACCCGGTGAATGTCAATATTCCACGCCGGAGCATACGTGCGCACAAACCGAATCGCGCGTAGGCCGTCCAGCATTTCCGCCGGGTAGTGGTATTTCATGCCCAGGCGGTATTTGACGACAAAGGCTGCGATGCCATTGTCCGCCAGCCATTGTCCTATCTTGGAGCCTTCATTCACCATCGAAAGATGGGTGTAACCGCCGCCAGGGAAAATGACCATCGCCGCCCCGGTGGCTTTGCCGGCGGCGGGTACGTAAGCCTGAATCGTCGGAATATCAATCTCCGGATCCTGGCCTTGGGCGAGCGGCGCGTCCCCGGCCCACAGGCGGAATATCTGCAGGTTTTGCAATGGCGGCGTGGTCGCGGCGGCGGGGGTTGAGTCGGCGGCGGACATGAGCAACGGGGCGCTAAGCAACAAAACCAGGGAGATGATTTTCATAACAATCGGGGTGGGGTGGACCTGACTTTTAAATCTGTAGTGACATGGCTGGCAATCGCAAAGGCGGCCAACTTCCCGCTCGAATTCGTCGCAGGCGTCGGTCTGGCTTTGCAAGAATTGTGTCTGCGCAGAACTACTTGTTCGCCGCAGTCGAGGCGGCCGCCGGGCTCACGTCCACCGCTGGCACCGCCTTGCCCCGCTCCGAAAAGTAATCCGCCAGCGGATCGTCCTTCAATGCCTTCAGGCCGCTAATAACGCACTCGGCATTGACCACCGCGCCAGCCCAACCCGTGTGCAGCCCTTCGGTCGGCGAGGGGACGTAAAGCGTGTCCACCTTCGTTTTCCCGAGTTGGCCGTACTTAATGCAAATCAGTTCGTTCAAATCCACAAACAGCGTGCCAGTATCCTTCGCCACCTGCGCGGCCCAGCCCGCGTGCGTCGCCCGGTCGCCGATGAGGCGCGTGCCGTCGGCGTTCCATTTCTTGCGCGGGGTCAGCGACGCGATGATGGGCGTCGCGCCCTGGGCGCGGGTTTCCTTCACGAACTGCGTCAGGTACCAGCCAAAGCTGTGCAGCGTGATGCCGTTGGCGTCGCGGGTGTCGTCGCCCACGCCGGGGATGCTCGCGCCGCCGTTGTCATTCGCGCCGAATTGCAACATGACAAAATCACCTTTTTTAATTTGTGGTTGGAGATTCTTCCAAAAAAAGCCGTCGTAAAAACTTCGGCTGCTCGTCCCGCCAAAGGCGCGGTTGACGACGTTGATTTTCTCGAGGTCGAAATAGTAGGGTAGCGTCGCGCCCCAGCCCCACTGGCCCATGTTCGTGCCGTCGCCTAAAGTCCCGTTGCGGACCGTCGAGTCGCCAATCAGCCAGAACGTTGGCAACTTCGCCTCGCGCGGTACCGGCGGGAAGTAGCGGCCGCCGCCGGGTGCGCCGGTCGGAGCGGGCGGCTGGCCCATTTGCGTGTACACAGGGTAAGCCGAAGCCGCAGGGGTTGTGGCATCGGCAGTCGCGGCGGGAACTGCCGTCGCCGCAGTTGCCGGGGCCGTGGCGGTGGTTTGGGCCGAAAGCACGCTCGCACTAATTAAAACCAAATTTAACAGAACCTTTTTCATGGAGAGAAATATTGGAGAGTGAATTAGCGGGCGGCAGATGTGGTGGCCGGCGCCGGCGCGGACCCGGCCGCGTTTTCCGCCACCCATTTCGTGTCGGCGGTCGCCTCGGATTGGCCTTTCGCAGACAGATATTTCCCCAACGGATTGCCCGGCAGCGCTTTCAAGCCGGCTACCACGTTCGCCGCGTTGAAGTCCGCGCCCGCAGGCGTGGAATGCGTGCGGTCGGTGGAATAAAGCGAGGCCAGCGCATCCTGGCCCATCGCATCGTATTTGTCGGCGACAATGTCATTAAAATCCACCATGGGCACGTTTTGCGCCTGGGCTGTTTGGATGGACCACGGCCCGTAGTTCCCCAGTCCGCGGTTGATTTTGCCATTGGCCCAGTTGTTGGTCGGCGTCGGCGTGACGATGATGACCGTTGCGCCCTTGGCGTGCGCGTCGGCAATGTATTTTCGCATATACCAGCCAAAGCTGTGGACGGTTTCCGGGTTCCCGTTCGCGTCGGTGATGTCCATCGTGTCCTCGCCCAAGCCGCTCAGGTCGGGCCGTTCCGGCCGCGTGCCCTGGCCGGGCGTGCCGCCGTCGTTGTGGCCGAATTGCACGAGCACAAAATCACCGGGCTTTATTTCCTTCATCATCGCCGGCCAATACGCGTTCATAAACGAACGGGCCGACGCCCCGCCATGCGCGCGGTTGAGGACGTTGATTTTCGACAGATCGAAATAGTTCGGGAAGGGCGTGCCCCAGCCCTGAATCGGCAACGGGCTGCTCGCCGTGGAATCTCCCACCACAAAGAGGCTGGGCAAGTCCGCGCGGGCGGATGATCCCGCCACGGACGCAGGCGCGGCCACCGGCGGTGCTGTCTCCGCCGCTGCTGCTGGAGCCGCTGCGCGCGCCGCCGCCGCCCGTTCGGCGTCCTGCACCGTCGAGGTGCCGTCGAGGGCCGGCGTGTTGACGTCCGCCGCTGGCAACAGCTTGGCTGCCGCCGAAAAATATTCCGCCAGCGGATTATTCTTGAGCGCCTTCAATCCGCTGATGACCGACTCGGCGTTGATGATCGCGCCGTACCAATCCGTGTGCGTGTGTTCCGTCGGCACCGGTACAAACATCGGCTCCACTTTCTTTTCGCCCAACGCGTCATATTTGCGCGCGGTGATTTCATTCAAATCCACAAAGGCGATATTTTCCGCTTCCGCCACCTGCCCGGCCCACTTGCCATAGGGAAAATAATTATCGTTTACCCGCACAATTTTCCCATCCGCCCAGATTTTTCTCGGGATCAGCGAACAGATAATCGGCGTCGCCCCCTTGGCCTTCGTTTCCTCCACAAACTGTTTCAGGTACCAGCCAAAGGAGTGCACGGTGTCTTTTTGCCCGCTGCGGGCGTTGTCCACTTCCTGCGTGTCGTCGCCAATGCCGTTCAGCGACGCCCGGTAGCCGCCCGCGCCGGTGAACACGCCGTTGTTGTCGTTGTGCCCAAATTGCATGATGACGAAGTCGCCCTTCTTCACGTTCGCGACCACCCCCGGCCAGTTGCTGTTGTAGAACGTGCGGCTGCTTGTCCCTCCCAGCGCGCGGTTCACCACGTTGATTTTCGCCAGATCGAACTCATATTCTATCGGCGCGCCCCAGCCCCATTGGCCGTCCGCTCCACCATAGCCGGTGCCGTTGCGCACCGTCGAGTCGCCAATCAGCCACACCGTCGGCAGATTCGGGTTGGTCGGCATCGCGTTGCCGGTCTGGCCCGGTAACGCGCTTTGCGCATGAACAACGGCGGCACTCAGCACGCCGAGAACAATTAGGGGTAGTTTCATCGGGGAGTGGAGTAGGCGGATTTAAAATTACTTCACCGCGGGCGTGGAGGTGTCTGTCGTTTTTGCCGGTGCCGTTGGCACTGCATTGTCGCTGACATATTTCGCGTCGGCGGTCTCGACGGCTTTGCCCTTTTCCGATAGCATCGCCGTAAACGGGCTGTTCTTGAAAGCTTTCAGGCCGGAAATAATGTAAGATGCGACCATGTCGGCTCCAGCCGGTTTGGTGTGATTATGGTCGAGATAATTGACCATGACCTTCTCGCGGCCCAGTTTTTCGTAGTGGTCGGCTTCGAGATTGGTCAAATCCAGCACGGGTACGTGCAGTTTGGCCCCGACATCCTTCGTCCACTGGGTGTATTTTCCGTTCCCTGTGCCGCGCTCAATTTTGTCCTCCGCCGGGTTGTAGCCGTCGTCCTGGCTGACAATCGTCGCATCGCGGAACTTGGCTTTGGGGTTGGTCCAAATATTGCGTGTCGTGACCGTCAGCAAATAAACCTGCGCGCCCTTCGCTTCGGCATCCACAGCCATTTTGCTCATGTACCAGCCGTAGGTGTGCGTGTCCTCGACTTGCCCGGTGCGCGGATTGGTCGTCTGCTTTACTTCGTCGCCCAGGCCGTCCGGCGTGCTGCCGTCATTAATGCCGAACACCAGCAGCACATAATCGCCCGCCTTAATCAACGGCAGCGCTCGCGGCCAGTCCGACGCCAGATTATAATAGGTGCGGCTGGATTGGCCCGCATGAGCGACGTTGTTCACCACCGCCTTTGCGGGATCAATATACGCCTCAATTGCGGTGCCCCAGCCTTGCGCGCCGCCCGCGTTGTTTTTGGCCGTGGAGTCACCCACCACAAAAATCGTCGGCAATCCTGCCGCACGGGTGGTGGCCGTTGGAGTCGCAGGCGTGGTCGGTGCCACAGTTTGCGCACTCGCGGCAGCGAAGCTAAAAATGACTGCGGCAGAAATGTGCCGCCAGAACGTCGGGGCAAACTGGGAAGCATGCATGAGGGGGGTGTTTAACTCTCAGGGGGGTTGGGGGTGGGGATATCCAGCATGATAAAAATTTCCCCCAAAACAAGATGATACATGGGGATGCTGCTTTGCTGCGCCCCTCCTCAATTGTATCCCAGCCCCTCCTCAGGTCTTTTACCCAAGGCCCACGCTGGCTTTTTTGCGGGAATTGCTGTATATTATAGACTTGCGGCGGGTTTGTCACCACCACCTGCAGCCTCCTTTGTGAAAAACGTTGATATCCTTACCTTGGGCGACGAGCTCTTGCTCGGCCTGCGCCAGAATGCGCACCTTTATTATCTCGGCGGTGAATTCGCCCGCCACGGCCTGCCCCTGCGCCGCAATCTCGTCGTGCGCGACGCCCCCGTCGAAATCGAAAATGCCTTCCGCGAATGTTGGCAGAGCGCGGACGTCGTCATCACCACGGGCGGCCTCGGGCCCACCTCGGACGATAACACCCGCGAAGCCATCGCCAAAGTTCTTGGCGTGCCGCTCGAATTCGACCCCGCCGCCGAAGCCGCCATCGTCGAGCGCTTCGCCCGCGTCGGTCGCCGCATCACCGACTTTGACCGCAAGCAATGTTACCGCCCCCGCGGCGCGCAACTCCTCCGCAATAACTTCGGCACTGCGCCCGGAATATATTTGGAAAAGGACGGCAAAATCCTCGTCATGCTGCCTGGCCCCGCGAACGAACTGCGCCCCATGTTTGAAAACGAAGCGCGCCCCTTGCTCCAGGAAGCCGGCGTGCTCCTGTCTGGCGAAGCCTATTTGCAGCTCCGTACCGCGGGCCTGCCCGAAATTCAGGTCGAGCGCCGTATTCAACCCGTGGTGGACAAGTATCCCGGTCTCGGCCTCGCCTTTTGCGCGCATCAGGGCCAGGTGGATGTCCGCATCGCGCCCGGTGCGCGGGACTTTGGCCCCGCGCAATTAAAAGCCATCGGCCAGGAAATGCGCGCCGTGCTCAATGAGGACTTTGTCTGCTTCGGTCACGCCACCCTCGCGGAAGTCGTGCTCGACGAATTGCGCGCGCGCGACGCCACCCTCGCCCTCGCCGAATCCTGCACCGGCGGCCTCCTGGCCAGCGTGCTCACCGATATTCCCGGCGCATCCCAAACTTTTCTGGGCGGTGTCGTCTCCTACACCAACGACGCCAAGGTGCAGTTGCTCGACGTTCCTGAGAGCCTCCTCGACCAGCATGGCGCCGTCAGTGCCGAGGCCGCCGTCGCCATGGCCACCGGCGCGACCGAGCGTTTGGGCGCGGACTACGCCCTTAGCGTCACGGGTTTTGCCGGGCCCGACGGCGGCACGGCGGAGGCCCCCGTCGGCACCGTCTTTTTCGGCTATTCGTCGCCCGGCGGCGTCTGGTCGCGCAAAATGTTTTTTTCCGGCGACCGCCTCACCATCAAGTCCCGTGCGGTCTACGCCTCGCTCGATTGGATGCGCCGCAAGCTCTTCAAATACATGGTCGAAGACCTTCTCGCGGCCACCACCAGCATGGAAGCAGAAGGCTGAGTGTTGTAGCGCGGTGGCTACACTCCCTTTTCCCACTTGAGCTTAGTGATTGATATAAGGGCATTTGCGAAAGAATGGAGGGTTTTGAGGATACCGA
>CAZCMU010000034.1:0-14342 GCA_964499725.1 uncultured Opitutales bacterium
AATTGATCGCGAAATTTTTGCACAGAAGCCGTCTTGGTGATGTCCACTTTGCAGCCCAGTGCCGACACTCCGTAGCGCCGACCAATTATTTCAGCTGCAGCTTTAGCCCGAACGACATCAATATCTGCCAGAATTGGGATCCCGCCCATTTCGGCCACCGCCTCTGCGTGCTTCACCCCGAGCAGACCCGCGCCGCCAGTGATGACTGCCACGCGGCCGGAAAGATCAAACTTATCTTTGACGTTCACGTAAAAATAATTCCCCCTGCCTTAGCCCTTGCGGCGCAGTTTTTTCATGATCGGTACTTCCGTGTCATAGACCCTTTTGTGGCCGTCACCCAGGCTCATTTCGATGCCATGGATATCGCGAACCAGCCGTGCAAAACCTTGCGGCTCGATGGAAGCCGCTTGGTCGCTGCCCCACATGGCGCGGTCTAGCGTAATGTGCCGTTCGAGCACACAGGCCCCGATGGCAGCGGCGCCGACCGAAGGCGCCAACCCCACTTCATGCCCCGAGTAACCCACTGGCAGCTTGTAACGATCGGCCAGCGTGAGGATAACGCGCAAATTCAATTCTTCGAGCTTGGACGGATAAGTGCTGTTTGTGTGCAGCAAAATCAAGCCTTCCTTGCCCAGTACTTCAACCGCGTGATCAACCTGCGCCAGCGTACTCATCCCGGTGGAAAGCAGCAGGGGCCGACCGTATTTGCGGTGATGCCGCAGCAAATCGTCGTCAGTGAGACTGGCCGACGCGATTTTATAGCATGGTGGGTTAAACTTTTCAATGAAGTCAACCGAGGCTTCGTCCCAGCAGGAGGCAAACCACATAATGCCCTTTTCCCGGCAATGCCGGTCAATCTCCTGGTACTGGCCCTTGCCAAACTCGAGGCCGCGTTTGAGGTCGCCATTGGTCGGACCAAACGGGTTTTCGCGCGGCTTGGCCAATTCCTCCGCCGTATACACCACATCAACCGTGCGCTTTTGAAACTTTACAGCATCGCATCCGGCATCCACCGCAGCGTCAATGAGTTTTTTTGCGAGCTCAATGTCGCCATTGTGATTAATGCCGATTTCCGCGATGATAAAACAGGCATGCTGGTCGCCGACTTCGCGATCTCCGATAATGATGGATTTGGACATGGTTAAAATTGGGTGGTGATTTAAAAAGCTTCGGAAACAAAGACTTCGAGAGAGGTTAAAAATACCCGGTGGCAGAATGAGCGTCAAGTATTCCCGCCCGGCGTTCAAACGGCGTGGCGGTGCTCCTGCGCAAAAGATACTTTTTCCCCTTTGGCAAGCGCCGCAAGTACGTGCTCAACCTCCGGGATAGATTCCTCGTAATCCAGTTCGAAAATCTTATCAGTAATAATAAAGGGCAGCACTGTATCGCCCGTCATGCTGTTTTTTTCCGTTACCGTTCGCGCACGGATAATGTCCACATAGCCATTTTGCCAGTAAACCTCCGGAAGCATTTGACGAGGCATCGAAAATGGCTCTTTTACCCCTGGAACGGGAACGAGCGGTTTCAAAAAGCCGCTTTCCAGCCGCCACATCTTGTAAGGTGTCACTGAGGGAACACTGACTGAACGCAGCGCGTCTGCCCCTGGATTTAGCAGCATCCGCCCAATGGCTTCGTCAATCAGCTCAACCCGGCGCACGGGTCCGGTCGGCCGCAGATGGACAATCAGCTCCGGCATGTAAGATTCATTATTGCGTAGCCAGTGCAAGGCATGGCGAAAGACATCCAAGTCGGGCGAGAGATCCTGCGCAAATTCCACTGGGCGCATGAACGGCACCTCCGCGCCAGCGGCACGAGCGGCGGTCGCGATTTCCTCATTGTCGGTGGAAACAATGACCCGACCAATCAGTTGCGACTGCATCGCATGGGTAATGGAGTAAGCGATGAGCGGATGGCCCGCAATGACGCGTACATTTTTGCGCGGGATACCCTTCGATCCGCCTCGGGCAGGAATCAGCGCCAGAATTTTTGGATTTTTTGTGCTCATAGGGCGACAACCATATTGGTGACCATAGATTGCTTTACCGCCAGCGCCATGCGCAGGCTTTGCGCACCATCGTGCAGGCTGACCTGCGGTTGCTCACGGCCTTCAAGACAGGCAAGAAAATGACGCATTTCAGCCACAAAAAGTTCATTGCGTGGAAAGTCTGGGAATGAATGCCGTTCCACCAATTCTCCGTTTTTATCAAAGCGAATCAGGGTGGCTTCCAACAAGTTTACCAGTAACTTGCCCTCATCGCCGATGAGCTCGCAACCGCGCGATGGTGGACGCTGCACATAATCCTGATGCAGATGAACGGGAAACGGTCGGCCGTCGAGATTAAATTCAAAAATACTGCTGGCAACATCCTCGACATCGATATCCAAGGAACTTAAATGACCACCCATGGCAAAGACTTGGCGGGGCAGGCCGAACAGCCAATACAGGTAGTCGAGTTCATGAATTTGGGAAAGTACCACTCCGCCGCCCAAATCAGCCCTCGAGGCATACATTTTACGGTAGTCTTCGTAGCGATGCCAGTTTGGCAGATACTCACCAACCACCACCCGGGCAGTTAAGAGTCGGCCAATCACCCCCTGCTGCACTTTCTCGTGCAGTAAACGCAAGCAGGGATGGAACCTCAACTGATAGCCAACAAAACCCACTAGTTTTTGACGCTTAGTGGATTCGATTAATGCCTCCACGCCCTCAAGATTGTGTGAAAGTGGTTTTTCCACAAACAAATGGCAGCCTGCATCGATGGCCGCCTGCGCAACTGGCACATGAAAACTGCTGGGATTGCAAATATACACCGCCTGCGGGCGAACCGCCAGCGCCGCATCCAATTCATGATGTACGCAAACATCGTATTTTTTCTCCAAATCCACTCCGCTCTCAACCTCCAGCCTGTCGGTGAGCGTAGGCGTTGACCTCCGTACCCGATAGGCATGAACCTCCGCAGAATCACCGAGCAATGTTCGCAAGTTACGCAAATGCCGCTGCCCAATGCCGCCCAATCCGATAAACAAGAACTTCATGAAGAAAATGAGGTGGACTGCCACCACCCCAGCGTAAATTTCCGATTTGTTCTCGCCCAGTCAATTTCTTGACCAGATTCCCCTCGGGCAACCTGGAGAACAAAATCCCCACTGTATTTAACCGACTGCAAACAGGCCCTCACCGATGGGAAATTAACGGCCCCTTCACCGAGTGGAACCGTTCCGCCGCCGAGAACACGATCTTTAATGTGCACGCTGCCAACCCGCATCCCATAGGCGTTGAATTCCTCGCGTGGATGATAGCCAAGTGAAGCGCTGTTCCCCAAATCGTAGTTTGCCTTGACCAGTGGATGCTCCAGTCTAGACAACAGATCACTAAACCGATGCGGCTCAAGCGAAGTTTCTAAATGAATCTCGACCTGGTGCTTTTCCAAGATGGGCAACGCTTTTTCCACAAATGCGACTACCGTACCCTCCTCAGCCTCTGTTTCAATTCTAGCTTTATCAACAAACGGCAGCACTATCCGTTTGATTCCCAGCCGCCCACACCGCCCAATTAACCAGCAGAAGCGATGGAAAAGCACGAACCGGTCTTGCTCCGCAACACGTAAAATCGGACGATCCATAAAATAGTCGGCGCATAAGGAATGAACGGAGATCCCAGACCGACCGGCGAGTGATCGCATTTGCTCAATGCCCGACTCTGATTCAATCGGGTTTGACCCTTCCCCATGAAGGTCATAGATCCATTCTATTCCATTTAGTGGAACATTGGCCGCTCGAATGATTTCCTCTTTCCATTGTTCGCTAGGAAAGCATTGAAACAATCCGGGCGGCGGAGGCACTAGCCGACCCTGCATGATGGCGAGATAAATATTCGGGGCCAGAGGCAACTCTTTCCGTTGAAGGATTTCCGCCATTGAATTTAGTTAAGCAGGTTTTCGTTTTCTTGGTGCCACTCCATCGTTGCCGCCAAACCATTCTCAAATGCAACCGCCGGCTGCCAGCCCAGAACGCGAGCAGCCTTGGCGATATCGGCACGGGTGGTCATGATATCTGCTGCTATTGGCGGCTGCTCCAGGAGCCGGGCTTTCTTGCCCAAGGCCGCTTCGATGATCGAAATCACCTCCAAGAGGCTCAGTGGCGCACGACCGCCACCCAAATTGATGATTTCATAACCTAGCAACCGGGCGGCCAAAATTGTGCCGCGCGCCACGTCGTCCACAAAAGTGAAGTCGCGCGATTGGGTGCCATCGCCATAGAGCTGAATCGGCCGCCCGCTGGCAACCGCCTGAATAAAGCGAAAAATGCTCATATCCGGCCGGCCGGCCGGGCCAAAGACGGTGAAGTAACGCACCACGGTGACGTCGAGGCCATGCATGCGATGATAGCTGTAGGCCAAAAGTTCCGCGGCTTTTTTGGTGGCGGCGTAGGGTGACAATGGCGTGTTGACCGGCTGATCTTCAGTGAAAGGCAGCGGGCAGCCCGCATACAACGACGAAGTCGAGGCCAGCACGATTTTACGAACTCCATGGAGGCGCATGCATTCGAGCAAATTCAGCGCGCCCAGGGTGTTAGTGGCCAGGTAAACGTGTGGGTTGGCCAGACTGGCCCCCACCCCAGCCCGCGCCGCCAGATTGAAAACCGCGTCAAATGAAAACTCTCTGAATAACTTTTCCAACCCAGCGAGACTTTCCACATCAATGGCCTCAAAAATAAAATGCCCGTCATTCGCCGCCAACCGACCGCGCCCCGCAAAACGCGAGTGGCGTGGGTTGTCGCCGAACGAGCCGACCTTTTCGCCCAGCAGCCGGGCGAGCCGGTAATCCTTGATCCGCACATCGTAATAGTCGTTCAAGTTGTCTATGCCGACAACCGTGTGGCCCTCGGCGAGCAGCATTTCCGCCACGCGCGCCGCGATGAATCCCGCCACTCCTGTAACCAAATAGCGTGCCATGGGATTAGAGCCAGCTGGCGCCGCGGGGCTGGGCGGCGACATTTTGCAGGAGCTTTTTCAAATCTTGCGCGCGCGTCTTCGGGCACACGAGGGTGGCGTCGGGCGTGTGCACCACCACCAAATCCTGCACGCCCAGCAACGCCACCAAATGGCCGGCTTCAGTGATGACGATATTGTCGCGCGCGTCATGCAGCGCCACATCCCCGCGGGTGACATTCCCGGCGGCGTCCGCCCCGGCATGGCGCACCAGCGCGGGCCACTCACCGACATCATCCCAATCAAAAGCCGCCTCAAACACCACCACATTGGCGGCCTTTTCCATCACCGCATAGTCCACGGAAATTTTGGTAAGTCCCGGATATATGGCGCCAAGCGCATCGGACAATTTTACCCCCTTCGTCAGCCGCGCAGCCAAATCCTGCAGGCCGAGGGCGAGGCCTTGAGCATACAGCTGAAACGCTGCCAGTAGAACGGCGGCGCGGGAAATGAACATGCCCACGTTCCAAAAGTAGCCGCCTTGCGCGAGGTAGCGTTCAGCCGTGGCCCGATCAGGTTTTTCCACAAATTTTTCGACTTTGAACCAAGGCTGGCCGGCCTGTTCTCCCAGTTTTTGGCCACATTGCAAATAGCCATAGCCCGTGGCGGGGTACGCCGGCTTAACCCCAATCGTGATGATGAAATCCTGCTGAGCTGCCGTGGCAAAGGCCGCACCCAGCGAGGCGCGAAAACCCACGGCGTTATGAATGGCGGCGTCCGCCGGCAAGAGCGCCAGCAGCCCCGCCGGGTCGCGACGCTGCACTAAAAGCGCAGCCAAGGCCGCCGCCGCCGCCGTGTCGCGGCCCACCGGCTCGCCGACAATCTGCTCCGCGGGAATGGTCGGGCAGGCCGCGCGCACCGCCGCCACATGTTCGACGTTGGTCAGTATGTAGATTTGTTCCGGCGGAACCAGTCCCACCAGCCGCGCCACCGTCTGGGCCACCATGGGTTGATCACCCACAATCGGCAACAGGTGTTTGGGGCGGGCTTGACGGCTTTGCGGCCAAAACCGCTCGCCCCGGCCGCCCGCCAGGATGACAGCATAATTTTTCGACATAAATAGCCTAAACGGCTTGCACCATGCGGGTGCGCCATTCCGCGGCAAATTCACCCACAGTGCGCCCACGACACCCGCACGCTTGCGCGTGCGCAAAGAGGGCCGCCAAATCCTCCTTAAGCCGTGTGATGGAACCCTCCGTGGGAAAAGTCGGGCTGCCACCCGGCATCAATTCCGATGAATGCAACATGAAGAGAAGATGTTCGCGACCAGCCGCCACTGCATCACTGACACTTTTTCGCAGCGCGGCGCCGTTGCGGCCATTAGGCCGCAACCAGGAATGACGCTTTGAATAGGATTCAAAAATTGACCGGGCCCAGGGCCAGCGCGGGGGTCGGATGGTCATGGGGACTTCCAGAAGAGCATCTGCACCAGGAGATGAAGCGGGCCGGACAAGGTTCTGTTCATCCAGAAAGTAGGGCTCGTGCGGCGCGCCGCGATAATCCGGCCCACCGTTGCCATCTGGATTACCCTTGGTGGAACGCCAGTCTATACCCGGGCACACCGAGCAATCCGCAGTAAATCCGTGCTTGCGCAACCAATGAAGGGTTCGGGCATCCAGTGCCCACCGACCGGCGCGGTGACTGCGCAAGGGACGCTGAAATGTGTCCTCTAAAACTCCGGCCAGTCGCTCGAGTTTAGCCTGCAATAGTGGCTCGGGATATTCACCAAGAAAGGGGTGACGTTGTGCATCATCATCCGTCAGCGGCTCAAGCGGCGGAGAATTCCAGGCATGAAGATGCAGGCCAACTTCACCGGCATCCCGGTCCAGCACGTCCCGCAAAAACTCGACGCACGCCGGGGCGTGGGCCATTTCCCAATTGACCAGCCAAGTGGGTCGAAAACCGTGACGCTGGGCGGCCTCCTGAAAAACGGGGAGCCAGGCGGCGTTGCGCGTCGTCACCTCCCGCGCGCGCGACCAAATATTGTCGCCCTCCGTATCTACGGTAATGATGAAAGCTGGAGCCATAAGCAAGATTACTGAAGCGAACCGGAGCGGGATTCCAACGACGCCGTCTTAACCGTTGACGTCACCAGGATACAAAACAAGGCCAGCACCGCAGCATTATACAGGGGAAAGTCAATGGTGGCATGCACCAACAACGCTGACGCCGCCAAAAGCACCACCCATCCCTCCGCCCGCAAGCGCCGTCCCAGCCACATGGCATAACCCAACCAATAAATTAAAATGGCCAGTAAGAGGCTCGCGCCCACCACGCCAAACTCCATCGCGAACTGCAACCAGTCGCAGTGTGCAAAATCGGTGAAATACGCCAGACCGCCGAAGCTGGTGGAACTCGTGAAATAATTATCCTCCCGAAAGTAATCCGGCGAGACATAGCGATAGCTGCCCGCGCCCCAACCCAACCAAAATCGTGGCTGAATCATCCTTAAGGTTTCCTGGCGGAGAATAGCCCGGGTGTCGTCGCGCGTGAGGGTTTGCAAATACTCCTCCCTTTGCAATGTCCAGGAATGGTTCCCGATTATCTCATAAGCAAACAGGCCGGCCAACCCCAGCAACAACACCGCTGCACCCGCCCATAAACCCGGCAATCTGCCGCCGCCACTGAGTGAAGCGGCCAGTAGCAAGATTAGGCTCGATAGGAAATACACCCCCGCGATAACCAATGCCGCCCGGCTGCCGACAATAAAAAACACACCCACCAACGCGAGACAACCCAGGAGGGCCATCCAAGCCAAACCTGTGTCGCGACCTTCCACCCGCGCACGAGCCAGCAGCCGGCCCGCAACGGCCATGCCCGCGCCGAGGGATAAATACAAAAACATCGCCGCCTGGTTCCGATTCACAAACCCGGCGGAAGTCGTATCCACCAACACGCTTGGAATGGAAGGATCCTCATAAACCCATAAAAACCTGGCGGGAGGATGATGTTTTTGTACCAGGATAACCGCCGCAATCAGGAGCCCGTTGATAAACAGGATAAAGATCAACCGCCGCCCGCTACGCCGCCGCTTTACCGCCGACCACCACGCACAAACCAGCAGCCAAGGCGCCAGCCAGTAAACGAACATCCGCCAAGTGCTTATTTCAAAATAATCACCACTTATGCCCGACGGCAGCCAGCTCACATGGCCGAGCAAATACATATCCCAGAGCAAAACATCCGCCCTCCGCTGCACTGCCACAGCCCACGGATTGAGCGCCTGGCAGGCAATATAACCCAAAAACAGCAGCCCCAGCCAAAATACCGGGAAACGCCAAAGCACCCGGCGGTTCTCCCGGGATTTCGTCGCCAGCCCCAGGGCCACTGCGCCAATTATGGCGCCCAATGCCTGGACCCACCAAAAGCGGCCGCCCATTAACCAAGGCAACACGACGAGCCAGGCGGTAACGAGACTTGTCACCGCCAATTCAACGCGTCCGCTGGAGCTCTTGCCGGCGGCAAGACTGCCGGAAGCGGATGTTGTTGGAGGTGGCATCTAAGGTATGGCTCCGTGGCTCAAGCGCGGAAATAGGCTTTGGGAGGGCGCGACACGCAGTTGCGGGTATCCACAAGCGGAATATCCCAACTGGAAAAATCAAACCGGCGGAATTCCGCATGGGCCGTCACCAACACGGCCACGTCATACCCTTCTGCGGCCAAGGCGACTGACCGGCGTCCCGCATATTCAGGATGGTCGCGGGTTGGCCGGATAACCGGCACGAACGGGTCGTGATAGGCCACAGTCGCGCCGCTCTGTTCGAACAATTTAATCAACGCGTAAGCGGGCGATTCGCGGTCATCATCCACGTCGGCTTTGTACGCCAGTCCCAAAAGCAAAATGTGTGCTCCGGCCAATAACCGGCCTCTGGCCGCCAGCGTTTTCTCTACACAGCCAGCCACATAGGCCGGCATGGCGGCGTTAATTTCGCCCGCCAGTTCGATGAAACGCGTGGATTGGCCGAACTCTCGCGCCTTCCACGCCAGGTAGAAGGGATCAACGGGAATGCAATGGCCGCCCAAACCCGGTCCCGGGTAAAATGGCATGAAACCGAATGGCTTGGTCTTGGCCGCTTCAATGACTTCCCAAACATCAATGCCCATGGCGGAATAAACCACCTTGAGTTCATTCACCAACGCGATATTCACCGCGCGGAAAATGTTTTCCAGCAGCTTGGTGGCTTCCGCCGCCCGACAGGACGAGACCGGCACCACTCGCTCGACCGCCTGGGCATAGCACGCTTCCGCGCGCGCGCGGCATTCCAGCGTCAAGCCACCCACCACCTTGGGGATGTGGCGCGCCTCTTCAGTCTCACTCCCGGGATTTTCCCGCTCAGGCGAATAAGCCAGATGGAAGTCTCGCCCAGCAACTAAACCGGAGCCGCGCTCCAACACCGTGCGTAATTCCGTGTCAGTGGTTCCCGGGTAAGTGGTGGACTCCAACACGACGAGCTGCCCCGAGCGCAAGTGCGGCGCCAGGCTTTGGCCAGTGCCTAAAACATAACTGAGATCCGGCTCCTGCTGCTTATTCAATGGCGTCGGTACACAAATCAGAATGGCATCCACCGTCGCGGCCTGGGCGAAATCTGTAGTGGCCTTCAGACGGCCGGCGGCGCAAATCTCGGCAATGGCGGCGGCCGGTACGTGTTTAATGTAGCTGCGGCCGGCATTCAGGCTGGCGCATTTTACCTCATCAATATCGAGTCCGAGCACTGAAACGCCCGCCTGGGCAAACCGCAATGCCAGCGGCAACCCCACATAACCCAGACCAACCACGGCGACTTTCATGGACATACCACCATAACCTTGCTCAACAAGGGGCGCGGGCGGGCGGCAATTTCCCCTAGCTTGATGGCTGTGGCCGTCAAGACTCCAACAGCAATAAGCACCGTCAGATTATAAAATGGAAAATCAGCGGCCGCTCCGGCAAAAATGAGTGCCACCGTTCCCAGCATTATCCAGGATTCGCCCGGCAACAAGCGCCGGAGGCGCCAAACCTGGCCGGCCCACCACATTGGTAATGCCGCGAAGAGCGCCGCCCCCGCCAGACCCCATTCTGCCGGGATTTGCACCCAGTCGCTATGCGCGTAGCTTGAGGTATAGAGAATGTCGCCGGGATGATTGGGGTCGGCAAATAACGGATTTTTCCGCAAATAAAATGGCGCCACATAACGAAAACTGCCCGGCCCCCAGCCCCACAGCGGTTCATTCTTGATCATGCTGGCGGAAGTGCGGGCAATGGCATAGCGGATGGGCAGGCTGGCATCCTGTGGATTCACTCGTAGTGACCCTCCGGAACCACCCTGACGCCACCACCAGGCCGCCCCGGTCGTCACGCCCAGAAGTACGGCCATAAAAACCAAAGCCGGCAAAGCGTAGAGCGCGGCCCGGCGTTTTTGGCCCGCTAGCCACCAACGCCGGAGCCACAACCAGGTATAAATCACCATCACGCCACCCGACGCCAACAGCCAAAAGTCCGGTTTCACGAAAACCGCGAGCGCCACCACCACCACCACCAATGCCGCCACCCAAATCCACGCAGTAAGCGCAGGCCAGCCCCAACGGGAGGGCGCCGCCAGCGGATCGCGCTGGCGTAAATTACGATCCATCAGTGCGGCCGCCGCGCCAAAGGCCAGGACCATCCACGCTGCCGCGTGTCCTGCGTAAACAAAACTCCCAAAAAAAGTCTGCTCGCCGTTGGTGGACTGGGGAACATAAAACCAAAAAATCTCCTGCGCGCCGGCCAGTCGCTGGATGATGCCAAACAAGGCAAGCAACAGTCCATTGGCCGCCGCCGCCGCCAGCAACCGCTGCCAAGCCTGTTCGGTCTCCAATCCGGCCCAAGCCGCGCAGGTGGCCAACCAGGCCGGGGCGATCATGAGCAATGCGCGCCAGGCGTTCATCGGCCAAAACGAACTGCCGATGCTGTGCGGCAACCAGACTGCGTGGGGGGTAGTTTCCAACCACTCGCGTTGATCCGCAACCATTAGAACCCGGGATGGATTGAGCGCCGCGGCCACGCCATAAATCATAATTGCCAGTCCAATCCAAAATACCGGAAATTTTGCGAGGCGGTTCCAACCTGCCCGTGCAGTGGGTGACGGCGGCCAAGCCCGGAAGTCAGCCATCGGCACAAACAACGCCGCAAACGCCAAGCTGGCCATGATTAAAGTCGTCCACTGCGCCCAGTTTTCCCGACCGCCAATCAACCATGTCGGCAAAACCAGAGTAGCCGCCACCAAGGCAAATACCGCCTGCTCGCGCCGGCTGGGTGGCGTCACCTCCGCCTGTCGCGAGGGAAACTGTCCCCGCAAGGTTGCGGTCACCGCCATGTCTTTCCCACCGGGCATTACTGCTAGTGCTGGTAGATGTCGTGCAAGCGCAGCAGGCCGAGGCAGCGTCCCCGGGCGCCCACCACCGGTAAAACTGAGATTTGGGAGGGTCGTTCTTCCATCAATCTTAGCGCATTTCCCAGCAACGTATCCGGGCTGATTCGCACTGGATTGACGGTCATCACTTCCGCGGCTTTCAAGCGCCGGATGTCCTCAAATTTTTGCAGGGCGCGCCGTAAATCACCGTCCGTCACTAAACCACCCAGGATGCCGCGCCGATCCACGACACAAGCTGCTCCCAGGGGCCGGCGCGTCATGGCCACTACCACATCGCGCATGGAATCACTCGGTTTGACCACCGCGATTTCTTTCATTCCATGCATGACGTCAGCCACGCGCAACGTTACATTACGGCCCAATTGGCCGGAGGGATGCGTGCGGGCAAAATCCTCCAAGCCAAATTTTCGCATCTGCGCCAGAGCCACGGCGAGCGCGTGCCCAAGGGCGAGTGCCACGACCACGCTGCTCGTGGGTGCCAAGCCCAATGGGTCGGCTTCCCGCGCCACCGAAGCGTCGAGCACAGCGTCGGCTTCTCCCGCCAGCGGGGAGCGCAAATTGCCGACCCAAGCCACGAGTTTCGCGCCCGCGGCCCGCAATGCGGGCGCCAGCCGGACCAATTCCGGGGTTGCGCCGCTTTTCGAAATGAAAATCACCACATCTCCCCGCCCCACCACGCCGATATCGCCATGAGAAGCTTCGCTCGCATGCAAAAAAACTGCCGGAGTGCCCAAGCTGCACAAAGTCGCGGATACGGATTGCGCCACGTGGCCCGACTTGCCCAGCCCCACCACCACCACCTTGCCGCGGGCACGCTTAATCAAATTCACCACCTGGAGAAAATTGGCGTCGAGGCGCGTTGCCGCCGTCTGGAGGGCGTGCGTTTCCGCCGTCAACACGGCCCGGCCGACCGCCAATCCGGAGGTTTTGGAATAATTCGTGGATTTTTGATTCATGGTCAAATCGCCGGTACAGTCATCAATAAGGCGCGCGCCCGGGCGAGGTCTTCCGGGGTGTCAATGGCGATGGCATGGTAGCTGGTCTCAACGGTCTGGATGCGCCAGCCGGCTTCGAGAAAACGCAGTTGTTCCAGGGCTTCGATACTCTCCAGCGGACATTCCGGCAAAGTCGGGTACTCGGCGAGCTTGGCGCGAGCGTAGCCGTAGACACCGAGATGCCCCCAATGCAGTCCCCGCGCGGGCCATTGCTCGATGGGCACCCCACGCAAGTGCGGCACCGGCGAGCGGGAGAAATACCATGCCCGGCCATCCGCCCCGCGCACGACCTTGACCACTGCGGGATTAATCAACGCCGCGTGCTCACGAATGGCGTACACTGGCGTCACCACGTCACCGCCACTGGCGGCAAAACTCTCGGCCATCGAATCCAGGAGTGTCGCTTCAATAAACGGCTCGTCACCCTGCACGTTTAAAATGAATTGCCCTTTCAACCCATCGAGAATCGAAGCAATGCGCTCGGTGCCGCTGCGACATTCGGGCGAAGTCATGACGAACTGCCCGCCCCAGCCTGTCACCGCCATCGCCACCTCCTCGCTGTCCGTTGCCACCAAAATTTCTGTCGCCCGGCGCATGCGCGCCACCCGTTCCCACACATGCTGGAGGACGGGCTTGCCGCCCAAATCGGCCAGCACTTTGCGCGGCAACCGCGTCGAGGCCAGCCGGGCGGGAATGACCACCGAAACATTCATGGGCAAATTCAGGCTTGCGCAAGTCTCGCCTCGCGCTTGGCGAATTCGTAGTCGTGTTCGACCATCAGTTTAGCCAGACCAGCCATGCGCGTCTTGGGTTCCCAGCCGAGCTTCTTTTTGGCCTTGCGATAGTCGCCAATGAGCAAATCCACTTCGGCGGGCCGCAGGTAGCGGGCGTCAAACTCCACGTGATCCTTCCAATCCAAATCCAATGCGCCAAAGGTGGCGGCGAGAAATTCTTTCACCGAATGCGTCTCGTTGGTGGCGAGCACATAGTCGTCCGGTTTATCGTGTTGCAGCATGCGCCACATGCCCTCGACGTACTCCTTTGCATAACCCCAGTCGCGCTTTGAGCTGATATTGCCGAGGAAAAGCTTCTTTTGCAGGCCGACCTTAATGCGCGCCGCCGCCAAGGTGATTTTGCGGGTCACAAACGATTCCCCGCGCCGCGGGCTTTCGTGGTTGAACAAAATACCACTGCAAGCAAAAAGATTATACGACTCGCGGTAATTGATCGTCAGATAATGCGCCATGACTTTCGCACAGGCATAGGGCGAGCGCGGGTAAAGCGGCGTCTTCTCCGTCTGCGGGACTTCCTGCACTTTGCCAAACATCTCCGAGGATGAGGCCTGGTAAAAACGCACCTTCTTCGCCAGACCGGATTCACGGATGGCTTCCAAAATGCGCCCTGCACCAACTCCGGTGATATCCGCCGTGTATTCCGGGATGTCGAAACTCACGCGGACATGGCTCTGCGCGGCCAGGTTATAAATTTCGTCGGGTTTCAGTTCATAGAGCAACTTGACTAGCGAAACGCTGTCGGCCAAATCGCCGTAGTGCAGGAACAGGCGCTGCTTCTTGCCCACTTCCCATTGGTGCAGGTGGTCAATGCGGGCGCGGTTGAGGCTGCTGCTGCGGCGCACGATGCCGTGAACTTCGTAGCCTTTTTCGAGCAAAAGTTCCGCGAGGTAGGAACCGTCCTGTCCGGTGATGCCGGTGATGAGTGCGCGTTTCATGGTAAAAATTGAAGCTAAATGAATCGGTGGCGTTGCGCCAAAATTAATCATTTATAGGGCGGCCGCGAATCCTTGGCGACCTCGAGCTGCGAAATGACCAGGCGTTCCACCAGGGCATCAAATGGCACCGTATTCTCCCAGCCCAGCACGCGCTTGGCCTTGGAGGCGTCGCCACACAAGCGCGCCGGCTCGACGGCCGTCATCAGCCCGGCGTCGTGCTCAACATAGTCCTGCCAGTG
>CAZCMU010000034.1:14442-18161 GCA_964499725.1 uncultured Opitutales bacterium
GTATTCAACCCGTAGGCCCCACGATAAATTTTCGCCATCTGGGTCGAGAGCGCCTTGGCCACGCCGTAAGGTGTGGAGGGGCTCATTGGCGTCATTTCGTTCTGCGGCGTGTTGGCCGGCTCGCCAAAAATTTCGCTCGACGAGGCGTAGAGAAATTTCGGCGGGTTGTCCAAATCCCTCAAAATTTCGAGTAACCTTACCGTCGCCATGCCGACGCTCTCCATCGTGGTTTCGGGCAGTTCGAGGCTCAGGCGCGGGCTGGATTGTGCGGCGAGGTGGTAAAATTCCGTCGGCTTCGCGCGCATGATGAGGCGGCGCAGGTGCGTGGTGTCTTCAAACGAACCGGTGTGCAGAAACAGCCGCTTGTTATTGATGGTCTCATCGGCGACCATCCGACCCAGGTTGCCCGAGGACAAACCCTCCGGCCTGTGCACTAACCCATGCACCTCATACCCCTTCTCCAGGAGCAGCTCCGCGAGGTAGGAGCCATCCTGTCCAGTTATGCCGGTGATAAAGGCGCAGTGCATATGTTTATTCCCCATTCCCCTTACCAATGCCCGAGGCCGTGAAGCCGAGGGCGCGCAGGGCGGCGAGGTCGAGGATGTTGCGGCCGTCGAAGACAAATGCCGGGCGGCTCATGTTTTCGTAAATGCGGTCAAAGTCGAGGCTCTTGAACTCGTCCCACTCGGTACAGACGATGAGCGCGTGCGCGCCCTTCGCGGCGGCGTACGCATCGGCGCAGACTTCCACGCCCGCGCCGGCCTTGACCCCAAGGTCGTGGTAAATTTTTTCCGCCCCGACCTGCGGGTCATAGATGGCGACGTGGGCGCGCTCGGTCAGAAGGTCCTTGCACACCTGAATGGCGGGCGACTCTCGCGTGTCATTGGTGTCCTTCTTAAAGGCAAACCCGAGCACGGCGAGGCGTTTGTTGGCCACGGTGTTGTAGAGAGCGCGCACAATGCGCTGGGTGAAACGGTGTTTTTGGTGCTCGTTCATCGTCACCACCTGCTCCCAATAGCGTCCCGCCTCCGGCAGGCCAAAATGCTCGCACAAGTAAACCAAGTTCAAAATGTCCTTCTGAAAACACGAGCCGCCGAAGCCGACCGACGCCTTCAAAAACTTCGGGCCGATGCGTGAGTCCGTGCCAATCGCATGCGCGACCTCGTCCACATCCGCGCCAGTCGCTTCGCAGAGCGTCGAAATGGCGTTGATGGAGCTGATGCGCTGGGCCAGAAAGGCATTGGCGGTCAACTTGGACAACTCCGAACTCCACAAATTCGTGGTCAAAATTTTCTTCCTCGGCACCCATGTCGCATAAACCTCCACCAGAGTATTCACCGCCGCCTGGCCGGCCACCGTCAGCTCGCCGCCGATGAGCACGCGATCAGGGTTTTCCAAATCGCGCACTGCCGTGCCCTCGGCCAGAAACTCGGGATTCGACAACACTTGGAACTTGGGGCCATCCTTCTGGGCCATCAGAATCGCGCGCACGCTTTCCGCGGTGCGCACCGGGAGGGTGGATTTCTCGACAACAATTTTATCGTCGCGCGCGACCTCCGCAATGCGCCGCGCGCAGGCCTCGATGTACTGCAAATCCGCCGCGCGGCCCGCGCCGACGCCGTAGGTCTTCGTCGGCGTGTTGACGGAGACAAAAATAATCTGCGCCTCGCGGATGGCGGCATCAATGTCGGTCGAGAAAAAGAGGTTTTTTCCGCGCGCCTGGCGGACCACGTCCTCCAGCCCCGGCTCGAAAATCGGCAGCGGCCCGTGGTTCCACGCGTCGATGCGTTTCGCGTCAATATCCACCACCGTGACTTTGTGGTGGGGGCATTTGAGGGCAATCATGGCCATGGTCGGCCCGCCCACATACCCGGCGCCAATGCAGCAAATATTCATGTTATTTCTTTTTCCCTTTTCTGAGCAGTTCACGAAAATACGCGACTGTGCTCTTTAAGCCCTGGTCGAGCTTCACGCGGGGTTCCCAGCCGAGGTGTTTTTTGGCTAGAGTAATGTCCGGTCGGCGTTGCTTGGGGTCATCACTCGGCAGGGGACGAAAGACCAGTTTTGAGCGGGTTTTGGTCTCGGCGATGACTTTCTCCGCCAGCTCGCGAATGGTAAACTCCCCTGGATTGCCGAGGTTCACCGGGCCGACGACCTTGTCCTGGCTCATCATACGAATGAAGCCGTCAATCAAGTCGTCCACATAGCAGAACGAACGCGTCTGGTTGCCTTCGCCGTAGATGGTGAGATCCTCGCCCTTCAAGGCTTGCACGATAAAGTTGGAAACGACCCGGCCATCATCAGGCAACATGCGCGGGCCATAAGTGTTAAAGATGCGCACGACGCGGATATCCACGCCATTTTGCCGATGGTAATCGAAAAACAAGGTTTCCGCGCAACGCTTGCCCTCGTCGTAACAAGAGCGGATGCCGATGGGGTTCACATGGCCCCAGTAGCTCTCTTTTTGCGGGTGCTGCTCGGGGTCGCCATAGACCTCGGAGGTCGAGGCTTGGAACACCCGCGCCCGCGTGCGCTTGGCCAGACCGAGCACATTGATGGCGCCCATGACCGACGTCTTGACCGTCTTAATCGGGTTGTGCTGGTAATGCACCGGCGAAGCCGGGCAGGCCAGATTGTAAATCTGGTCCACCTCAATCTTAAACGGGTCCACCACGTCGTGGCGGATAAACTCAAACCGCGTGTTTGCCAGCAGATGGACGATGTTCGATTTGCGGCCCGTGAACAGGTTGTCGAGGCAGGCGACCTCGTGGCCTTCGGCCAACAGCCGTTCACAGAGATGGCTGCCCAAAAATCCGGCTCCGCCGGTGACTAGGATACGCATGGGGTTTGTTCGGTTGGTTTTAATCTCTCTACCACGGCACGTCAACGGCGTTTGCCCACGCCCACGCTGCCGCCCTTGGCCGCACCGCTCTTGCGGAAGCCAAATCTTTGACCAGCCAGGATGTGGAGGCGGCGCACACGAGCGCGCGCAGGAGCCCGCTCAGCCGCAAAAACGCGATTGTGCGGGAAAGTTGTCGGGGAAAATGAAAATTTTCATGTGCGGATATTGACCAGACCAGCCACGACGGGAAGGAACTGTCGCGCGCGTTGGCTCCAAACATGCAAACGTTCGACGCGCTCAGCCAGCATCGGATCCACGGCTTCCAGTTCCTTGAGCGTTTTTTTGAGCCGGGCCAGACGCTCGTCACTTGCCTTGAGACGCGGCTGCACCTTTTCCTTCAAAAATCCGGCGACCAGGCGCGTCGGGCTGATTTCCGCCTCATAGTATTCCCGACGGTCTCCAGGCACCCCTACCACACGCACGGCGCCCAAGTCCCGCAAAAAGCGCAGCCCCTGGCTGGCCGAACCCTTACTGATGCCAAGGCGTTCGCCAAAATTATCAAAGGGCAAGGGCCGCCCGGACAGGTACAACAGGCCGTAAATCTGGCCCACTGAAGCTGGTACCCCCATGAGCGCGGTAAAATCCACAAACCATTCCACCAACTCGCGCTCGGACTCATTCAAGGGCCGGAAAACCAAGGGGAGCGCAAAGGCGCTTGGTGCCGCGACCGTGGCAACAGTTCCACGCCCAGGGTCTGAAGTGGGTTTGCGCCGACGGGGAAACAAAGCAACAGGCATGGGCAAAACAGGGTTAAGCGGACCCATTTTGACCACCCGGAGGGTTTGTTCAAGAAAAAATGAACAATAATTTACCCCGA
>CAZCMU010000035.1:0-17056 GCA_964499725.1 uncultured Opitutales bacterium
ATTGCGGAAACGGTTCGTGTGTGGAGGGCGGTTCGATGAAGCTGGGTGTGATGTTGCAATATTGGGATACCCGCAATGATGTGCGGCTGCTCGTCGCGGAGTTGTCGCAGCGATTCGAAGTGGTGCTCTTCGCACAGGAACGCGACCAAATCTTTTTTGAAAATTCGCCTTACGAAGTGCGCTATGTCGGCGACCGTAGTTGGTTTTGGAAGCGTTTTTGGGGTTATTGCTTCCTAATCTTCGGACATATCCCTCGTTCACGCCGGAATTATTATGCTGATGAATATTTTAAGCTGGAAAGTCTGCCTCCTAGCCAGCGCTGGCGGATACGGCTGGTGCTGAGCTTGAGCCGGATCTCACCCAAATTCCTTTCCTTCGATGCCTATGCCCGCCATCTCGCTCCACAAGCGAAGGCCGAACTCGTTGATTTGGATGCGCTACTCATGATCACGGAAATTTGCGATCCGGGCACACTCGGCAAGGCACTGCAATTGGGCAAACGCACCGCCGCCTATATTTACAGCTGGGACCATGCACCCAAGCACAAACGAATGTCACAAGAACTCGATTGGTATTTTACCTGGAATAGGCCAGTGGGTGACGATTTGGTGGAATTACAAGGTGTGCCAACGGATCGAATCCAGCCGGTGGGTTCGACTCAATTGGTTTACGTGCAAGATTATTTGCGGGATACCAATGCTCGTTGCCGCCAGATTGCCTACGATTACGTCTATTTCGGATGTGCAACGGGATCGCCAAAATTTGTAAAACAGGAAGTACGAGTTATTGCCTGGGTGGCTGAAACTCTGCAAACTGTCGCCCCTGAACTGAAACTCCTTGTGCGGCCGCATCCATTTTTGGGCGACTGGGCGCTATACGAGCCGCTGCGTGCTTTGTCCAATGTGGTATTTGATGACGCATACCGGCAGGGGACAACGAGCCGGGCACTGAGTTGGGAAATGATGGTGGAGAAATTCAACCGGTTAGAGCATGCTCGTGCGTTTATTCACCTCGGCACCACATTGGGGTTTGAATGCGCGTATTTCGACACCCCCATGCTGTTTTTGGCTCCGGAGGACTTTGACTTTAAGCTGCCGCGTGGTAATCGGATGCATTTGCTGAACTTTTTTGGCCAGTATCATCTTGAGAAATATTTGCATCTACCAACATACCCAAGTGTCGTCACCCAGCAGGCCCAACTGCGTCCGGCGCTGGAGTTGGCCCTGCGCACGCCGCGAGCGCTGTTGGCTTATAACGAGGGAATCCGTTCGACGACACCCCTAAAGACACTCCCGGAAATTGTGGATGCAATAGCCTCTGGCCTCAAGTGTGGTGCGTCTAAGCAGCTTCTCGCGTCCGCCCATGTCATTAGTTGACCAAGTTCGTTCGACAGCTCCCTATCGATGGGCGTCGCGCGTCAAGCGCCGCCTTGTGCAGTCGCATCGTGAGCGCGTGGCCCGCGTGCTGTTTCGGCTACCCCCGAGGCTAGTGCCGGCTCCTTCATCCGAACGCGTATCAATACATATGTTGACGAGTCAGCGCGACTGGTTGGGTGCATTGTGGTCGGTACGCACCTTTTTGGAGTTCTTGGATGAATCGCTGCCAGTCATTTTTCACGACGACGGCACTCTTACAAGTGACAGCGCGAAGGGATTGAGGGCCTTTCTGCCCGGCTCCGTCGTGATTTCCGCAGCGCAGGCTCAGTCCGAAACGGAGCAGCGCCTGCGCGATTTTCCTCTCTGCCGTGCGGCCCGCTATCGGCATATTATGACGCATAAGCTGCTTGATGTCATCTTTTTCGCAAACAGCCCGCGTTATTTGCTGCTCGATTCGGACCTGTTGTTTTTCAGGCATCCAGATGAAATTGTCAAATGGTTACGTAGCGAAGAGCGGGTCAATTTATGGGCCTCCAGCGACGGCAATTTTCTCAACCTCACGCCCTGGGAGGCGGAGACAAGGCATGGGGTTAACTTGGTTCAAGGGCTGAATGCTGGTTTTGGTTGTGTTTGGCGCGAGAGCGTGGACCTTGCTCTGCTCGAAGACTTTTTTAGTCATGAATCGGTCTGGAGTCACCCGCATCGGGTGGAGCAAACAGCCTATGCGCTGTTATCCAGTCGCTTTGGAATTCGGCTGCTGCCGCAAACTTACTTGGTTGACTGGCACCGGGATTCGGGTTTGCCCAGCGGAATCATTATGAAACACTACGTCGGCGACATACGGGATTTATTTTTCTCTGAGGGCATTGAATATTTGTGTGCTCATGGCTTTCTGTCGCGTGCCCGCTCAGGTTAAAGTTGGAATATGCATGGCTCGACGACACTTTTACGTCATAATTAATTCGACCAAAATCGCCATGGATGCTCCATTGAAAGCTTGCGCGAAGCGGATTATTAATCCAGTAACCCAATGGATACTACGCGGCCTGCTTGGTGTTCTGTTCAAGCCGAGTGTTCGTTGGCCGCCCACACCCGCGACATCACCTTTGCTGGCTTCGACTCTGCTAGGGGCGTTGTTGAAGAGGAGCACGCGCTGGCTTCGTAACCAAGTTTACCTGGCTTATGCGGTGGCTGCTGGTGAAAAGTATTTTTGTCATGATACGAAATCTGGCTCCTATGTTGTTAACTTGGCGGATGATGGAGTAAGCCGTGAGCTGTTTCTATTTGGATATTTTGATCTCGAAATTTTTCAACGTGCACTCCAAGTCTTGGGCCGCGAAGGACTGGGTCGCCCGCAAGTGCTCTTGGATGTGGGAGCAAATATTGGTACGGTGTCAATTCATGCGCTTATCACGGGAGCGTTCTCCCGAGCTATTGGTATTGAGGCTAATTCTCACAACGCCCGACTTTTGCGGGCCAATGTGCATCTAAACGGTCTGGAGGGCAAATTTATAATAGTCGAGGCCGCCGCCGCCGGTGAATCGGATCTACAATTAAATTTGGAATTGGCCGTTGGGAATCTCGGAGACCACCGGATTCGCTGTCTGGCTTCGGATGGCATATTTGACGAAGGTAGTCGGAAAACAGAATCGGTCAACAGCGTCACTATTGATGACCTACTAGCAAAACAAGGAATTGACCCCAAAAATTGCTTCATGTGGATGGATGTTCAGGGCTACGAAGGCGAGGTGCTTCTCGGCGCACGTCAGTTTCTGATGGCCGGAGCCCCCATTGTGTTTGAATTGTGGCCGTATGGGCTGCGCCGGGCAAACACCTACGATAAACTCGTCGCATCATTGGCGGGATATTCTTATTTTATTGATCTTAGGGATCCCATGCTCACCCGCTGCTCACTCGATAAATTGCAGGAACTTTATGAGAGCTTTCCTGACTCGTATGCCCATACTGACATTTTGGTTTGGAAATAGACAAGAGTCACAAATGCATCGTCCCCGAATTTGCTTTTTACCCGTGGCAGGGAAGGAAGACCCTGGTCAGTTGCTCCGCATGCAGGGCCTGCGGGACAGCGGTCAATTTGAGGTCATCCATGGGGTGCATGCGCGTTTCTTTGCGGGCATCCGAACCTGTTTGAAATATCATCCTGATTTTCTTTATTTCGATTGGATTGCGCGTTACCATCATGGCCGAACCTCCTTGGTGACTGCATTCAAGATTTTTGCCTTTATGATTGATGTCAAAGTGGTGACAAAAATTTTTCGCTGCCCCGTGGTATGGTCGCTGCATAACCTGCACAGTCACGAATCGGCTTCATTTTTTAACTTTGAAGGCGCCCTGCAGCGTTATTTTGCCCGACACGTCTCGGTGGTTCGGGTTTTTTCCGCCAGTTCGGTTGACCGCGCTTGTATCGTGTTGGGAATCGATCGTGGTAAGATCCGGGTGGTGCCCGAGGGCGACTTCTCAAATTTCTATCCCAATGTCATTCTGTCGGAGGAGGCGCGCCTGCGGTTGAATTTGGCCCGTGAAGATTTGGTTTTATTGTGGCTGGGAAGCATTCGTCCGTATAAAGGATTGCACGAACTGATTACGACTTTTCAAAAGTGCGCCCGGTCGAATTGGCGTCTGGTGATTGCTGGCAAGCCGTTCATCGCCTCCTACGCGTGGGAGATCTCGGCGCTTGTGCAGGGCGACTCCCGCATTCAGTTGCATGAGCGCTTTATCCCGGAAGATGAATTGCAGGTCTTTTACAATGCAGCTGATGCCGTAGTGCTGCCCTTTGCAGAAGTGGAGAATTCCGGCTCAGTTTGCATGGCCATGGGATTTCGCAAGCCGGTCGTGGCACCCGCCTTGGGGGTGATTGGCGAGCGGTTGTGTCACCAGCCGGATTTGGTTTATCCCCCTGGCGGTTTGAGCAACGCCTTGGCGGTGCTGGCTGCATTGCCAGCTGCCCGCATCGCGCAAATTGGTGAATTGAATTATAAAGAAATTCGCGGTTACGCCTGGACTAATTTGGCCAGGGTCTTCACGGAACTCCTGGCTAGCCAGGAAATTTCAGCAACGCGCATTAGTTAGTCCAACGTTGCTTATCATTTTTAACGGAATTTTAGTCATCTCAAAAGTTTTGTGCGTCTCAAAAATGCAGTTTATGTCGCGTTGGGGATTTATCCCGGTGGACAAGCTCGTACAGCGGTGGAAGTGCGTGCTCAGCAGAATTTGGCGGCATTACGGGCACTAGGTTACGAGATTACAATTATAACGACTCGCGATCCACTTGATCGTCCGCTCGATGGAAAAGTTGTATTGGTCGATCCACTCCCCGTTCCTCATTTTGTCAGTTTAAACACCCGGTGGCGTTACCGCAGAAAGATGCAGAAACTTGTCGCTCAATTGACTGTCGGTTCGGAAGCGATAATTATTTGCGAGCATTTGGCTGCATTGGTATGTGCGCCTCGCCATCCACGCGTGGTTTATTCTTTTCATGATTTTGAGTCCAATCTAATGATAGTGCGCCGGTCACGCAAAGCTTCGGCTATTACATGGAAAACCCGCGTGTATTGGCGACTGGCCGCTTGGATGGAGTGTTGTTTGTTGCGCCGAGCGAATAGGGTCATTTGCGTCTCAGCCAGCGAGGCGGCAAAATTGCGCACGAGCCTGCATGCAGATGTGGAATATATTCCAACGGTTCCCTTCACAGAACCTCCCGCCTGCAAAGAAGTTAAGCCAGGCCCGCTACGGATATGGTTTTATGGCAACTCAGGCGCCACCTCTAATAAAATCATGCTTGACCATCTTATCAGTGAGTTGTTTGCGCAACTGTCGGACGATCTTCCATCGGCGGAATTTCACCAGTTGGGTGCTTATGACACCTATGATGCAGAAAAAATTGACTGGTTGCATCGCCATTTTAGAGTACATGGCTTTGTCGAAGATCCGGCAAAGCTTTTCCAACCGGGTGACATCTGCTTGATGCCCTACCAGCGAGACACCGGATTCCGCACCAAAATTCCCGAGGTGTGCGGCTACGGCATGATTTCCGCAGGATACGAGGCGACGTTTGCCTGTTGTCCGGAAATGCGGGATGGCTACAATTGCGTTATCGCTCGCGATCCGGCGCAATTAGTGGAAAGACTAGCTCAACTGCAAGCCGATGTGCCTGCCCGCCGCCGCATGGCCACCAATGCGATCGACACCCGCCGCCGGGAATTTTCCTTTACCGCATTACTCGAAAGATACCGTCGCATCCTTGATTTTTAATTTGTTGATTTCTTTCTCGGGAGTCCACACCGCATTTCATCCCCCATGGCCAAACTCATCATCGAATCCGGTCGCACCAGCAAGCACTACTGGAAGGACCTGTGGCGCTACCGTGAGCTGTTTTATTTTCTTGCGTGGCGCGACCTCCTGGTGCGCTATCGGCAGACGGCCATCGGGCTTGCCTGGGCGTTACTGCGTCCGTTGCTTACGATGCTCGTGTTGACTATTATTTTTGGACGGGTCGCCAAACTGACGGTCCCCGGGGTCCCGCAGCCTATTTTGGTGTTGTCGGCAATGCTGCCCTGGCAGTTTTTTTCGAATTCGCTCAGCGATTCCAGCAACAGCCTAGTGGCCAACGCCAATCTGATTTCCAAGATCTATTTTCCCCGGCTCGTGGTGCCCGCCAGTTCGTTGATTGTCAATCTGGTGGATTTTTTTATTTCGTTTGCGATCCTGGTGGTGCTTCTCGTCTGGTATAAGTATCCGCTCACCTGGCATTTTATCGTATTGCCTCCGTTGGTGGTGTTGTCGTTTCTGGCCGCTTTGGGTCCGGGCCTGTTTATTACCGCCTTAAACGTCAAGTATCGGGACTTCCGTTACATCATGCCGTTTGTCGTGCAATTTGGCCTTTTAATATCCCCGGTCGGCTTTAGTAGCAGCCGGATAACGGAGAACTGGGGCGTGGAGTGCCGGTTGTTGTATTCCCTTAACCCAGTTGTCGGGGTGATTGATGGCTTTCGTTGGGCCATTTGCCCCAAAGAACCTTTTTATTGGCCCGGCTTTGCCGCGTCCTTGGTCGTGATCGGACTGATGCTGGTCTATGGATTAAGTTATTTCCGTCGCATGGAACGCGCGTTTGCCGACATTATCTAGGAAGCTAACCCCCCTATGAGCGAAACGGTCATCTCCATAGACAAGCTTTGCAAAAGCTATTGGATTAAACACCAGTTGCAGGGTGGCCGCAGGCAGGGGGAGCCTTACGAACGTTTCAGCGAGGTCCTGGCCCGGGCCATCTCAACTCCCTTTCGCCGCCGAAAGGCCGAGGAAGCGGCCGCCAGCCGGGAGGAATTTTGGGCGCTCAAGGATGTTTCCTTTGAGGTCAAACGTGGCGAAGTTCTCGGCATTATCGGGCGCAACGGCGCCGGCAAATCCACCCTGCTAAAAGTCCTGTCCCGCATCACCGAACCCACTTCGGGGCGCATTGAGATTGACGGCCGCGTGGCCTCCTTGCTCGAGGTCGGCACTGGCTTTCACCCGGAATTGACCGGGCGGGAAAACGTTTTTTTGAACGGCGCCATCCTCGGCATGAGCCGGGTGGAAATTAAGCGGAAGTTCGATGAAATCGTCGCTTTTGCCGAGGTGGAAAAATTTCTCGACACGCCCGTCAAGCGCTACAGCAGCGGGATGTATGTGCGCCTGGCCTTTGCCGTCGCCGCCCACCTCGAACCCGAAATTCTCATTGTGGATGAGGTGCTGGCCGTGGGCGACGCCCAGTTTCAGAAAAAATGTTTGGGAAAGATGCAGGCTATTTCAACGAGCGAAGGACGCACCGTGCTGTTTGTGAGCCACAACATGGAGTCGGTCATGCGTTTGTGCTCACGAGCTATACTTTTGGTAGATGGCAAAATACACACTAACGGCTCGGTCCGGGTCGCGATTGAGAACAATTTTCAATTCATGAATGAATACGCCAGGATCGTGTCCTTCAAGGAAATGCCGCGTTCTACTAATTTGCGCGGCACGGCAACAATTATTCAAGCCAAAGATCTCAGTTCCGACTCCAAGCCTTGGTCGTATCCATTTGGCAGAGAACTCAAGTTTTCACTTGAAATTTGTTTAAAGAAGCCTCTTGAGACTTGGCAACTTGGCATTGGTCTATTTAGTTCAAATGGCATGGAGATTGCCTCTTGGCAAAACCTTGCTATTGAAAGTAAAAACTTCTCCTCGTTTGGCCACTACCGGACAGAGATCACCTACAAAGGCTTCCACTTGGTGCCTGGCACTTACTGTTTTGGTATTGGGATTCGGTCTAATCAAGGAATGGAGGACTACCTCAGCGAATGTATCCATTTCGAAGTGGTAAACTCGGAAATTTCTGCCCGCCTTGGTGTCGATACATTTCAAGGGCGGATTGTTCCGCAAGTTGAATTCAACATCCAATCCATTCAGCAATGAAAATTCTTCTCAAAAAAATATTTTCGGTTTTAGGTTTGGAAATACATCGAAAGAAAATCTTGTCACCGGAACCACCTTGCAAGGAGCATCGCTTGGCTTTCGGCCGCTATTCGGTGGTCACGAATAATGCCGCCTTGGCTCATTTGTACAAAAACCATCCCGAAATGAATCAGGCATTGGCGCGGCTCGCGCAGCTCGTAGAGCAACACTGCCCGAACACTGGGATCATTGACGTAGGGGCGAATTGTGGTGATACTGTGGCACTCCTCCGCTCCGTCTGCCATTTGCCAATTCTGGCGATAGAGGGCGATATCGAATTACTCAACACATTGCGTGCAAACATTGCTCAACTTGATGACGTTACTTTGCTCGCGTGCTACCTCGGGGAAAACACGGGAACGATGTCGGTCAACATCGAAAAGTCTGGCTGGAATAGTACGCTGATCCCGTCCACTTCGGCGGCATCCAGTGTTAATATAGTCAGGCTGGACGAAGTACGCACTCCCTGGCTGGCCGCTCAGCGAGTCTCCTTGTTGAAATGTGACACCGAAGGTTTTGACAACGCAATCATCTTTGGAGCGCAACGTCTGCTCGATCGCGATCATCCGATCTTATGTTTTGAATATAACCGGGAGAATATGGCAGGCATTAATGAACCAGGTCTTCGCATTTTCCCCTATCTTAAACAACTTGGTTACGAAGTGGTTCTAGCCTACGACAACGTCGGTCGTTTTGTACTCTCCACCAAGACTTCAGAGAGTGCGTTGCTCACGGATCTGCATGATTATGCTGACGGTGTTAATCGCGGCATTTATTACTACGATTTTATAGTATTTCCATCCGATTGCACGGAAATTGCGCGCTTGTTCTGTCTTTCCGAGGCGATGTACCGCACGCGGGCTATGGGGCCGAAATAACTTGATTTCTTTTTAAATGCATCTATTCCGCTCGGAATTATCTGTCCTAAGCGTAGGGTTATTGTATTGGATTGCCTATTTATTGAAATTCCGGAAAATTTTGGCATTTGAAAGCAAAACGCTTATTTAAAAATAAAATCAGTTTACCTAAGTTAAATATATAATTAAGACATTGTTAAGAAAAAGCTTTTACGCCTTGGGTTATTTAATGACGCCTTGAATCAATTATTTAAGGAGCGAGTCGTCACCAAACAGGAACAGAAGAATATGCAATGGCGATTGCAGTCTTGCGAAATTCATCCCATGCTCAAAATCGTATTTTGCCGCCTTAAGTGATGGTTGAAAATATCGATCAAAAACGCAGTTGATTATTCCCGCAAGCACCCATCAAACAGAGCGGTTGCAAAAGCAAGATTTTCAGTAGCTTTTGCTCAGCGCACTTGACCTCTTAACGACAAAGCTTGCGCGGTGGCCACTCCCTTGCAAATAGCCAAAAGGATGATCTCGCCCGTTGCCGGAGCAATTAACCGCGCACGATTGGGCTTCCCTGAATATTATTTCCGAGGCACTGGCGGCATCGGCGATGACCTGCTTTGCAGCACAGTATTTCGTGAGTTGAAACAACGCGGCTCATGCCGCATTGTTTTCACCACGCCCCGGTCTGAGCTCTTTGAATATAATCGTGACGCGAATAAAATCTTCAGCTATCAACGCACGCGACTCGACTACTGGTTACGCAAAGGTCTGCCGTTCATCCGGCTGGCTTATACCGAATACGACCCTTTGCGTGACGCCGACAAAGCTCCCGATGAACATATCCTCGTTAAAATGTGCCGGCTTGCCGGCATCGTCGGCAGAGTGGAATTGCGGCCCTATCTCTACTTGACCCCCAAAGAACTTTCCGCCGGAAAAATTGGAGCCCGTCAAGTGGTTATCCAGTCTTCCGGACTGTCGTCCGCCAATGTAATGCGCAATAAGGAATGGTATCCACAGCGTTTTCAGGAGATCTGTGCCAAGCTCTGTCCCGACTTTACCATCGTACAACTCGGCTCAACCAAGGACCCCAAACTCGAAGGCGCGATTGATTTGCGTGGACAGACCAATTTCCGGCAATCGGCCGCGATTATGGCCAACTCACTCGTATTTGTCGGCCTCGTCGGTTTTATGATGCACCTGGCCCGATCAGTGGATTGCCGGGCAGTCATTATTTATGGCGGTCGGGAAAAGCCTGAGCAAACCGGCTATGTTGCAAATAAAAATCTCTACTCCCCGGTGTCCTGCGCACCATGCTGGCTACGCAATCCGTGCGACTTCGACCACAAGTGCATGAACATGATTACCACCCAGCAGGTCATCACCGCCACGCTGGAGCAAATTGCTTGTGTTGGTTCGCCATTGGAAGTGGAAATTGCGGATATCTGATATTCGTTTGAACGTCGCTAAAACAATGCAACCCCCAACGCCAATCTCCAGCAGCCATCCAGGAGGCATGGAGCCCATCCGGAATTATTGCACCCTCATTGACGAAAATTTTTTACCCCGCTTCCTGGCGCTTTATGAATCAATTGATCGCTTCGAGCATCCCTTTCGCATGTGGGTGCTCTGCCTCAGCGATGCGTGTCAGGCGGCCTTGATCAGGCTTGCCCTGCCAAACATTGAATTGATCTCCCTCGCTGATTTTGAGCAGGATAATGGCGGGTTGATTGAAGCCAAGGGCAACCGCGCGGCGATTGGTTATTATTACACCTGCAAGCCATTCCTTTTGCTCCACATTTTTTGTCATTGGGCGGAAGTCGACTGTCTTAGCTATCTGGACAGTGATCTTTATTTCTTTGGCGATCCCGAGACTGTGTTCCGCGAAATCGGCGATTATTCTGTGTCCATTACCCCGCATCGATTTTCTGCTCGAAACAAGGATCTGGAACGTGGTGGTCGCTTCAACGCTGGCTGGGTCACCTTCCGCCGGGACCCCACCGGCCTGGCCTGCCTCGAACATTGGTGTGGCCAATGCCTGGAATGGTGCGGAGATTACTACGATAATGGCCGGTATGCGGATCAGCAATATCTCGATGCTTGGCCCGCCAAATATGACAGGGTTAAAATCCTGGACCATCCTGGTATCAACGCCGCGCCATGGAACATTGGCAACTGTCGCTTAACTGCGACCCCGCACGGCTTGGAAGTGAACGGCCAGCCATTACTCATGTTCCATTTTAGCCGCCTTAAACAGTTGACTGGCTTCATTTACAATCCCAGCTGGGAATCTTATGGTGTGCAATCTACGGCGGTACTTCGCAGAAAGCTGTTCTCGCCCTATCTGGAACATTTGGAGCGGATTCGAAAACAAACAGCGGAACACGTTCCGGGGGTTTTGCGAAGCGTTCGTGGAGCCACTGGAAATCAGCAGGTCTCGCTGTTGCGTCGGGTGTGTCGCAATTTCACCTCGCGCCGAGTTAGGCAGCGAATACGAATCTGGGGCGGGGCGTTTCGCGGTGACTACTTGCTCGTTTATCGTGGTCGGGTAATCTACTGAGTTATGACCCCGATTTTTCACAAACAATCACAAGGCGCGTCAGCGATAAGGAGAAATAGGAATGCGGATGAAAAATTTGAGTTATGGAATTCTAAAATGCCAATTATGACACCCACTGAAGCCGACCAAATCATCCACACCGACTGTGCCTACTACCGGGGTTCGTCGCCCTGCGTTTTCCATAAGCGCGATGGCCGGCCCTGCCCCGGGTGCCCGGACTATGCTCCTCTCGGCAAAAAAGTTCTCATTGTTAAACTGGATGCCATGGGCGATGTCTTGCGCACCACGGCTATTCTCCCGGCTTTGCATAAAAAATATCCAGGGTTGCAGGTGACATGGGTGACCCGGGAGCGATCCCGGGCGCTGTTGGAAGGCAATCCACGGGTGCACCGCGTGTTGGCAGTCGAGGGCAATTATCTCGAGGCATTGTTTGCGGAATCTTTTGAGTTGGGCATCGGGCTCGACGCCGACGAACTGTCGGCAAAAATAATGTCTTTGGCCAAATGCGCGGAAAAACTGGGTTTTGTAGCGGGGCGATTTGGCCAGGCGGAAATTGCCAGTCCCGAAGCCGGATTGTGGTGGCGCATGGGTGTTAACGACCGCCTGAAGCAGGCCAACCGTCGGACGTATCAGGATCTCATATACGAGATTTGCCGCTTACCCAACCCCGTGGCGCTGCCGGAACTTCCGGCCAAACTGTTTGATGCGGCCTGGCTTCTGGAGCGACGCAGCCAATTGGGGATAAAGTCTGGCCAACGAATAATTGGACTCAACACGGGTGGAGGGGGGCGCTGGCAATGCAAGAAGTGGACCGTTGCCGGTTACGTCGAACTGATTCAACGCTTGCGCCGTCGGGTGCCCGCAGCGTTGCTATTGTTGTACGGCGGCCCGGAAGAGGTTGAATTTAACGCCGCCATTCTGGCGCAGGCGAAGGAAAATGTTGTGGATCTTGGCTGCGGAAATTCCGTGCGGGAATTTGTTTCGCTGGTGAGTCTGGCCGATGTTTTTTTTACTCCAGATAGTTTGGGCTTTCACATGGCGGTCGCTTTGCAAAAGCGGACTGTCGTGCTGGTGGGGCCAACGTCACCGTGGGAGCTTGATGTCTATGGCCGGGGTGAAGTCTTGACGGCGGATCCCACTTGCGCCGCTTGTTATCGCGGGCGGTGCGAGCGCGTGCCCACCTGCATGGAGCAGCTTGACCCCGGGGTGGTGGAAACGGCCATTCTTAATCAGTGGAATCAGCTGGGTTGACATGTCGCAATTGCGCTCCATCAGTCGGCTGACGCTCATCAATATTGCCAATGCCGCACTCGGTGTGGCCACCAGCATCGCCATGGCGTGGCTCTTCGGAACCAGCACCAGGATGCAGTGCTACTTCTCCGCGGTCACCTTACTGGCGATCGTGCAAAAAGGATTTTTGGTTGGGCAATTTTCAGATAATTTTTTGCCTGAATATGTCCAACGGCGCGAAGTGGACGGCACCAAGAAGGCGGACCGGTGTTTTTCTGCATTGTATAATCACTTGATTTTCATGCTGGTCGTCCTGGCCGCAGGGGTTTTTCTGCTGATGCCTTGGATTGGAGTGTTGATTGCCCCTGGATTTACCGATGATGAGCAGAAATTGGTGGTCAGCCTTGCCCAGAGCTTTCTGCCAGTTATGTGCCTAGTTGTCGCCAATGGCCATTTGCAGTTGATCGGCAATGCCCGCGGTTGGTTTGGACGATTTGAGTTTTACGGACTGGTCGGCTCGGCCATCGGGTTGGTCTTGCTGGTGGCCACGGCGAAACTTCTAGGAATCTGGGCCTTGATGGTCTCGCAGGGTGTGACCCAGCTTGTTCTCTACGCGGGCAGTTGGTCTTACCTGCGTCGCCAGGGATACCGTCATGCTTGGGTTTGGAGCGAACCTGGCTTTAGCGTTTGGGCGGTCGTTGGTCGGGTGGGGCTGTCCTCACTCTATGTCGTTGCTGCCCAAGCTTTTGTTTTTACTTTTAATGCGGCTTTGACAACTTTGCCCGGCAGCACGTTAGCCGTCTACAAATACGCGGAAAACCTTTACACGCGAATGGGCACTTATTTCATGCGCCCGGTCAGTGTGGTCTTTTTTACTGATGCATCAGTTTTGGCGCATCGTCATCCACTGCAATTGCGGGCCAGGATTAGTGAAGCACTCTATCAGTACGGATTAATGTACCTCGGCGTTTTAATTGTTTTGTTTCCCGCGCTACCCAATATTTTGGGGGCCTTGTGGGGCAGCCCGCTTTACCCCCTGGCGGATATTCAGCTAACCGTCTTGTTTGCCTGGTGTTTCTTTGGGTTGTTAATTATTGATGGCGCTGGCGGTATTTACCGGCGGTTGAATATCATCATGGGCGACATGCGCTGGGTCTATGAAGCGATGACGATTGCGCAGATTGCCATGGCCTTTGCGGCGCCGTATTTGGTCTCCATCTGGGGCTTGTGGGGGGCGGCATCCGTGTTGATTTTAAACGTCGTCAGTGTGGCACTCGCCGGGCTGGTTATCGTCATCTGGCGGCGGCCGCAATTTCTGGTGTTTTTTCCATTGCGCACCTGGAAACTGGCGGCCGCAGCGGTCTTGCCGTTATTGGCTGGATGGCTGTTGCCGGCCTTGCTACCGGGGTTGCGCTATTCCGGCAACATTACAGTTTACGGCAAACTATTGGCCCTGGCCCAAGGAGCGCTTTTAGGTGGAATCGGATTGGGATTGGGCGGCGGCGTGGCGTGGTTGATTGGGGTGGCGGAAGTGCAAATGGGTCTTCGCCGGGTTTCCGGCCTCTGGCAGGCGGCCCGCCACCGGTTCCGTCTCGCTTAAAGGGAGATGCTCGAATTTTGACATGAATTTTTTGCGTCGCGTCATTTTTGTCACGACCGTGTTTGGCAACGGGGCAACCGGCCCCGAGACTTATGCCCGCTATCTCTGGGAGAACTTTTGCGAGGATCCGGAGATTGATTTTCATCTGGTGGCGCCGGAGTTGCCTGGTGCGCATCCGCGTTGGCATGCCTCCGGTCTCGGAAGTGGTTCGCTCGACCTATATCGGCGCAACGCCGCCACGGCTTTGCATGTGGCCCACCAGCTGGGCGCCCCGGACCAACCAGTCCTTTTGCACGTGAATAATTCCCACCTGCATGCTTCTTTGCTCAGTTATTCGGGCCCGCTTTGGGGTCAAATCAACGATTATGAAAATACGGATTTGTGGCGGCGAGCGGGCGAAACCATTAGCCGGGCCGGCTGGCGAAGATTTGCGGCGCTGTGGCGCCGCCGTCGGCTGGAGAAAAAATTTGTTGAGCGGCAAAACCTCTCCTTGTGCAATTCAGTCTTTACTCGCGAAAAAATCCTTGCCGAGTATCACCCGAATCATCCCGAGTGCATCCTGACTTTACCCAAGGCGGTGGATGTGGGATATTTTACCCGCCCGGCGGTGTTGCCGCCTGATCCCCTCAGTCGCCAAACGGCGGCCCGGCGGCTGGTTTATGTGGGCAGCGATATTGTGCGCAAGGGTTTGGATGTGTTACTGCGAGCCGTTGAAGGTTTGCCTGCCGGGCTGGATTGGCACCTCACCGTCGTGGGTTCAACGAGGAAGCAGTGCGAGAAAATGTTTCCAGATTTGCAAACTCAGTGCGGCAACTCTCGCATCTTGTTTGCCGGCAAACTGGAGAAGGAGCAATTGCGGCAGGTCTTGTGGCATTCCGACATTTTTGTACTACCTTCGCGCGCCGAGGCGCTGGGGGTTGCTTTATTGGAGGCATTGGCGGCTGGACTGCCGGTGGTGGCAAGTCAGGTTGGCGGCATTCCTGAAATTGTCACCGACTCCGCCGCAGGAATCCTGGTTGCTCCGGGCGACCCAGTGGCACTCGCTCATGCCCTGGCGCAAATAGCTCCCTGGCCACAAGGGCTGGTTCCGCCAGCCGTGGAGAAAATTCTTGTATCCTACTCAACTCAGACGATGATTGCCCGTCTACGGGCCCTTTATCTTGGCGCCAGTTGATCCTGGCCCGAATTCTTGACTCCCATGCTTTCCATTATTGTTCCAACTTACTGTGAAGAGGAGAATATCCATCCTGTGGTAGCCCGCATCCGGGCCGTTCTGGACGCCCGCTTGGAATATGAAATTCTTTTTGTTGACGACAATAGTCCTGACAAAACGGCCGCACGCGTGGCGGAACTGCAAGAGCAGGGCGCACCCGTTCGCATCATTGTCCGCCAAAACGAACGCGGTTTGTGCAGTGCAATTATGCGCGGATTTCACGAAGCCCGGGGTGATTTACTGCTGTGCATGGATGCCGACTTGAGCCATCCGCCGGAGGCCATCCCGGATATGGTGCAGGCGCAAAAGCAGAATCAGGCCGATATGGTGATTGGGAGCCGGTATATTGCAGGCGGGCAGACCGAAAAAGGGTGGGGGCTCTTTCGCTGGCTCAATAGCCGGGTGGCTGGCTTGCTGGCCCGGCCGCTGACCGCAGTCCGAGACGCCATGACGGGATTTTTTGTAATGCCCCGGCCGGTTTTTGAACGGGCAAAAAATTTAAATCCCATTGGCTACAAATTCGCCTTGGAATTGATCATCAAATGTCCGTGCCGCAATGTGGTGGAAATCCCCATTTTTTTTTCCGATCGCCAGCGCGGGGAAAGCAAACTCAATCTTGGCGAGCAGGCCCGGTACATTTTGCATCTCAAGCGGCTTTATGATTATCGTTACGGTAAGGCTTCACGGTTCGTTCAGTTTTGCCTGATTGGTGCATCCGGGGTGGCGGTGAATTTGCTTTCGTACGCCATTCTACTCAAGCTGGGCCTGCGCCAGGAATTGGCCTATGCCGTGTCGATCTGGATTTCACTGACTTGGAATTTTCTGCCGAACCGCTATCTGACCTTTGACCTCGCGGCGCACCACCCCGTGTGGCCGCAATACGGCCGGTTTGTGGCCACTTGCGCGCTCGGGGTGGTGGTGAACTGGTCGATAACGATGACCTTGTCACATCAGGTTGCCTCGTTTAAAGACCACGAACTCATCGCCGCCTTGATTGGAATTGCCGCCGGCACTATTTTCAATTTTGTAATTTCGCATGAGTGGGCCTTCCGCCCCGCGCGTTTGCCAAAGTAAATCTGCGTCCATCGTCGACTTGCCCGCGGACTTCTTATTGGTCCCGTTCTTTGATATGAGGAGCAAATTGACGGCTAAAACAAAATGAGATTGTAAGTCGCCGGCACTCGCTCATAATCAGCCACAGCACCCTCGCCGTTTCCCCATGCAACCTTTTGCACCGCCCCAGCGGGCCAATCAACTCGGCAAAGTTGACCGATGGCTGGTGAACTACTTTACACTTGCGACGCTGTTATTCGCCTTGTGCTATGTCGCCACGACCGTCCGGCAAGATGAATATTATACACAAGACATTGTTGGTTTTTTGGTTTTAATCCTGATGTTGAAGGCTATGTCAGTGCCAACCGTGCATTCGTTTTATCGGGAGCGGGGAATGATTTTTATGGGGTTTATGCTTGCGGTGGCGGTAATCAACGTCGTTGTTTCTTTGAATAAGGTTGAGTCGGCTTTGCGCTGGATGATGTGGTTTAGTATGGTGATTAGTTTCGCTCGGATATCTTCGGCCACTGATGGCTCGTGGGCTAACGCGCTCATCTATCGACTGCCCTTCTTATTTTTTGTGATCTACAGTTCGGTCATCTTGACGGGACGCTTTCTGTTTCCCTCGGTAGCCTACACATCCTATCACCTCTCCGGGCTTTATGGCAACTTGATTTTGGCTACGGG
>CAZCMU010000036.1:0-8307 GCA_964499725.1 uncultured Opitutales bacterium
GCGTCTGCATCACCCAATGGTAGCCATCCATGCCGAGATAGGGCAGCACCAGTTCGTGCTGGTTCGCCGCGTAGCCACTGGGCGAGGATGCATCTGTGACCGGTGGTTGGTCCGCGTCCCGCGCGGTAATGCTCCAAGTCGTGCGCAAATGCACGACGGTATCAATGGTCACAATGACCACCATGGCCGCCAACGCCACCGCCCACAGGCGAGGCGGATAAAGTTGGCGCCAGATGTTTTGAAACATGGCCATCATGCGCGCTACTCGTGATAGGGCAGGCTGTTGCGGAAAAGGGCAAAATGCAGATCGCATTGTGCCGCCAAGCCATCCAGCTTGGCGGCATGGGCGCCCGCCAGGGCTTGTTGTTCGACAACCTGGGCCAGGTTGAACTGCCCGGATTCGGCATAGGCGCAGGCCAGCGTGTCCGCGATTTCCGGGTGCAGGTTTTTGTCCAGTTCACGCGCCCGCAGAGCCAGGGCCACGGCTTCCCGTCCATTGCGCAGGGCGGCGTCATGTGCGGTGGCCAGAAATTTGGCGAGCGTGTTGAGGACTAAAATATCGTTCGGACTTCGCCCATGGGCTTGGCGCAGCAGGCTCAGGCAGGCCGCTCCCTGTCGTCGGGAATCTTCAATTTGGGCGCTATCGAGCAGGTATTGCAGCCGGGTGGATTCCGGAAGCAGGTTGAGCACAAAGGGGGCGAGTCCGGGCCGGGTTTCGGTCAGATTCATTTGCCGGGCCAGCACCAGAAAATGGTAAAGCTGGTCAAACCCGGTGCGGCGCAAACTGCGGGCGTCGGCTTGGCGGACACAGGCGGCGATTTGGGTGGTGGCGTCGGCGTCATCTTTCGCCATGACCAGCAACACGGCCAGATCAATGCGTTCTTCGAGTTCGAGTGAGCCGGCCTGGGATAGCTGCTGGCGGATGCCCTGCAGAAGGGCGGTGAGTTCCTCCTGGCGGCCGAGCACCTGGTCAACGCGTGCGCCGCAAATCAATGCCGGTAAATAATTCGGGTGAATTTGCAAGGCGTTGCGCACGCTCGTGAATGCGCTTTGTGGACTGCCGATGGCGAGTTGCCATTGGGCCACGCGCACATTCGATTCCTCCTCCGACTGCTGGGGGGCGACCTCGAGAATGTAAACGGCCTGTGCGCTCAGCAATTTGTCCGGCGGCATGGGATAGTAAATGGGACGCAGCCACCGGGGGATGTGATGGCTTTCGATAATGTTATAGATGAAGGCATTGAGCAGCTTGGGTTTTTCCGCCGCGGCTTCAGCCGGGGTGGTGGGTTTGTGCCAGCCGTGGGCCAGCCGGGCATATTGCTCATAAAAGGGATCCCACGAATAAATCGCAATGTGCGTGACCCCGCGCGCCTGGATGAGTTTCAGGGCCTCGTCCGGGCTCGGCGCGGCATAAATATCCATCGTGTTTTTCAAACCTTCGAGGTCTTCCCAATAAAGGGTGCCCAATCCCTTGAACCCACCCCAATAAATCATCCAAGTCGTGGTGGTGGGGCCGCTGACGACCACGCCCGGATCACTCCCGAGGCGCGCCCGCAACCGTTGGGAGACATCACGGGTGACGGACTCCATGACTTCCACATCGGACATCGGAGCCTTCCAGCCATAATGGATCCAGCCGTAGACCATCAGACCCGGCCCGGGGGCCAGCACTGCGGCGAGAAAAATTCCCGCAGCCAGGCGGCGCGGCCAAGTCCAGCGGTAACCCGGGCTCAGCGCCAAGGCCACGACGACCCCGGCGAGCGCCGCCAGCCACAGCGCGTAGCCGATTTCCATCCAGCGCATTTCGCGCGTGGACAAGGCCAGGGTCGCCAGTCCCGGTGGCAACCCGAGCAGCAAAAGGGCTTTGGCCGGCCGGGGAAATTCCTCCCACGGCTTCCACAACGCCAGCAGAGCCACCATCACAATTACCGGCACGGCGATCGCCGCCCAAAAATAATCATCGAGCTGGGCGATGCTTTGCTCGCTGAGAAATTCGACGTAGCCCGCCAGGGCCGGGGCCAGCAGAAACCAAGGCGGCCAACGCATGACCAGCACAACTGTCAGGGCTACGGCCCCGAATTCTAGCCAGCCGAATTGGGCATTAAACGGCATCACGCCGGTGGAATGCCATACCCACCCTTCGTAAATAGGCGCGCCGATTATCCATACACAGGCCAGCAGCAAAACCAGCGAGCGCAAATCCCGCCAGCACCAGGCCACCATCGGCACCGCCAGCAGGAACAAGGGGTTCACCACGGTCGGGAGATACATCCGCGCTGAACCCGTATACATCGACTCGAGGAACGCGCCCAGGCTTTTGAATTCGGCAATATAGTCTTCGTGAAAAATAAACAGAAAACGGTCGGCCACCCAAAAAACCTGGCCAGCATAAAAGTACACCATCAGTGGCACAACGGCCACTGCGAGGGCGCTCGCCGTCAGCGCCAGCCAATCCTTGATATTAGCGGCCAGCTTTCCTCCGCTCCACCATCGGCTCAACCGGCACAGCAGTTCGCCGCCGCCCACCCACGCCAGCGCGTAGAGTGGGTGATTGACTTCGAGCCGCATCCCGAAATGCGACGGAAAGTATTCCAATAGATAAAAAAACAGACTCGTGGTGGCGCCCGCAATACCCCATACACGCCACAGTGTTGGGTCGGGTTTGGCCAGCGGGTCGTTTTGGGCGTTGCGCCCCAGTAGGCCCGTGGCCAGCAGCGCGCCCAACCCGACCTCGACCAACACCGGCGCTTCCGACGCCGTGCTAACCCACAACCCCATGCCGCCGACGATGGCGGAAGCAATGAACCAGCGCCGCGCCTGCGCCCGGTAAGGCAACCAGGCGTCCAAGGCGGAATTGGCGGACTCGTCGCCGCCGGTTTCGGATTTCACCCAGCCGGCGCCGCCCGCCAGCAGGAAAAGCAATGTTAGCAAGCCGCTCAGCGCCGCGAGCCCATGGTGGTCGCTTTTGCCTTCGGAAAAGGCCTCATACAGGGGGCTGATGGCCATCATCCCGAACACCACCAGCGTGGCTGGCCCGGCGCCCATCCGCCGGGCAATGGGCGGCGTCACGCCAATCATCAACAGCACTATTAATAACGTGTTGGCAAAAGGAATCACGTCTTCAACTGCATTGGACAAGGGCACGGCCCCATACGCGTGTTCCAGCCATGCGAGCAACGCCACCCACCAGCGGAACGACGAACTCCAGTGCACTTCGCGCCCCTTGGGGCCGTTGTCGTAATTATCATAGTCAACGGATCGCACGCGCGGATTGCCATCGGCCAACATCTGTTGGGTCTGCATCACCCAATGGTAGCCGTCCATGCCCACATAGGGCAGGATGAGGTCGCGCTGGCCCAGCACGTAGCCGGTTGGTGATTGGACGTCGGGCTCCGGGGGGATAAATATATGTTGCGCGGTAACGGCGTGGGTGGTCTGCAGGTGGATGATGGTGTCAATGGTCACCAAGGTGACCATCACCACCAAACCTGATATCCATAACCAACGCCGACCGGGGTTTCGCCAAGCATCCATGAAGAGCAGGGTATATATCTAAACCATTCCGGCCGGGGCGCAACGCTTCCTATTTAAGCAATTTAGCCAGCGGTTCCTGGATGGCGTCCGCCCAGATTTGATAGCCCTTCGCCGTGGGATGAAGCTTGTCCGCTCCGAAGGCGTCAGGGTTGAGGTTGCCATCGGGGCCGAGAAAATTTTGGGTGATATCGAGGAAAAACACGTGCTGCTGGTCATCCAATTTGGCCAGTTCTTTGTTCGCCAGCGGAATTTGCTGCTTGGCCAGTTGGTCGTCATCCCGCGGAAAAATGCCGAGGAGAAGAATTTTTGCGCCGGGAAAATCCTTGCGCAGTTCCTTGACCACCGCGGTCACGCCTTCCACGGCCTCCGGAATGGAATTGCGCAACGGCGAATTGGCCACCCCGCGTCTGGCTACCCCCAGGTTGTTGGTGCCAATCATCAGCACGATGGCTTTGGGTGAGAAACCCTGGCCTTCCCCGTTTTGCAACCGCCACAACACATGCTGGGTGCGATCGGCATTGTAACCGAAATCGGCTGCATTCAACGGGGCAAAGTATTTGTCCCAGACTTCTTTACCCGTGGCGCGCCCGCTGGACACGCCAATCCAAAAGTCGGTGATTGAGTCGCCGACAAACAGCACGTCAATGCCGCCGGCCTTAGCCTGTTCGACGAGCCGCTGGTGCACCGTTTGGTAGTTGGCGCCGCCTTGCGGAACAGGCACCAGGGCGGTATTGACCTTGGGTGCATCACTGGTGGTTGTCGCCACTGTCGGTGCGGGCGTGGTCGCAGGTGTCGGGGCCACAGCGGCGGTTGGGGCGGGCGTACTGACGGCTGCGGGAGCATTGGCCACCATCGGCTGGGCACAGCCGGCCATGGCAAGCTCAAGACCCAAAAGCGCGAGCAACTTGAATTGAATCAGGCGGGTATGTTTCATGGGGATTGACAACAACTCCAGGCAAAAATCACGGAGGTGGGGGTGGGCTGGCCGATGGTAAATCATTACTGTTCGGAAAGTCAATCAAGGGGCCTCGGCGGCCCGATTCCACTACGTTTGAGATGGTTGGGGGTTTTGCTTTAGTGGAAAACCCCCATCACATTTTGCGTCGGGCGCCGTCTCCATTATAAACAACACATGGTTTTATATTAGACATCCCATCCCCGGTGACGGCATAATGTCCACTCCATCTATCCAAACATTTTATGAACAAGCCCGTTGTATTCACTGCCGGTATTTTTGTGGGGGCCGTGCTGTTTGTCAGTGGTCGGACCCTGATCGTCAATGACACCCCGCCGGCCGACCGCGTTTCGGCGGATGCCGCCGTGCTCAAGTCCGCACAGGAAGCCGCCAACCGCGAAAAAGCGTTCAAGGCTGAACTTGATGCGCGCGAAGCTTACGTGGTGAAGGCGGAGAATAAACTGGGGCTCGCCACCGCCGGCGCCACGGCGGCGAAGGCCGACGACAAGTCTAAAATGATGAATGCAATAATCAGCAGCGTCATGAAATCGCAAATGGACATGAAACTGGCGGCCCTGAAATCGCGGCTCAATCTCACCCCCGATCAAGAAAAGGCGATTCAGGACGTCATGGACAAACAGGCGCAACTCGCGCAATCCATGGCGGGAAAAATGATGGACGGTGGCATGTCTCAGGATGAGATGAAAGCCATGAAGAGCCAGGCGGGCGACGGACTTGATCTCGACAAGCAATTGCAGAACATCCTCACGCCCGACCAGCAGGCTGAATATAAAAACATGCAAGCCGACGACAAGAAAAACCAGGCCGAAACCATGGCCAACATGGAGTTGTCCTCGATTCAGGGCTCGCTCCAGCTCTCTGATGGCCAGAAAGACAAGGTTTTCAACGCCCTGCTGCAAACGGGCCCCGGCGGTTCGGCCGAGGCCAAAAAGGCCGCGCTGCAGCCCCTGCTTACCCCCGCGCAGTTTGACACCTACAGTAAATTTCTCGATTCACAATCAGCGATGGTAAAAACTTTTGTAATTGAGCAAGACACCACTACGGACTCTTCCGCTCCGGCCCCCGCCGCCCAATAGCCATTTAATAACTTTAGAATCTGCCATGAATAAAACCATACTCTTTGTCACCGGCCTGATTGCCGGAATCGTCCTGGCGGCTGCGGGCGAGGCCTACTTTGTCCAGCCCGCACCCGCCTCCGCCGCGGCCCATCCCGGCGCCGTCAAGGCCGCGGAAGCGGCCCTTGCGCAAGATAACGCCCGTGCCAAGGACTTAACCCAACGCGAAGCCGCGATTAAGGCCAAGCTGGCCGAGCTCGGCCCCAAGGCTCCGGACCTTAACGCGCCGGACATGAAAACGCGCATGAGCCAGATGATCTCCGCGGCGGTCAAACAGCAAACGGAGATGAAAATGGCCGCGCTGAAGGCCCGCCTCAACCTCACCGGCGACGAGGAGCAGGCCATTCGCGCTATTCTGGAAAAGGCTGCTGAAAATGCATCGGGCATGGGGCAAAAAATGCTCGCGGGTCAATTATCCCCGGCTGACGTGCGGAAAGCCATCGCTGATCAAAAAAACCAGCAGGCCGCCGTGGACCAGCAAATCCAGAATATCCTCACGCCCGCGCAATATATTCAGTACCAGAACTCCCAGAACGAGGACAAAAAGAATCAGGCGCAAATGCAAGCCAATGCCGAGATGGCCCAAGTACAGAGTTCCTTGCAACTGTCCGACGACCAAAAAGACAAGGTGTTTACGGCGCTTTATTCAGGCTTTGCGCAACAGGCCGGTGTGGATGGCGCCAATCCCGCGTTTGACCAGTTGGACATTGAGGGGCAAATGGAAGCGAAAAAAGCCGCCATGCAGGCCGTGCTTACGCCGGAGCAGTTCGCCACCTACAGCAAATTTGTCGATTCCCAGAAACAAATGTACAAGGCTATCATGGGTGGGTCGGCGGCCCATTAAGCGGCGGGGGCTTATTTACTGCGGAAGCTGTCGTCGTGCTTGATGTCGTCAACATTGCTCTGGGCCGCGTTGTCATTCGGGTTGACTTCAAGGGCTTGACTAAAGGCGGCCAGCGCTTCCTTGCGTCGGCCGAGTGCCAGGAGGGCCGAGCCGTAATTGTCCAGGGCCGCGCCATTGTCCGGCTCCAATTTTAAGGCGTCTTCCAGCGGCTTGATGGCCTGGGCCGGCTGATTCATATGGACGAGGGCCGTTCCATAGCCCACGAAGGCATCGCCATAGGAGGGGTCAAGTTGGGCGGCGGTGCGAAAGCGGCCCATGGCTGATGCCACCTGGCCGAGTTCGACATAGGCGCACCCCAGATTATAATTAGCCTGCACGTGGTCGGGGTCAATTTGCGTGGCGCGGCGGTATTCCGGCATGGCGTGGTGCGTGTCACCCAACCGGGTGTCGCAGAGGCCGAGGTTGCAATGCGCGTCGGCATAATCGGGGTCAATTTTCAGGGTGAGGGTGAGTTCGGCGGCGGCGCGGCGGAAGTCATTGGCGCCAATCAAAGCGCAGGCCAGGTTGTAATGCGCCCGCTCGCTGACCGGTCGTTGTTGGGCCGTAACATTCCACATGGTCAACTCGGTGCGGTAATCGGCGTTGCGGGTAAAAGTGGCCAAGCCAAAAGACACGGCCAGCAGCGTCCAGAGGGTGTAGGTCATCCGCCCCGCCCACTGGTAAAGCCCGAGCACCATGAGCGTGACGAGTGCCACGAGCGGCAAGTACATCCGGTGCTCGGCTTCCGTCTGGGTCGTCAACGGCACAAAGCTCGAACTGGGCGCCAGAATTACAAATATCCACGCGCCCGCCAGACCGAGCACGGGTCGTTTCCATAACGCGTAAATGGTTCCCCCCAGCAGCGCCAGCAACAGCAGCGCCTGCCACCAAACATCGGCAATATTATGCACCACATCCGTGCCGTAATCAAGCACCAGCGGGTGCGGCCAAAAAGCCAGCCGCAGGTAGTGGATAATCGCCTCGCACTGCTTTAACGCATACGCCCACGGCGACATCCCCAGGCCAAAACCGACGGTGCCGCCGCGTTGGCCCGACGATAGCATGAGCAGTTCCAGTGGAATCCAACTCGCCACCATGCTCGCGTAGAATTTGCGCCGGGCCGACCACGCCGCGTGAAAGGTGCCCGCCACCAGCGCGCGATCATAGAGCAAGATAAGCAGGGGCGCGGTGACCATCACTTCCTTGGCCGTCACCCCCAAAAAACACGCCGCGATGGCGCCAGCTTGCCACCGTTTTTCGTGGGGTGAACCCACTGACCGGACGAAGCAGTAAAAGGACAGCAAATAAAAAATTGCCACCATGGATTCATCGCGCTGCACGGCGCAGGTGACCGTCTCGGTCAGCAAGGGATGCACCGTCCACAGCAGCGCAATAAAAAAAGCGAGTGGCAGCGCGGCTTGGCCAAAAGTTTCGGCGAGTGGCGGGAGCAGAAGCGTTCGCCGCAGCACACCCAAGAGCAGCCACGCAGCAAGGATGTGAAAAAACAAGTTCAGCTCGTGATAACTCCCCACGTTGTCTCCAGAGATGGCATAGTTGATCGCGAGCGACAAATTCACCAGCGGCCGGCCAATGGCCCCGGCGGCGTGTTCAGTCGGAGGAATCAGGGCATCTAAGTTGAGATGCTTGATGGTGTCGTTGTCGGTGATGGCCTGCCGGTCGTCGAAATAGAATGGCACCGCAAAGGTGTTTGCATAGGCCGCCAAAGCCGCCAGCGCGATAACCAGGCAGGCCAGGAAAATCAGGCCGCGGGAGTCGGAGCCAGCCGGTGGGCGGGGCGG